>DATAZF010000092.1:0-48238 GCA_036272235.1 Bryobacteraceae bacterium | reverse complement strand
CGATCATAGTCGAAAGTCTTGTAGTCATAATCCGGCATGGGCGGTTTGAATACGAGGAATCGCATGATTCCTTCGGCGAGGTTGAAGTCGGCTGGTTTGGCTCCCGGCTGCGCGGAGGCGATGAGGTTCATCCACCCGCTCATGCCGGCGCCGTTGGGCCCGGGAATCACGCCCTCGCTGCCTGGCATGTAACCGGGGAAAAAGGGCTTGCCGTTACTCTGCGGCCCGCTGTAAACCTTCGCGATTGCTGCCGCCTCCGCGGCCGTGAGACAGTCCGGGCCGGCTCCGTTTGGGGTAGCGTCGCCCGCAGTGCAGGTCGGAACGTCGCGCACCGGATCGAAGCTGCATTTGCGCGGGTCGTCGATCAGGCCATCTTTCAGACCATCGATCGCGTCGCATTTCTCCATCACTTTACGACCGACGAGCGCGAGTTTCGCAGGTGTAACCGGGGCCTCGCTCAGCGCCTTCTGGTTCCACATGGCGCCAATGGTAAAGCCTGTCTGATCGACCCATGGGGCATTCGCTATGATGCCGTCGAAGTCGTTCGGAAAGCGCTGCGCCTCGAGGAGCCCCTGCCTTCCGCCGTTGGAGCACGAGTTCCAGTAAGCATGAGAGACGGACTTACCGTAATACTCTTTCGTGATGTCTTTCGTAGTCAAAGCGGTCAGGTGAACGGCGCGCCATGCGTAGTCGACGGCTTTTTGCGGGTTGTTGACGACGAAGGTTCCGCTCGGTTCCTTGCGCGCATCATGGCCTGTGTTCGTCTGCGCGAATGCGAAGCCGAACTGGAGCGCGGCGTTGCGCTGTGCTACACGCCCCGGATCGTCCATTGCCTCGCCGGCGAGCCCGCCATTGCCAATCATGTAGAAACGGCCATTCCATTTCGCTGGCAGGCTTACTTCGAACGCAATCTCAGGGGATAGTAAGCCCGTGACCCGGCAGTGCGCCGGAGCCGCGCCGGCTGCAGGTACCGTCATCGCCGCGATCGTTGCAATGCTCTTCGACTTGAACTTGCCGATTGCTTCGCAGGTTTTGTGGGGCGTGATCTCCGCCCTGGAGTAGTCGACGAGAGCGGCCTTCAGGTCGGCGAAAGCCTGCGCGCGCGCCGGTACGGCCGATATCGACATCATCCCGGCCCCGCAGATAAAGATGCCTGCGATTCTTACCGCACTGCCCAGCCTGGTGAACGATTGTGCCATGTAATCCTCCTGCTGTTTTTGCTGGATTGTCTCGTGCAAGTATGCGCCAGAACCTGAATCGGCCGCAACCGGCACCTTGAAGGTCTGGCCCTCGAAGAAGGTCTGGCCTCGAAGATAACGCGCGGGCCGGAAATTGCGTCCTCCACCCAGATCCCGCCCTGATGCAATCTCACCCGGCGAGGCTATGGCCGAGGCAAGCTCCATCCCGCGCATGCTTGTATGAGATTTCCAGGATCGCTGATTTCAAGTCGTCTACGTCCTGGTGAGGGGCAGTGGCACGCCCGCCCCTATCAAGGCCGACGCCGTCAACGAGAAGAAGTCCCTCAACGCCGCGGAGGGCTCCCTCATCCTCACGAACGAAAATGTCGAGGTCGGAAAGTTCAGTCTCACGCATGTTCTCGGCTGGTGGATTCAAGAGGAATAACGAATCTCCTTACAGGGTGGATCGCGTTCAAGTTGCAGGTCTCCCTCGCCCACGCGCGCAAACGCTACGTGGACACGAGCAAGCCGCTTTCCCCCTATTGGAAGGAACTGGGCAGGCGTGTCCACCGCGAAGTCGGGCAGCATTTGCTGGGCGGATCAGAGGGACAGGTTTACGAACTCGACGACGAGGTAGGTCCGACTGTACTCATTCAATGAAGACCGGCGATGCCGATTCGCAGCGGATGGCGCGAATCATGGCCGTGGCGCGGAAGTCATCCCCGGCCTTATTCCGCGCGATCAGAGGAACACGCCGCGTTCAATGCGGGGTTGATCTTTACGAACTATCAAGCAACTCCGAACGCTACCGCCGGCCAGATCACGACAATTGTGGGCAACGCGCGTCAAACGCAATTCAGTTTGAAGAAGCTGTTGTGGTGACGTAGCGTCCGGCCAGGGCGCGATTATCGAGGGGCGGACCGCTGCTGCTGTGCCTCTTCGCGTCGCGCCCCCGCCAGAATATCCGCCAGTGCGTAATTTCCTTCGTGGCACGCATACTCAAAGACGGCCTTGTCTTCGCGCCGCAAAAGAATCTTCGCGGTCCACGGCCTGGTCCACGCTCCGGGATCGTCAATCGTGACTACCCACTCAAGCGTCTCCGGGCTTGTGCGGGTGAACCGCTCCACGACGTGCAGCTTGTCTGTTGAGACGTTGCGGAACGCGCCCGGCTTGAAGTTGGTCGAATCGACCACAAGCGTATCGCCGTCCCAATGCCCCCGCGCATCGCCATCCCACATCTGAACGTTCGACGGCAAGTGCGGCTGCCCATCCAGCGGAATTACGCGAGTGTCGTGGATCATCTCGGTCATAATCGCGAACGTTCCCGGCGACTGCACAATCCGGCGGTAGCTCTGATACCCGGCCACCAGCTGCGGAGTGCCATAAGTTACGCACCGCTCGCTTAACGACCGGTCCTCGGGACCGGCCGGCAACCCTCTGGGGGCGGCGAGCCGCGCCCGTTGCGTTTCGAGCGCCTGTGCGGCTGGCGGCGGCAGTCGCCCGTCGGCCGGGTCGGTGATCAGCGACGTTCGATTGTCCCAATCCCGTGACTCGGTCCAGACGGAACTATAGTCGCCTGTCCCCCCGTCGGTGCTCTTGAAACCAGTCCTGGCGCCCTTCACATTGGCCAGGACGGCTTCGAACACCTGGTCGAAAAAGGCGGCGTCGGAGTTACCGTTGTCGAAGAGCTCGGATGCTTTCTTCTTCAGAGCTGCGACTTCCTCGCCGGTCAGATAGGCCCGGCCCTCCACGATCTTCGGCCGTTCGAGCGGCGTGGCGCTATTGTTCGCCCAAACGCCCTGGAAATCCGGATGGCCATCGGGGTTCCGAGGCACCTTCCATGCAAGGTTCTTTGCCGATTTGCCGCCCGTGGATTGGGCCGTCGCTTGTCCGGTGGGCAATGTCAATAACAACGCAAGGCTTGCCACGAAAATGAGATTTGAAAACTGCATCTCGACCTCCAGTCGATTCCAAGTATATGCGCGGACGCGGCGCAGAATCTGCCAAACCTGTGTGTTCGAAAGGATTGAACCGCGGGGGCGAGTTTTCGGGAGGCAAGCCGCACACAGAAGGTGTGAATCTCAGCCGGAACCGCCTTCAACGCATGGCGGAGAGCGGAAGTGTCGTCATCATTGCCGCGTGGGCTGTGAACCAGAAGCGGCGGCGTTAACTGTGAGAGATCCGCTGTCGCCTTCGGAACAAGATCCCCGCCCCCGCTACGAGAAGCGAAAGAGACAGGCTGCCGGGTTCCGGAGCGGTGTCTGTCACCGTCAGGTTGTCGATACCAGCCAGAAGGACCGAACCGTCAGGGCCGACCAGCGGATCGTCGATTGGTGCCGGATCGATCTCCAGCCCAGTGACCGGACCGACATCGGCATCCGCCGCCCACGTGAACAGGTTCTCCACAGCCGGGTGCCCGGTGTCGAGGAGATCGAATGTCGTTGAATAGACCTGCGTAGCGCCGTCAAACAGCTTCACGCCAACGCCCGTCAGCGGGACCAGCGAAGTTTCGGCCATCCCAAACTGAATGCTGTAAACCGGCACGGAAAAGGTAACGCCAAACGGCTCCACACCGCCGGCAATACCCGGATTCGACAGGTAGAGCTGAGTTCCCGGTACTACGAAGTCATATTGCTGGGTCCCACCAGGATCGCTGAAGGTGAAATCGATGCCGCCCTTGCTCACCTTTAAACCATCAATCGGCTGTGTGGGAGTTACTTCATCCATCTCAAGAGTTACTGTTGCCGCCATCATGCTTGACGCCGCTAATAAAGCGATTGCTGCCAGTTTCAAAATATCCTTCTTCCGTTGCCGAATGCCCTCGCCACATTGTCAGTTAGTCAAATTTCCGGCGGAGTTTAGCTGACCAAGTATACAGGCAGACCCGTTCCTTACGAGCGGTCAATCAACCGGGAATCATGATCAGGGTACTAGGCCATATCAGGGGTACCAGGCCATCTTTGGCTGTTACGTTGCAGACCCTTTGGCTCTGTCGACCGACCCGAAACTCCAACGGATTCTCGAACCGGCATTACCACTCGGGCTGGTTCGGGGTTGCCGCCGGCAGACGGTCCGGATGGACCGCGTGGACCGAAAGCTGCTTATGCTGCTTGCCGCGGCCTGCGGCGGCACGTCCGTAATCCTCGAAACGACGGATCCCGACGAGTGCGTTCGCGAAGTGCGCCGCGAGTGGTGCCTCACAGCGGCTGTATGCGGCCGTCGGAATGCAGCCGGAATCGGAGGCCGCGCCACTCCACTTCGCGTCCCACCATTCCCGCCGCCCAGACCGCCACTCCGAACATGTCCCGCAGCGGCGCCAGCAGCACTCGCGCAATGGTCAGGTCGTGCAGAGCCGCCATTGCCGCTACGGCCGCAACGAGCCGGATCACCAAACCGGTCGCCGCCAGGCGCCACTCTCCAAGGGCCGCGGCGACGATGCACCAAAATGTGGATTGCGTAACGACGTATCCGAAGTAGCCTGCCGGCCGTGAGACGCGGATTGTCCGCGACCATCGCATCTGGTGCTTCCAAACGCCTCGCCACGAGGCGGTTCCCAGGTTCGTTTCAACTATTGTGTCCGAAAGAACAACCCGTTTTCCCAAACGTGCGATCCGCGCGCCGAGTTGATAGTCGTCCGCAAGGTATTCCCGTATCGCCGCGAACCCGCCGATCGCCTGCAGGTCGGCGGCGCGGAAAACCATCGTTGAACCCAGCGCGAATCCACCATCGGAGACCAGTCGCGCCACCAGCACGCTCGGTGCGAACTCGGTTGAAATCCCCAGCGCTTCCGCGCGCGATGCGATCGATGAGCCGCGCCCTCGATAAAGGCATGTCACCAGACCGGTGCGCTCATCCGCCAGCGGACCGACCACGCGCGCGAGATAGCCGGCTTCCACGCGAATGTCTCCGTCATTCACCAGCAGCACATCGTGACGGGCTTCCTTTGCGAGAATCTCGAGCGAGCCGACCTTGCCATTGGGCGCGTCGTTTTCCGTGTGCGCCACCCGAATCGGCACGTTTGGAAATTCGGCCTGCAGACGCGCGATATCGGCAAGGGCCGAATCGTTCGGATCAGCCGTTCCGAAGATTAATTCAAACTCCGGATATTCCTGTTCCGCGTGCGACCGGATGGCCTCGAAGAAGTGCGCGTCGCGTCCGCGCACCGCTTTGAGAATCGACACCGGGGGGTTAAATCCGGTCGGCACTTGCCGCCGGCGGAATCGAACGGCCCCCGCGATCGCCAGCATATTGTACGCAGCGCCGCAGGCAACCAGCAGCGCGGCCGCATCGCCGGCGATGTTCACTGCGAGATAAAAACCACGCCCATCAGGATCAGCCCGATCCCTGTCCAGCGCCGCCAATCCACCTGTTCCTTGAGAACGACGCGAGCCAGCACGGTTTCCGGAATGAAAGTCGCGGCGGACATCGGCACCGCGAAGCTCATGGGCGCAATCGACACGAGCTTCATGAACGAAAAGAACGACACTGCCATCGCGCAGGTCGAAATAATCACGTATGAATTGCGGGCGACCATTCCGAGCGCGCTGCCGATGGCGCCCAGCCGGAAATCGTGAATCTCATGCTGGCGCATACCGAGTGACCGGAAGACATCGCCGACTGTCGTGGCGCAAATCACCATCAGCACCAATACCCACTTCATCTGGAAGTTCCTTCGATGACGGACTCTGACAAAGAATTCGTCGCGCCAGCGGTTCGACCCACCAGTGTTACGCCCGCGGTGACCAGTACAATCCCCACCCACCGCATGCTCGACACGTTCTCGCCCAGGAACAGCCGCGCCGCGAATGCGGTCACCACATAGCCCATCGCTGTGACGGGCATCACGTAACTCAAATCCGCCCAGCTAAGAAGCGCCATGTGGGTCAGCGTCCAGACAATCAGCAGTAATACCCCAAGCGCGACCAGCGGATGGAACAGCGCCTCAATCAGAGCGAGCGGCGAATTGCCCACGCCGCCCAATTGCTGCATTCCTTTTGTCAGAAACGAATTTCCGGCGACGTTGCTGAGGATCGTAAGGATGGTGAACAGACGTATTCTGCCTGTGAGATCCCTAGTCTCCGGCATTAGCCGAAACGGCTGTCTGCTGCCGCTGCTCCGAGATGAACTTCTTTCGCCGCGCCCGCAGCGCCATGTATTCGCGTGCTTCCTTGGTGAGCCGCCTGCGGTCGTGCGAATTGAAAATCACTTTACTGACCATGCGCCATACTACGCGCGGCCGGAAGTAATACTCGCTGTAGAAGCGTTCCACCCAATCCATCAACTCGGCTTCGTTCAGGTTCTCGTAAACGACCTTCGGAAGCTGGTTGCCGCGTTCGTCAACGATATTCCCAATGGAAATGAGATTGTTCTTCTCGGCGTATTGATAGAACTCAGTGCCCGGATACGGATGCGCGATCGAAACCTGAATCGTTTCGTTATCCAGCTTCTTCGCAAAGTCGATGGTTTTGCGAATGCTCTCGCGCGTCTCACCCGGCAACCCGACGATGAAATCGCCGTGGATCACAAGCCCGAGCTTCTTGCAATTCGCTGTGAAGCGCTCGGCCATATCGATGGTCGCGCCCTTCTTGATGTTCTTGAGGATTTGCGCATCGCCTGACTCATAGCCCACGATTAAAAGGCGGCATCCCGCGTCCTTCATCGCCTTCAACGTGTCATAGTCTGTTGTAACGCGCGACGTGCACGACCAGGTGAAGTTCAGCGGCTTCAACTTCGCGCACAACTCGATCGTCCGATCTTTGCGGTAATTGAACGTGTCGTCGTCGAAGAATATTTCCTTCAAATGCGGGAACGCTTCGAGCGCGTATTTTACTTCGTCCCGGATATCGTCGCTCGACCGCAGCCTCCAGCGATGCCCCGAGTGCGTTTGCGGCCACAGACAGAAGGTGCACATCGCCGGACAGCCGCGCGACGTATACATCGAGAGGAACGGATTCAACAGAAACGGAACGTTGTAATTCCGGATATCGAGGTCGCGCTTGTAAACCTTCGTGACCCACGGCAGCGCGTCGAGATTTTCGATCGACGGCGCCTCCGGGTTGTTTACGATCGCGCCATCCTTTCGGAAACTCGCGCCGGGAATTTCTTCAATCGGCTTGCCGTTCGCATAATCGACGATTTGATAATCGAATTCCCGCCGAATTATGAAATCGATGGCCTTGCTCGCCTGCAGTGTCTTCTCAGGCTCCACGGTCACCGGAGGCCCGACGAAACACACTTTCATCTTCGGATTCGACTGCTTCATCATCTCCGCGATTCTGCAGTCGACTTCGAAACCGGGAGTCGACGTAAAGAGCACGAGTAATTCGAAATCGCGCGCCATCGCGACAGTTTGTTCGATCGATATCTTGTGCGGCGGGGCGTCCACCACCTTACTGTCGGGAAGCATACCCGCGGGATAGCAGAGCCACACCGGATACCAGTAAGATTCGATTTCTCTCGATGCGGGCCAGCGCGAGCTGGCGCCCCCGTCGAAGCCCTCGAAAGAAGGTGGATTCAGAAACAGCGTTCGCAGTGCCAAGTATCTATTGTAAGTCAGACCTCGCGCGTATCACCGCTTTTTGCCAGCCGTTTATTAATTCGAGTCTCCGGTCGGGCGGCATCGCCGGCTCAAAAGATCGCTCAATTCGCCAGAAGCTTTCGACCTCTTCCGGACCCGACCAGATCGTCTCCGCGATGCCTGCCAGATATGCCGCGCCGAGCGCCGTCGTCTCGACATCCACGGGTCGGATCACCATTTTTCCAAGAATATCCGCCTGGAATTGCATAAGGAAATTATTAACCGTCGCGCCTCCATCCACGCGTAATTCGGCCACAGATTCGCCCGAGTCGGCTTCCGTCGCGTCGATGAGCTCTTTGCTTTGAAAGGCTATGCTCTCGAGCGCCGCCCGCACAATGTGAGCTTTATTACTTGATCGCGTCAGGCCGCTGATGTTACCGCGCGCATTCGGGTCCCAATACGGCGCGCCGAGACCCACGAACGCCGGGACCATGTAGACGCCGCCAGTATCGGGGACGCTCAGCGCGACCTCCTCGGATTCACGCGCGCTACGGATCAATCCAAGCCCATCCCGCAACCACTGGACCACCGCGCCAGCCACGAACACGCTACCCTCAACCGCGAATCGCGCCCCATCATCGAGAGACGCTGCGCGTGTTCCCAGCAGCCGATGTGCAGATTGCGGCTCGCGCTCACCGGCATGCGTCAACACGAAGCATCCCGTGCCGTATGTGTTCTTCGAAAGCCCGGCTCGGAAGCAGGCCTGCCCGGCGAGTGCTGCCTGCTGATCGCCCGCCACGCCGCTGATCGGAATGCCCGCGCCCGGCAGCCCATCGCCGATAACGCCAATGCGACAAGACGACGGCGCAATCTGCGGCAGCATCGCGCGTGGAATATCGAAGACGCGCAACAAATCGTCATCCCAGGAACCAGTCGCGAGATCCATGAGCATCGTACGCGAGGCATTGGTGACGTCGGTAACGTGCGAACCGCCTTTGGTGAGATTCCATATCAGCCACGTATCGACCGTGCCGAACAGAACATCGCCATTCACCGCCCTCTCTCGGGCACCGGGCACATTCTCGAGGATCCAACGGATCTTGCTCGCGGAAAAATAGGCGTCGATTACGAGGCCGGTTTTCCGCTCGATCCACGCGACATCGTTCGATCGCGCCAGTTCCGCGCACATTTCGGCTGTCCTGCGGCACTGCCAGACAATCGCGGGCGCGACAGGGTCACCGGTTCGGCGGTCCCAGACGATGGTTGTTTCCCGCTGGTTGGTAATCCCGCAGGCTTTGATGGCGGTCGCACCGCCGCCAGTTTCCAGCACGGCGCGAACAACAGACATCTGCGATTGCCAGATGTCGCGCGCATCCTGTTCCACCCAACCCGGCTTCGGAAATCGCGATTCCACCGGCACGGCCTGCATCGCGACGCGTTCTCCGCCACGGTTGTACAGAGCCGCCCGCGCGCTGGTGGTCCCTTCATCGATCGAGAGAACAACCGGAGAAGAAACCATGCCCGCAATTATAATGACCCCGTCTATAATCAAAGCTGCCCATATGTTCTTTCGCCGCGAGCGCCCGAAGCACCTGACGTTTGAAGATCATCTGACAGCCGCGCGCAAAGCCGGATTTCGCACCGACTCCAGCGGCGCCGGCAAAACCCGGATCGAACGCAATGGCATCGCCGCGGTCTTTGAGCCTGGAGAAGACGAAGTCCCGCGCGCGGTCGAACGTGCCGGCGTTGTGATGGGAAATGAAATCGGCACCCTCACCGATGGGGGATTTCAGAAGTTCTTCACGACTCCGAGCGGCAAGCGCAAACCGGCTCTCGCGGAAGAACTCAAGGAAATCCAGAACTTCCAGGAAGATCTGCGAGAAGCTCTCAACCTGACGAGCCTTTACAACGAATCGCTCGGAACCGTTTCGAATCTTTATATCTACGATCGCGTCGAAGGACGCGACAGCGGCAAACACGACAAACCCTGGCAGAAGCCGGTCATAGGTTAGCGGTCTCGCTTTTTAATCAGATTTTTACTCGCTCACTGTCGATTTTCGCTACCTTCCTCCGTCATAGTGATCAGTAAGGAGATGTAATGGCAAATCCCTTTGTACACGTCGAGTTGAGCACAACGGATCTGGAGCAGGCGAAGACTTTCTACGGGAAGCTTCTGGACTGGAAACTGGAAGATATCCCGATGGGTGACGGCACTTATACCATGATTGGCGTCGGATCGGGCACTGGCGGCGGCATGATGAAACATCCCATGCCGGGCGCGCCGTCGATGTGGCTGGCATACATCAATGTCGACGACATCGCAGCCTCTACCGCCAAAGCAAAATCCCTGGGCGGGAAGGTTCTGCAGGATGTAACCGAAGTTATGGGCATGGGGTCGATCAGCATTTTGAGCGATCCGAGCGGCGCCGTCTTCGGGTTCTGGCAAGCGAAAGCGAAGTAGACGTGCAGGGGGCTGGTGAGTAGCACAGCCCTCTTGTATTCCCCCTGGTTTTAAGTGGTTTGGTTTGGTGACTGGTTTTAGTGACCTTGGAGTGCCCTGTTTGCGAGGCTGCTACACGCCGTGTCTTCTGCGTGCGGGCCGAATTCCAGATTCGCGAGTGCGGCAACTGCAGACATCGATTCACCGAGTGGCGTCCGCCTGACAATCACATCTCAGCTGTGTATGCGGACACCTACTTCTTCGGCGGCGGCGCCGGTTATCCCGACTATCTCAGCGAAGCCGCCATTCTGCGGGAACATGGCAAACGATATGCGCGCCTGATCAAACAGTATGCGCCGCCCGGTGATCTGCTTGACGCCGGCGCGGCAGGCGGTTTTCTCTGCGACGGATTCCGTGCCGAGGGTTGGCAGGTGGAAGGCATCGAGCCAAACGAAACGATGTCGCGTTATGGCCGTGAAACCCTGAATATCCCTCTCCACACCGCCTCTCTCGAAACATTCGCCATTTCCCGTTCATACGATTTAGTCAGCATGATCCAGGTGGCCGGACATTTCATCGACCCGCGCCGCGCATTGCAAAAAGCCGCGGACCTGACTCGCGAACATGGCTTCTGGCTCATCGAGACCTGGGACAACCAAAGCCTCACCGCGCGCGCGTTCGGCAAAAGCTGGCACGAGTACAATCCGCCAAGCGTGCTGCATTATTTCAGCCGCCGCAGCCTTGAACTGCTCGCCAGCCAGTTTGGATTTCGCAGAATCGCAGGTGGACATCCTTCAAAGCGCGTCACATGGCGGCACGCCCGATCGCTCATCGAACATCAAGTTAACGACGATCAAATTCGCCGGCCCGCGTGGCAGCGTCTGACACGAGTGATCCCCGATACTGCAGTGCTCCCGTACCCTTCCGAAGACCTGATCTGGATCCTGTTCCAACGCTAACCTGGTACTCACGTTCAGAATTACGGCGACGTATTCTGGTCAAGCGGCCGGGGCTGGCTGTCTGGCGGCGATCCTGGCCGGAAGGTGGGGAGATCGCGGCGAGTGAAAGTCCATTTGAAAGGCAATGCCGTGCCTGACAGTCTGCGCCACCGTGTTTATGAATATGAGTACCAGGCTGGAAGTAAAAGGTGCCGGTAGCGAGAACGTCAGCGGTACATACCACTACAAATGCTTGTCGCACTCGGCGATTCCCGCAGCGGCCGCCTTCCGGCGCGCTTCGGTGTTCGAGGTCTCCGGCGTCCAGTTTTTCCAGCGGGCCAGATTCTTCTGGAAGAAGAGCCTGGCCCAGCCGTAGTTCCCGTTCGCGAGCAGCATCCGGCCGTAGAGATCATCCACATCGGATGCCGCCTCCATAGCTGGCAGCGTCGGTTTCGGCACCGCCAACAAGCGGATTGCGAGCTTCTCGCCGCTTTGGACGAGAGCTGATGCATCATCTTCCTTGCCGCGCTTAAGCAGGCTGGACGCTTCGCGATTACCTGCGGCCAGCTGATCCACAGTCCGCCCGTACCAGGGTTCTTTCGTTTCATCCCGCTGAGCTGCTTTCGGCGGCGCGGGTGCCGGTCCGCAACTCGCCGTCATGATCAGGACCAGCAGGCTTGCAAATGCCAGAATCCGCAACTCAATGCGCCACCGGCTCCGCCAGTTGTTCCGCGCCCGCACGGCGCCGCCAGATCCGGATCCGGCCGACACGGCGCGCCGCGCCTTCGAGGTACAGGTAAATGACTGGCGTGATGTAGAGCGTGATGAACTGCGAGAACAGCAATCCGCCGACGACCGCCAGGCCGAGCGGCTGGCGCGCATCGGCGCCGGCGCCTTTTCCAAGCGCGATGGGCAGCGTGCCGAAGAGCGCCGCAACGGTCGTCATCATGATCGGACGGAAGCGCAGAATACAGCCGGATACGATGGCGTCAAATGGATTCTTGCCCTCGACGCGCTGGGCTTCGATGGCGAAATCGATCATCATGATCGCGTTCTTCTTCACCACGCCGAAGAGCATGATCAGGCCGACGAAGGCGTACAGATCGAGATCCTTATGGAAGATTTTCAATGTCAGCAGGGCGCCGAAAACAGCCGAAGGCAAGCCCGAAAGAATAGTGATCGGGTGGATGAAGCTCTCGTACAACATCCCAAGCACCATGTAGATCACCAGAATGGCGACGATCAGCAGGATCGTCAGGTTCTTGAACGATTCCTGGAAGGCCTGTACGGTTCCCTGATACATGGGCGCGAGCGTTGGGGGCATGCGCAGATCGCGAATGACCTCATCGATCCGATTGGCTGCGTCGCCCAGGGCGAAGCCGGGCGCGAGGTTGAACGAAATCGTCGAGGCGGGCAACTGTCCGTAATGGCTCACGCTCAGTGGACCGACCGACCGGGTGACTTTCACCACCGAGTCGAGCGGAACCAGCGCACCCCTCGAAGAGCGCACATACAGTTTCGAAAGCGCTTCGGGGTTGCGCTGGTACTGCGGCTCGACTTCGAGAATCACCTGATATTCGTTCGACGGCGTATAGATAGTCGAGGCCTGCCGCGTTCCATAGGCGGTGTAAAGCGCGTTCTGGACCTGATCGGGCGTCACACCAAAGGTCTGGGCACGGTCCCGATCGATATCGACGTTGATCTGCGGGCTGGCAATCTGCAGATCGCTCGTGACATTCAGGAAGCCCGGAAGCGTGCGGATCTTGTCGACCAGGATGGGTACCCAGTGATAGATTTCCGCCTGGTCCGCATCCTGCAGCGTGAGCTGAAACGGACTCTGGGTGTTATTGCCACCGATCTGAATGGGCGGCGGATTCTGCAGGAATGCCTGAATGCCTGGAACGGAGAGAAGCTTTGGCTGCAGCTCCGAAAGCACCTGATCGGCGGAAAGCTTGCGGTCCTTGCGGTCCTTCAGCATCAGAAAGACCTGGCCCTGATTGCCGCCGCCGACGAACGCGAAAACACTTTCAGTGTTCGGATCGTGCTGGGCGATGTTCTTGACGGCCCAGACGTGCTGGACCATCGAGTCGTACGAAATGTCCTGACCGGCCTGGGAGATTCCGTTGAGGACACCGCTGTCGACACTCGGCAGGAAGCCCTTTGGCATCCCCATGAACATCCAGACGCTGGTCCCCAGCAGCACGAACGCGACCAGCAGCGTGACGAAGCGGTGCCGCAGAACGAGCAGCAGCGAACGCTCGTAGCCGTGATTCATCCACTGAAAAACGCGCTCGATCCCGTTGTAAAAAACGCTATGACGCTGATTGTGGTTGTAGGTGAGAAAGAGGCTGCCGAGCATGGGCGTCAGCGTCAGGGACACGAAACCCGAAACCAGAATCGCGACGGCAATCGTGACTGAGAACTCATGCAGCAAACGGCCGACAATCCCGCCCATGAACAGCACGGGGATGAAAACGCTGACCAGCGAGATGGTCATCGAAACGATCGTAAAGCCGATCTCACGCGAGCCACGGCGCGCGGCTTCCATGCGCGACTCGCCGTGCTCCATGTGGCGCACGATATTCTCCAGCATCACGATCGCGTCATCGACGACGAAGCCCACCGAGAGAGTGAGGGCCATCAGGGAAAGGTTATTCAGGCTGTAGCCGAGCAGGTACATCACGGCGAAGGTGCCAACGATGGAAAGCGGCACCGCGATGCCGGGAATGGCCGTGGCGGAAATGTTCCGCAGAAAGAGGAAGATGACCATCACGACGAGGCAGATGGTCAGCAGCAGCGTGAATTTGACGTCGTTGATGGAATCGCGAATATCAGTCGAGCGATCGTAGATGATCCCCATGCTGATCGAAGGCGGGATCGCGGTGCGAAACGCCGGCAGCAATTTTTTAATGTTGTCGACAACTTCGACAGTGTTTGTGCCCGGCTGCCGGTTGATGGCGAGAATGATCGTGCGCGAGTCGTTCAACCATGCCTGCACCTTGTTGTTCTCGACATCGTCAAGGACCTTGCCCAGTTCTCCCAGACGAACCGGATTGCCGTTCTTGTAAGTGACGATCATGCGCCGGAACTGATCGGCATTGGTGAGCTGACCGGAAGACTGGATCGTGAAGGCCTGTTTCGATCCGTAGAGCTTGCCGCTCGGGATATTGGTGTTGTTCTGATTGATCGCGTTCTGGACTTCATCGACGCCGATGCCGCGCGTGGCGAGCGCGTCGGGATCGAGCTGGATGCGGACTGCATACTTCTGCCCGCCGAAGACCTGGACCTGAGACACTCCGCTGACGGTCGAGATGCGCTGCGCCATCACGGTTTCGGCGTACTCGTCGACGGTGTAGATCGGGAGCGTATCGGAGCTGATGCCAAGGAAGAAGATGGGCTGATCCGCCGGATTCACCTTGTTGTAAGACGGCGGACGCGGCATGTTCGGAGGCAGCAGCCCCCCGGCCTTGGAGATGGCGGCTTCGACATCCTGCGCGGCGGCGTCGATATTGCGGTCGAGAGAGAACTGGATCGTGATCGAGGTGCTGCCGAGCGAACTCGAAGAGTTCATGGAGTCGATGCCGGCGATGGTCGAGAACTGCCGCTCGAGAGGCGTAGCGACGGAGGCGGCCATCGTGTCCGGACTGGCGCCCGGCAGGCCGGCGTTGACCTGGATCGTGGGGTAATCGACGCTGGGCAACGCGGCGACCGGCAGCGTGCGGTAGGCAACGATGCCGAACAACAGGATGCCGAGGGCCGTGAGGGTGGTAAAGATCGGCCGGCTGATGAAGAACTGAGAGATGTTCATCAGAAAGCTCCCTGGCCGCTCGATGCATCGGCTGGCGCCGGAGCGGAGTTGCCCACGCCTGGCACGACGCGCACTTTCGCGCCGGGAATCAGGCGCATCTGGCCATCGGTGACGACCGTCTCGCCGGGGGAAATCCCGCTTTCCACGACAATCTGACTATCGCCACTGGGACCCTGGAGCGTCTCGCCGGGTTTGACGAGGCGGCTCTCGACGGTCTGGTCGGACTTCAGAACATAGACGAACTGCCCAGCCTGCCCGGACTGAATCGCCTGGGACGGAATCACTGTCGCCCCCTTGACCGTGCGGAGAGTCATGACGACGTTCACGAATTGTCCGGGCCAGAGCGCGCGATCGGCGTTGGGAAATTCGGCCTTCAGCTTGATGGTGCCGGTGGTGTTATCAACCGTATTGTCGATAAATGTGAGGCGGCCGGTTGCGCTGCGATCCGGAGAAATGACGGCGGTAACGGCGAGGGGGTGTTCACGGTCGTAAGCGCGAACATCCTGCAGCAACTGCTCGGGCACACTGAAAGTGACGTACACAGGCTGGACCTGGTTAATATTGACCAGCGCATTGGTATCGTTGGCCTTCACGAGATTGCCGGCCTGGACGAGAAGAGCGCCGGCGCGCCCGTCGATGGGCGAGGGAATGGTGCAGTAAGAAAGATTCAGTTTCGCGGTTTCGAGCGCGGCTTTGTCGACATTAAGCGAGGCCTTCGCGCTGTTGATGGCTGCGTCGTCCGCGCGCACAACTTCGTTCTGCGAATTAAAAGTGGTCTGATAGGTCGAGTTCTGGTCTTTCGAAATCAGGCCGTCTTTGGCGAGTGCGGCATAGCGCTCGGCCTGCTCTTTGGCATTGGCGGTCTGGACTTTATCGCGGGAGAGATTGGCTTCGGCCTGAGCGATCAGCGCGTTGTCCTTTTGGATTGCCGCCTGGGCCTGATCGATGGCCTGCTGGTATGGGCGCGGGTCGATTTCAAAAAGCTCCTGGCCTTTGCGTACGTCGTCGCCTTCGCGGAACAACACTTTGGTGAGTTCACCGCCGATCTGCGCTTTAACGGCGATGACGGAGACGGCCTCGACGGATCCGATTTGACGCACCTGGACCGGCACGTCCCGTTGTTCCGCTTTCGCTGCGGTTACAGGACTGGCGGGGAAACCGCCGCGTCCGGCGGGACCTTTGGCGGCCGAATTAGTGGTATTGCAGGCGAGCTGCGACGCCAGAAAGAGTATGGCGATACTCGCCCTCAAACGAAATAACAATGTGGATGGAACTCCTGTGTACCAACTTACCAAGACGGGGGGAATGGCGTGGGCGTCACTCTGGCGTGGGAATGGCCGTCTCGAAAAGGGGATCGTGCGGAAAATCCGACGCATCCTGCTGAACCGCCGTGAGATAGACGCAGAATGACCCGCGAAAAGACGTATTTTGTTCTGTGGTGTGCGCTCGGCGCGGCTCATGATCGGTTGATTTGAAAAGTGCGAGGATGCCGGCCGGCCTTCGCCCAAAACGGCTGGTCCCGAAGTGCGCGGTTCTTTGCTTTCACGAACTTCGTGGTCTTTGCGATCTTCCCGAAGAGGGCACTTCTTATCGGGGCGCCGAAAAACCACGAAATCCAACGCGCGGCCGATGAACGCAGATAGTCGCCGATGAAAACAAGAAGCTTGCATTGTTCTTTTCTGCAACGATGCAGAAAGGTGGCGATTGGACTCAAATTCGAATTCCGGGATTTCGAATCACCTCGATCGCGCCATATTTGCTGACGCGTTGGCGCCTGCAATGTCACGAAATGGCTATGGGGCCTCGATGTTGAACGGCGCGAAACCCGGTTCCCTTGCCGCGCCTCGACCCGTAACAGTATAGTTAAAGACAGAGGTTCAGCCGAGCAAGAATGCTGTTGTCCGGAAAAGAGTTGTCTCCGCGGGAACGAGTAATTCTGCATTCCATCGTCCGCGCCTACATCGATACCGGCGAGCCGATCGGGTCCCGAACTATTTCCCGTATGCGCAGTCTGGCGCTCAGCCCGGCTACAATCCGCAACGTTATGGCGGATCTCGCGGACGGCGGTTATCTCGCGCAGCCGCATACATCTGCTGGACGTATTCCCACGGGCAAGGCCTTCCGCGATTTCGCCGGCAAAACGCCGCCTCGCCCTCTGGCCGCCGCCGACCGCGATCACATTTTCAAAGAAATGCAATCCGGCGAAAGCCTCGAAGAGCGTGTCGGAATCGCTTCGCGCGTGCTGACCGAAATCACCCGCAACGTCGGAATTGCTGCCGCGCTGCCCTCGTCATCGCAGGAGCTGGAACATCTCGAGCTGATCGCCCTTTCCGACTGCCGCGTCCTCATGATCGTTGCAACCAGAGACCGCATGGTGCGCAACCGTATCGTCACGCTCGACCGCGCCATGACGCAGGACGACTTGATCCAGCTCCGCAATTACGTCAACGCCAACTTCGCCGGCTGGACACTCGAAAAGGCGCGCGCCGAGCTTCTCCGGCGGATCGAAGAAGAGCGGGCCATGTATGACGCGGTCCTGCAGCAGTTGACACTGCTCTATCAGAAAGGCCTGCTGCTCGGGGACCATGATCCCCAGCTGGCGATGGATGGCGCCTCGTGGCTGGTCGGGCTCGACCTGCACCTCACCCGCGAGCGCATGCGCGATTTGTTCCGCGCCCTTGAGGAGAAAAAACACGTGGTGGCGCTGCTCGACCGCTTTCTTGAAACCTCGCAGGGCGAGATCGGCATCCACGTCGGGCTGGAAGATGCGCATCCCGCGATGAGCGATCTGACTCTAATAGGCGTGACTATCGATCTGCCGTCGGGAATCCGCACCCGTGTGGCTGTCCTCGGGCCGATGCGCATGGAATACGAAAAGGTAATTTCGACGGTCCTCCAGATTGGGCGGACATTCGCGACCCTCCAGTCTTAGGCTGCGTTCGTTATGCCCGCAAGTATCAATCTGGACGAGAAATTTGGCCTGTTCACCGAGCATTGGCGA
Source organism: Bryobacteraceae bacterium (assembly GCA_036272235.1). Lineage (GTDB taxonomy): Bacteria > Acidobacteriota > Terriglobia > Bryobacterales > Bryobacteraceae > BOG-234. The sequence continues at coordinate 30,356 of DATAZF010000092.1, read as the reverse complement.
CCGAAGGTTGTTGCGGCGTTGAACGGCCAGGAGGTTAAACTTGTAAAGGTGCTGGGCGAGTTTCCCTGGCATCCCCACGAACAGGAAGACGAGTTGTTCCTCGTCTGGAAGGGCACCTTTCGGGTGGAGTTCCGGGATCATGTCGTATCAATGGGGCCCGGCGAGTGTGTTGTGGTCCCGCGCGGGGTGGAGCATCGGACCTGCGCGGATGAAGAAGCGCAGATAATTTGCTTTGAACCCCGAGGCGTGGTGAACACCGGCAATGTGCGCGACGCGACGTTCACAGCGCCGAACGGTGCGGGAATTCAGCAGCCATTGAGACATACCGATGGAGACAGATCAGTCAAGCCCTGCGGCTCTCGATGCTAATCTGAAACTGGCAAAATTGCGGATACCTATAAACGTGCACAAACAACACCCGCACAACGAGAACGCGGAAAATAATAAGGCGCCGAACAAAGACGGGAAGCATGCGCCGGAACCGAATGTAGACGATGTGACGGCCGAATCGACAGCCGCAGAGCCGAAACCGCCGGATCCGCTCGACCCGTTGCGCATCGAGCGAGATGGGCTCAAAGGCGAGCGCGACGAGTTGAAGGAGCTTCTCCTTCGCCGCCAGGCGGAATTCGATAATTTCCGCAAGCGCACCGAGAAAGAACGTTCCGAGTTTGCCCAGTATGCCGGCATGGAACTTGTGCGCGAGCTATTGCCGATAATCGACGATTTCGACCGCGCGATGAAAGTGGACGGCGGCTCGTCCGAATACACGAAGGGCATCGAGATGATCTATAGCCGCATGTTCGACGCGCTGAAGAAAGTGGGCCTCGAACCCATCGACACCGCCGGCAAGGAATTCGACCCGCACCTGCATCAGGCCGTCGAGCGGGTAGAAACAAAGGATTCGCCCGAGGGAACGATCCTCGGAGAGTTTCAGCGTGGGTACAATTTTAAAGGTAAGCTCCTGCGGCCTTCGATGGTCAAAGTGGCGGTCGCCGCCTGAGGAGTTCAGCCTGAATCGCTCCGAATTACGAAGTAGAACGAAATAATGCCGGTGACAAAACGCGATTATTACGAAGTGCTGGGCTGCGAGCGAGGCATGGGAGAGCAGGAACTCAAAACTGCATACCGCAAGCTCGCGATGCAGTATCATCCTGACCGCAACCCGGGGGATCACGCCGCCGAAGAAAAGTTTAAGGAAGCCGCCGAAGCCTACAGCGTCCTCTCCGATCCGCAGAAACGTGCGGCGTACGATGCGTACGGCCACCAGGGACTCTCGGGCATGGGCGGCGGAGGTTTCGACCCGAGCTCGATCGACTTGAGCGACATCCTGAGCCAGGTCTTCGGTTTCGGCGACGCCTTCGGACAGGCGCGCGGGGGTGGACGGACACGCGCGGCCAAAGGTGACGACCTCCGCTTCGATCTGACGCTTTCCTTCGAAGAATCGGCGTTCGGGAAGTCGGTCGAGCTGCAGGTTCCGAAGCTCGAAGCCTGCGCACGCTGCCATGGAAAGGGCGCCGAACCCGGCAGCGGCAGCATCACCTGTCCAGCGTGCCATGGCCGTGGCGAGCAGATCTTTTCGCAGGGATTTCTGTCGGTCCGGCGGACCTGTTCCAGCTGCCAGGGCGCGGGACAGATCGTCAAGCAGGTTTGCCGCGATTGCCGGGGCGAGGGCTATCGCCAGGTCAACAAGAAGCTCCGTGTCACCGTGCCCGCTGGCATCGCCGACGGCAATCGACTCCGCGTCCCGGGTGAAGGCCAGCCAGGCGCCAACGGCGGGCCCGCCGGCGACCTCTACATTTTCTTCACCGTCAAGGACCACCAGATCTTTGAGCGGGAGGGTAACGATCTGCATTGCACGGTACCGATCAACATCGCGCAGGCCGTGCTTGGCGACGAGATTACGGTGCCGACTCTCGAAGGGCCGCATGAACTTGTGGTCCCGGAAGGCACGCAGTCCGGGGCGGAGTTGCGCGTTAAAGGCATGGGCGTTCCCGAAGTGCAGGGACGCGGCCGCGGCGATCTGGTCGTGCACATCGATGTGCGGGTTCCATCGAAGTTGACGCGCGACCAGCGGAAACTCTTCGAGCAACTCTCCGAATCCCTGCCGGTCAACAACGAGCCGCACCAAAAAGGCCTGTTCGAAAAGGTCAAAGACCTTTTCATGTAGGGTGGTAGCGTACAGTTTCTCAGCGCCACCCCAGGCGATAATCAAGAAGAGGGCTTTGTGCGAATTCCTCGTGCCCTTTTATGGCTGATTCCGACTGCAATTCTGCTTGCAGTCTGGTTCCCTGATCGATCATTCTCGTTTTTCCAGAGAGGTGACTTCAAGATCTCGACCAATGTCGATCTGGTCCTGCTTGACGTCAGCGTACGGGACTCGAAGGGTGGCTACGCATCCAATTTGACGAAGGACAATTTTCGTATCGAAGAGAACGGCATCCGGCAGAAAATCTCGACCTTCTCGAACGCGGACCTCCCTGTCGAGGCGGGTCTGTTGCTGGATGACAGCGGGAGCATGCGGCCGAAACGTAATGACGTGAACACTGCCGGGCTGACCTTCGTCGACGCCAGCAATCACGACGATCAGATTTTCGTCGTCAACTTCAACGACAAGGTGCGTTTCGGATTGCCCGAGGACGTGCCTTTCACCGACCAGATTGACTTGTTGCGGACCGCTATGTCACGACATCGCGCCGAAGGGAAAACGGTACTCTACGACGCGATCGCCGCTTCACTCAAGCACCTCGAAACCGGCCAGCGCGCACGGAAGACGCTGGTACTCGTCAGCGACGGCGGCGACAATGCCAGCCATCGCCGTCAACCCGAGGCCATGCAATTAATCGAAAAGTCGCACGCGACGATCTACACAGTGGGAATTTATGAGCCGGACGACTTCGACCAGAACCCCGCCGTTCTGCGGCGCATTGCGGGCATCAGCGGCGGCGAGTGCTTCCTGCTCAAAGACGTTGCCGGGGTCATCCCGACGCTGCGGTCGATTGCTCAGGATATCCGCCGGCGTTACACCATCGGCTACGTTCCGGAACGTGGAACAGCCACATCGCCGCTACGGAAGATCCGCGTCACCGCCAGCGCTCCGGACCATGGCCATCTCACCGTGCGTACGCGTACCAGCTACCTGGCGCCGAACTAAAGCTCCGGCGATTTAATTAACCAGGCCGGCACTGCGCGGGTGGAGCCCCGCTACGCCAGTAGCCAGGCCCGCGGTAAGATCCGAAACACGACCGAAAAAGGGAATCTGCGAAGGAGCGCTCGACATGCCGCAGATTCAAACATTGCCCAGGGTTTCGAGATTCGATCGAGGACTGTCGCAATCGACTTCGGTGTCAAGATCTCGATGTCAAGACTTTCCAGCAGAGAGTCGGCCAGGCCAGCGCGAACCCATCTTTCAACAATTCCGCGGGCTCGATCTCCTGCGTCGATCGTACTGCTGCAATGACGGCGCGGCCACGCGAAAATCACAGCCCCGAATAGTAGTCGTAGCCCTGTTCACCCCAATAGTCCGCCGGGCGCTTGTCGGTATATTCGATGCTCCCGATGCGTTTGATGCTCTTGATGCCGTATTTCACCGGCAAAACGAGGCGAAGCGGCGCACCATGTTTATCGGTCAGGGGCGCGCCGTTCATTTCATACGCCAGCAAGGTCTGCGGATGGAGGGCGCTCGCCATTTCGAAGCCGACATAGTAATCCTTGCTGGGCGTACGCATGTCGACGAAGGCCGCGCGCTCCGAGCCGGGAGCGAAGCGGGCGGTGAAATCCGACAAACGCGCACCGGCAAACCGGGTCACCGTGCTCCACCCTTCCACACATTTGAAGTCGATGATCTCTTCGTAACGGGGCAGCGACTGAATGTCGGCAAGCGCCAGCTGCCTGGCGGCGCCGTCAAACGAAGTCAGATTCATGCACCAGCTGGCGAGGTCGATCGGCTTTTCCATTCCGATGTCGCCGTTGACCTTGATTCTTCCGACAGCAGAAGCGGGATAAGTTCGGACCAGATGCGAGTCGCTGTAGAGCGTACTTCGCACGACGCGCTCATTCAGGCCCAGAACCCGGCGCAGGGGACGCGGGATTTCGTCCTCCAACGGCTGTGCATTGAGCCAGTACCAGCCCCCAATGGCGCCGGCGGCTCCAGCTCCGAGGCCGATGAAGGAGCGGCGGGAACGGCGGGCGAGTTCCTGTTCGGGCGTCAGACTGACTTTTGATTTGTTAGTCGCCATGTGTTACCTTTGCGCCCACTTCCGCGAGGTCGTAGCCGCAGACCATGGCGCGGAAATTCGCCCATCCTGCGCGGACCACCTGCGCTATGTGGATCGCGAAAAATCCGACGTATCCCATGGTCAACCAGAAATGCTCCCAGCGAGCCCATTCGTACCCGCCCAGGCCTGCAGTGAGCCAGTGCAGTTGCGCGGGCTTGTAAATCGCAAGGCCAGTCGTGAGACTGAGCCCGCCCATCAGCACGATGGCGGAATAGGTGATCCGCTGCGCCGCGTTGTACCGGCCCTGCGGAGGAAGCGCTACTTTGAAACCGGCATCGTGCATGGCGACCTGAACCGCCTCGCGCGGCGACTTGCGGTCGGGAATGAGCGCGCGCCATTCGCCGGAGATAAGCGTATAGAGAACATAGGCAATCCCGTTGATGGCGAAAATCCACGCAAACACAAAGTGCAGCGCCATGCCGAGCGCAAGTTGATAACCGATGCCTGTCTTTTCGTAAAACCAGTTCGGAAAGAAATGGAAAAGCGTGACGCTGCCGACGCCGATTCGGTAGGGGTCGTAAGCCCAGTAGATCAGCAGTCCGCTGAAGATCATTGCCGAAAGAATCGGAAAGTTGATCCAGTGAAGCCAGCGTGTCGCCAGTTTATGTTTTTCTTCGAGTATTTTCACAGATCGGACGCCCGCTACCACAATTCTATTCCTTCCCACGTACCCGCAGTGGCCATGCGTCCATTCAGGCCGCAGAAGCGCCCGCATAAGTTATGATGCGGGCGTGCCGGATCCCGTTTCCCAGCGCGGCCTGACCCCACCGCCGAGTAACGCCGCAACCCGCGGCCGCGGCTCGGCGCGCGGCCGTCTGATTTCAAGCCTCGTGATGCTGGCGGTTGTGGCCGGCGCAGTGGCGTTCTATTCGATTCGCAAGAGTAACCAGTTGTTCGACCTTGGGGTGGATGCTCATGTTCACTGTACGACCGCCGGCGTCTACCCCCGGCAGACGCAAAGAGTTGAGATGGAACAGGCGCTGGGAGTTCCATTTGCGCCCATGCTACAGCCTCTCCTTGATGCCGCCGGCTCGGGCGGGGTGGTTTCCGCCTTCCAGTGCCCGCTCGGGGGACGGAACTATTTTCAGGTCATTTTTAAGAACGGCGAGGCGCTGGTGTCCGTGATGCTGACGCGGCGCAACGATCAGGAAATCTTTCCGCGGGCGCTCGCGGGCAGGACTGTCGAAGCCTCCGGGATAAGACTGCATGAAAGCCGGCGCCAGAAATATTCGGTCGCGGCATTCGAATCCGGCGGCTGGCTGGGATTCGTGGTGTCGGCTCTCTCGGAAGACCAGAACGGGGACCTCGCGGCGCGGGTCGCTCCCGTGGTTGCCCGCTATACAGGGCCGTGAACTGCCTCGAATCCCGGAAATGAGCTGGCCGTGCGAGTGGCGCCGTTGACAAGATCTCCAGCGCCACATCCACAACGGTTTCGGGGGGATTACGCTATTTTGCGAAGGGGTGGCCGTACCGGCCCGCGTTTTCGGACAAGTGGCGGCATCTGCAGGATCTTTTTCGATTCTGCCGGGAGTTCTTTGCGAACCACCGCGCCGAAGTATTCATCCAGCGGGAAAAGCGGATAGGGCTCCAATTCGCGGAAGGCGCGCCCAAGCTTCTGCTGAATCCGGTACACCGAATGAAAGAAGAGCCCTTTCTCCATCTCCAGACGCCGGCAGCAAAGCTTCCAGTCGGCCCCAAGGAGGAAATGAAAGCGGAATATCCGGTATTCGAATTCATCCAGAATGCGCTTACTGACGAGACAAAAATCCGCAATATATTCTTCGTCTTTACGGCCCCACACGGGACGCCTTTCCTGACCGCCTATCAATTCCAGGCGGACATGGCTCATATGCTTCTCCTTGCGGATGCACGACCGGAATCGCGAGTAGCAACACCGGAATATCTCCCTCAAAACACAATTACAAGGCGCGTCGTCGATCTTTCTGTTTGTGTGCCTGCCGCGCAATCCAAGCCCCTGACAATGCGCGCAGGACTCTCTCGCTACTGCGATTGTTTCTGAACGATTCCAATCAAAAGTCACGAATGTTTCCTTCCGGTACAAACCGAAATTTCCACAAAACTACTGAGTAGAATTTCTCTCATTTATCTGAATTTCATAGGATTTTTCCTGGAGTACTGGAGGTAATACTAATCACAAGCTATGATAAAAATGAGGGTTTCATAATGTGATATAAGGTACGTGGCATCGGTAAATGATTAAATAATGCAGACGTATTTCCAAGAGAAATATAACCATGTATTTCAAGGATCTGCAGGAGAAACTGATTGACATCGCCCGCGAGCGCGTCCATGCTGGGCACCTCACGGAACGTGGGCTGGCTCGCAAGTGCGGTCTTTCACAACCCCATATGCACAATGTTTTGAAGAAGGTACGTTTGCTTTCCACAACCTCCGCAGACCATCTCCTTCAGGCGTTGGAGATCGGTATCCCGGATCTTCTCTGGCGCATTTCTCCGCACCGGGAGGCGGGCGTTCACATCATTCCGATGATGCGCGGCCGAATCGGCCCCGGCGTCGATGCAGCGCTGACGTCAATTCAAGGCTATATTCCCATGCCGGCGTGGCGGGTTCAGAACCTGATAGATCCCATCGGCGCGCGCGTCGGCTCAGACCTCGTGCTGCCCAGGGAACTGGCGACACACGACCTCGTTCTGCTGGATCAAAACCCGAATGATCGTGCGGCGCCCGGATCCGGCTTATGGGTGGTGACCGAGGGCGCCGGCCTGCGAGTCCGTTATCTGAGCCTTGAGGGTACTGTGCTTCGCGTTGGAAACGACGCAACGCGGGACGATACCGCGCGCTGGCACTCGCTTCAGCTCCAGGGAAGGAATATTCTGGACTTAGTGAGGGCACGCATTGTTTGGATGGGCCGCGAAATGGAAAGAGCGCCGGCCGGACCGGCTGACCAGGCTGGCCAGGGCCATTGAGTCGATTGCGGAATCCGATCGCAAGGTGATCGACGAGAGCACCCGTGTGGATGATCTCCGCGCGCAGGGCGCGCTCGATCTGCACCGGATCTGCAGCGCTTTCGTGGACAAGGTCAACGCGAAGCTGTCCGATCCGGCAATTCTGCTCGATCCGGCGGTCTTTGAGGAACGAAACTACAACGACGGCGGGCTCAATCTTTTTCAGATCAACCTGCGCGGGCGCATTCTGCAGATCGAATTCGGACCCACGGACGAGCTCTATGAAGACGACGATTTCCGCAGACCGTATGTGCTGCGCGGGGCCGTTCGTTCCTTTAACCAGGATCTGCTCGACCACGGAAGCATCGATGAACAGATGATTTTTTACTGTCCGTCAGATCACTCTTCGAGTAATGACGCGCGCTGGCATTTTTTTGACGGCCGGACGCATCGGAGCGGCCTCGTCGCGGAGCACTACCTGATTACGGAGATGGAACGTCTGCTGTAAAACGGGCGTTACTTCACCCGGTATTTATTTCACACGGTGCAACACGATGGGTTGCTGCGCACCGCGGCCAAATCCGCGGCCACCGCCGGCGCGGGGTGTTCCATCGCCGCCGGTCGCAGCCCCTGCGGGGGGAGCGCCGCCCGCAGGAGGCTCACCGCCAGCCGCAGGAGCAGCACCTGGAGCCCGACCGCCACCACCGCGCCCGGCGAAGACGCGGCCGGTTAAAGTCAGCGTGTTATCGTCCGTCATTTCCAGGTTCCACGTGACGCCGCGCGGTTGCGTGACCCAGGTGACGGTTTTCCCGGTTATCGTGCCGGATTCGATATTCAGCACCGGCGGGTTCCCGATTTCTGTCACTGTTCCGCTGATTTTGCCGGATGCGTCTGTTTGGAGATCAAGGATGATTGCCTGCGCTCCGCCCGCGCCGCGGCCGCGACCGGCGCCCGGTTCGGCTGCCGGCGCATTTTTCTGTGCCTCGAGGGCCGCCGGAACGTTGTCGGTTTGCCACTTTCCAGTCAGGCCAGCCTGGCCAAACACGACGGCCGACGCAGCCAGCGAGATGGCGGCCATCATCAGAGCCCTGTGCTTCATGTCTTTGCCCCTCCCGACTTTTGGAATTGCTCGTTCAGTAATATCACAAATCAGAACTTCCGACTCTTCTTCGTGCCCAGTTCTTCGTAGAGCTTCAGCACCTCTTCGGCTGTGCGTCCCCAACTGAAGCCGGCGGCTTGTTTGCGGCCTTTGACGATCAGTTCCTCGCGCAGCTGGTCGTTCAGAAGTACTTCAGTGATGCCGCGCGCGATATCGAAGACGTTTTCCGGATTCACCAGCATCGCCGCCCCGCCGACGACCTCCGGTAGAGAACTCACGGACGAAGCGATCACGGGTGTTCCGGAGGCCATCGCTTCGAGCGGGGGCAATCCGAATCCCTCATAGAGCGACGGAAACACGAACGCTGTCGCGAGCTCATGAAAAATCCGCAGCGTGTCGAAAGGGATAAAGCCAAGAAAACGGACGCATTGCTCCACGCGGCTGTGAATCACCGCGCGGCGCACATCGGGATGGCGCGAGATTTCGTCGCCGATGATGATCAGCCGGAGATCGCGGAACCCGGCGTGATTCTCGAGCCCGCTGCGCGCCACCGCGAATGCCTCGATGAGGCGGGGAATGTTCTTTTGCGGGCGGATCGATCCCGCGTAAAGCAGGAATGGATAGCGGATCTGATAGCGCTCGAGAATGCGATGACGCTCGCGTGAAACATCCTGGGGTCCGGAAGCGCCTGGCGTCGCGCTGATACGGCGCTGCAGAAAGAGCGGATCGGGTGCGTTGTAGATGAGCCGGACTCGCGCGGCCGCGTCGGGCACCAGATTCATCACGTCGCGCTGCGTAGCGCCGGAGACCGCGATGATGCCAGCCGCTCGTTCCAGCCCGCGGCGCAGGCGAAAACCATGAGCCGCGTGCAGGAAGCCGGTGGCCTCGTCATAGAAGAGGCTGCTCAGATCGTGGATCGTGACGGCGTAGGGCCTCCTGAGAAACAGCGGCACGCGATGAAAAGGGATGTGCGTCACGTCGGTGCGCAGACGGCGGATGAGACGAGGCAGCGCGAAGTGATCGATGCGTGAGGAATCCCGCCGCCCGTAGAGACAGGTTTCGAAGTTGGAGGGCAGGTCCGCGAACTGAGCCGCATCTTCCGGGGACGAAATGACGTTATACCGGTGGCCTGTGTTGGCGGCGGCGAGCGCCTGCAGGAGATTACGAATATAGGTGCCGACGCCGAAGTCGCGAATACGCCGGGCGTCAATCGCTATGTTCACGGGGTCTTACGCGTTGAACGTAACAGCCGTTTTCCACGCATAAAGCGGGAAACGTTCGGTCAGCGCTTCGACTCGCTGCCTGACAGCGGCAATGACGGATTCGGAATTGACGTTGCGCAACACTTCCGCAATCAGCGCCGCGACTTCGCGCATTTGTTCCTCGCCGAAGCCGCGGGTGGTCGCCGCCGGACTGCCGAGCCGGATACCGCTCGGGTTCAGGGGCGGATTGACATCGAAGGGGATGGCGTTCTTGTTGACGGTGATGCGCGCGCGATCGAGTGAAAGCTCCGCGTCTTTACCGCGCACGCCGCGGGAGAAGACGTCCACCAGCATCAAATGCGTATCGGTGCCGCCGGAGACAACCCGGAAGCCGTCATCCTGCATCCCTTTCGCAAGGGCCGCGGCGTTGGCGATCACCTGTCTCGAGTAGGCCACGAATTCCGGCTGCAGCGCTTCGTGGAAGCAAACCGCTTTTGCCGCGATGACATGTACAAGCGGCCCGCCCTGCGTGCCGGGGAAAACCGTCTTGTCGATGGCCGAGCCGTATTTTTCCTTCGCGAGGATGATGCCGCTGCGGGGGCCGCGAAGGGTCTTGTGGGTAGTCGAGGTGACGATGTCGGCATGCTCGCAGGGGTTTGCATGCAGGCCCGCGGCGACGAGGCCGGAAATATGCGCCATGTCGACCATCAGCATCGCGCCGACCGAATCGGCGACGGCGCGAAAGCGGGCGAAATCCAGTTTGCGCGGGTAGGCGCTGCCTCCGGCCACGATCATTTTCGGTTTGTATTCTTCGGCAAGTTTCGCCATCTCGTCGAAATCGATCTGCTCGGTTTCTTTGTTCACCTGATAGGCGGCGACGTGATAAGTTTTGCCGGAAAAATTCAGCTTGTGCCCGTGCGTCAGGTGTCCGCCATGGGCGAGATCGAGGCCCATGATGGTATCGCCCGGTTGCAGCACGGCGGCGTAGGCCGCCTGGTTGGCCTGCGAACCGGAGTGCGGCTGGACGTTGGCGTACTCGGCTTTGAAGAGCTCCTTCGCGCGCTCGCGGGCAAGGTTCTCCACTTCATCCGCATACTCGCAGCCGCCGTAGTAGCGCTTGCCCGGATAGCCTTCCGCATACTTGTTCGTGAAGATGCTGCCCGTCGCTTCGAGCACGGCTTCCGAGGTGAAGTTCTCGCTCGCGATCAGCTCGATCTGGCCGTTCTGGCGGCGTGTTTCTTTAAGGATCAGCTCGCTGATTGCCGGGTCGACCTCGGAAAGAGGCCGCGCCATCGCCTTCTGCGCGCTCGAATTGGGCATGGGTAACGGTGATTTTAACATTTGGCGCGAGGACGCTACTTCATGCTCCATACTTCAATCGAAACTCGCGCAGGGCATCCGCCGCGATCCAGCGCGCGGATTTTGTGCCTTGCGCGCGTATGCGTTCGGCGCATGCGATCGCGGCAGGAAGCAGCCGTGCGTTTCTCTTGCCGATGTTGCGCAGCGCCCAGTTGACGGCCTTGCGGACGAAGTTCCGCTCGTCGAAAGCGTACTTCTCGATGAGCGGCAGTGTGTCGAGGAATGGCCGATCGGGGTCGCCCTTGCGATGAACGGCCGCGCCGGCGAGCGTTGAGAAAGCGGCGCGGCGCACGAACTCACGCGGGCTCGCCGCCCACTTGGGGATCTTCTGCCAGATGAATGGTGTGCGGTCGAAGAGCTCGCAGCAGCAGGCGTCGCAAACGTCCCACGACGTCAGGTCGCGCGTCCAGCGATCCATAGTGGAGCGGGTGATCGCGTTCGGATCCGCGATGAGACTCGCAAGCACGCGGGCTTCGCGGATTCCCGTTTTCCAGAGTTCTTCGGCAAGCGTCTGGTCTTTGTGTTTTCCGGGACAAGTGCGGCGAGCAATCTCGCGAATAGCGGGCGTGGTCAGACCGAGGGAGGATGAAGTGTCGATACCGAAGCGCGCCATCCCGGCGAGGTTCGAACGATCGGCGAGGGCGCGCATCTCAAGGATGATGCCGCTGCACTGCCTCGTCACACGCTGGCGGCCCTGGCCAGTTTCGCCGCGCTGATCGCCTGCCCGACGTGCCTTTGCCCGTGTTCCGCGATGTGGATCGCAACACTAATAGCGGTCGTCTGCAGGCGTCTGCGGCCGATCTCGCGAACCGCACCGAAGCGTTCCGGCGTGATCGCGCGGACAAGCTCCTCATAACCGGCGAGCGCGCGGCGAACGGCGGCCAACAAATCATCTGCGGATTCCTCGCCCGCGTCTTCAGCTTTCAGCGCCGCAAGCTGATCCGCGTTAAGCTGATGGCCTTCGAGATAAGTACAGAGGCGTTCGGTGCTTCCCGCGAGATGTTTGGCGTGAAAACCTGCTGAAGTCATCCCGTTGGGCCTGGCCCAGAGCTGTTGGGTTGTCAGGGGTCCGATCGCGTTTTCGATATCCTCGCGGATGTGTTCGCTGGCGCGGAGGAGATGTCCGATGACGGGATCGATTCCGGGAACGATGCCGCGCATCCATGGCTCTGGTAACGAATCAGGCATCATCGTATCAACGCAACCGCGAGCATCAGCGCGCGCTGTGTTCCGAGATAAGAATCCGTTGTATCGAAGCTTTCGTCAAGCGCGTGCGCAGCCGAGCCCCGGCCTCCTCCGCCAATCGTAATCGCGGGGATGCCCAGGTTCATCGGCACATTGGCGTCCGTCGAGCCTTCGCGGAGATCACCCGTTGCGCCGAACAGCTTCGTGACTTCGACAGCGGTCTTGACGATGGCGGAATCGGCGGGCGTGACGCCGGCCGGCCTGTAGCCGACTATTTCATTTGCGACTGAAACCGGTCCGCGCCCCTTCCAGCGCCTGTTCTCTTCGTCGACCGCCTGCTCGACGGCGCGCTTGTATTGGCCGTTCAGCGCTTCGAGTGCCCCTTTGTCGGACGAGCGCATGTCGACTTCCATCCACGCTTCAAAAGGAATCGCGTTGACCGACGTGCCGCCGCCGACGCGCCCGACGTTAAAGGTGGTTTTGGGATTGAGCGGCACTTCGAACGCATCGATTTTGGCGATGGCGCGTCCCATGGCCTGGATCGGGTTGGCGAGACCGAAAGCGCCGAAGCTGTGGCCGCCCGGCCCTTTGAAGGTCGCACGGTAACGGTAGCTGCCAACCCCGATAGTGGTGATGCTCAGTCCTGTGCCATCGACGGAAACGAAATTGTCGATCTGGCCTTTCAGCGTCGTGTTGAACAGCTCCTTCGTGCCGCGCAGATCGCCGAGCCCCTCTTCGCCCGTGTCGGCGGCAAAGGTGATGGTGCCGGCGGTCTGAACTTTGCCATCGTTGAGGGCCTGAATTACGGCGAGCATGGCGGCGAGTCCACGGCAATCGTCGCCGATGCCCGGGGCGCGGAGTATGGAGCCTTCGCGCTTCACTTTCACGTCCGTGCCTTCCGGGAACACCGTATCGAGGTGCGCCTGGAACAGCAGATTCGGGTGTGGCGACGTACCGGGGCGAACGCCGATGACATTGCCCGCCTTGTCAATGCGCACGTCTCTCAGACCGAGTTGCTGAAAGAGGCGCTCCATTTCCTTCGCGCGCACTTCCTCTTTGAAAGGCGGCGCCGGAATTTCGCAGATGCGGATTTGCTCGTCGATAAAGTGAGGTTCGTTGCGTTTGGCAGCGTCGAGCGCCGCGGTGGTTTGGGCGTGGAGGGCCGGCAGGAGCAGGGCCAGAGCCGCGAGCGCGGTGCGCATAACTACCATTATTGCGGGTCTGCGTCGCTCTTTTGTTGGGAATGGGGGTGTGCGACATGGCAAGTGCAGGCGAAAGAGGTTTTCTTCTCCTGCACCGATACGCGGGATGCCGCTATACCAAGACAGCTTAATACAAAGCAGTCTCTGTATTAAGATATCTCTGTATATGGGCAGGCAGGATGCTCTCCAGAGCGCTTTGGAAGTAATGGTCCTCAAGATCGTTTCGCGGCAGCTGCGGATGCATGGCTACGCGATCATCGCCGCGATTGCGGACATCTCTCAGGGCGTGCTGCGCGTCGAGGAGGGTTCTCTGTATCCGGCGCTCCGCCGGATGGAGGAGTCCGGATGGCTACGGGCGGAGTGGGTCACGCGGGAGGCAGGGCGTCGGGCACGCATGTATCAGGTGACGGCGGCAGGCAGGAAGCAGCTTGCCGCCGCGGAGTCGCGCTGGCAGGCGGGGACGGCCGCGGTCAATCGCGTTCTGAGGATGGCCTGACCAGTGTCCGGTTGGTCGCGTATCGCCAATGTGTTCCGGTCGCGCGAGGTCGAGGGCGACATCGAAGAGGAACTGCAGTCCCATTTCGATGAAGCGCAGGCGGCGGGCCGGGACCCCGGCGTGGTATCGCGAGCCTTCGGTTCGCGGGTGCGAATGCACGAGGCCGCGAGGGAAGCGCTGATCGCTTCGTGGCTTGACTCTCTTATCGCGGACGTCATATTCGGCTCGCGGCAGATCCGCAAGCACAAGACTGTAGCGGCGGCGGTGGTTCTATCGCTCGGTCTGGGCATCGGCTCCTGCATGGCGGCGTTTCGCATGATCAACGCGCTGTTCCTGCGGCCGCTGCCCGTCGCGCATCCGGAACGCCTGTACGCGATCGGCTATGAGGATTTGTTCGAGGGCAGGATCTCCTCCAACGATGGGTTCGAGTATGCTGTCGTTCCCCTGCTGCGCGAAGCCGTGAAAGATCAGGCGAAACTGCTGGTGACAACTTCTCCGGGCTCTATCGATCTCACTTTCGGGCCGGATGGGCAAACCGAGCGCGTGTGGCGGCAATACGTTTCCGGATCGATGTTCGGAGCGTTCGGATTGCATCCCGCACTCGGGCGGCTGCTCGGGGAAGAAGACGACACGACACCGGGGGCCAATCCTTACGCGGTGATTTCGTACGAGTACTGGTCGCGACGGTTTGCAAAAGATTCTCACGTGCTCGGACGGCGCTTTCGCACGGCGAACGGCACTCTTCAAATCGTCGGTGTGGCCTCGGAGGGGTTTACCGGAACCGACCCGGGCACATTCACCGATATTTTTGTTCCCAACATGATGAATACGCCGAACATCGTTGCGAATTCCGGCGGCTCGACCTTCAGCGGGTACCACATTTGGCTGCTTCCTGCGCCGGGGGCCAGCATCTTTCGGATGCGGGAAGAGTTGAGAGCGGCGCTTCACTCGTACCGGGAAGAACAGGTGAAATCCTGGCCCGCGGTCCGGCTGAAACAGGAGAAGGATTTTTTTGTCGCGGCGCCAGTTTCGCTAAAATCCGCTGCCGCGGGGCGGCCTGCCGCGCAGGGCGGATACCGGCGTCCGCTGGCCATTTTCGCGGTGCTTGTAGGTCTGGTGTTGCTGATCGCCTGCGCGAATGCGGCGAATCTGACGGCCGCCCAGGCGGCGGCGCGAAGGCACGAAATCGCGCTGCGTATCTCGATCGGGGCGGCACGCGCCCGGCTGGTCCAGCTGGTGCTCGTGGAGAGCGCGATCATCGCCACAGCCGCCGCGGCGCTCGGGGTCGTGTTCTCATGGCAAGCGGCGCCGTTCATTGTCGACAGGCTCAATCCGCCCGCCCAACGTGTCCGGCTGGCACTGCACACCGACTGGCGCGTTACGGTATTCGCGGTGGCACTCACGTTCGCTGTCATGGTGCTGTTCGGACTTGCGCCGGCGCTCCGCGCTTCATCCATCAGTCCAGCCATCGCGTTGCGAGGCGATGACGGCCGGCGCGGCCGGCGCCATTCGAGGCACAGCCTGACGGCCGCACAGGCCGCGTTCTGTACACTCGTGCTCTTTGTAGCGGGACTCTTCATTGCGACATT
This sequence comes from Bryobacteraceae bacterium, assembly GCA_036272235.1. GTDB lineage: Bacteria > Acidobacteriota > Terriglobia > Bryobacterales > Bryobacteraceae > BOG-234. The sequence continues at coordinate 15,023 of DATAZF010000092.1, read as the reverse complement.
CGAAAGGATGGCGAACCAGCCGACCGGTTTTTCATCCGCACGTGTTCTTACTCTGGAGGCGAGCAGCAGCACCGATTTGCCTGCTGAGACCTGGTATCAGGTCACTCAGCGTTTGAATTCGCTGCCCGGCGTGGAATCCGCTGCACTCGCGCAATACGCATTGATGAGCTTCAATGCCCAAACAGGGTATGTATGGGCCAACGGCCATTCCCCGGACGGGAGTTGGACGAACAGCACATGGTTCCTCGGCGTGTCTCCCGGATGGCTCAAAACGATGAAGCTGCCATTGCTGGATGGCCGCGACTTCCGCTGGAACGATGATTACCCGAAGGTGGCGGTGGTGAACGAAAAGTTCGCCCGCAAATATTTCGGAACGGCGAGCCCGGTTGGGCGCAACTTCGAGACGCTTTCCGGCGGCGGGTTCGCGCGCAGCCCCGGCAGAAACGCGCACGTGTCGATGGAAATCATTGGCGTTGTTCCCGACGCGCGCTATGAGGACATGCGGCTGCCTGTGCCTGCCACGGCATATGTTCCGTTTCGCGCGCTCGGTAGTCGCACGGGGGCGGGAGACAGGGCGACATTCGTTGTACGGAGCCGGGCGGCGGATCCGATATCGCTGGCGCCCATGTTGCGGGTTGAAATCCGGAAGAGTCAGCCGGGGATTCGTGTTGCGAACATCGCCACGCAGCAAGAGCTGGTCGATTCTCAGATGGTACGCGAGCGGCTGCTGGCGGCGCTCTCCGTGTTTTTCGCCGCTGTCGCTCTGATCCTGGCGGGCGTCGGAATTTACGGAGTGCTCAATTACGCGGTGCTGGAACGCCGGCGCGAACTGGGAATCCGGATGGCGCTCGGCGCAGGCGCAAGCGACATCGCGCGGCAGGTGACCTGTGGGGTGCTCGCCGCGATTGCGCTGGGCTCAACGGCTGGCCTCGTGTTCGGTCTCGCCGCGGAAAATTACATCACCTCACTCCTGTATCAGGTCAAGATCCATGAGCCGGCGTTGCTCGTGTTGCCACCGATCACGATGATCTGCGCTGCTCTGCTGGCCGCGGCGCCTGCTGTATTGCGGGCGGTACGCGTCGATCCCTCGGTCCCGTTGCGAGCAGAGTGAGTGGACAGCCCGCGCATACCGCGAGGCAAAATCGGCAGCGTGGCTTCGGCAGGGATTTTATCTGGAAGGCCGGAATCGCGGCTGGGAGAGCGCCTGCCCGATGTCGAAAACGCCGTCTTCAAACCAGTTCGGCCCGAGACCGGCGAAAGAACACGACAGGAACAAACCGCGGAGCGGCAGTCGTCTCAGAGTCATTTCTTGTGGCGCTTCTTTTGGGGGTTTCAGGCCCGGCGAATTTGTTCCAGCGGCAGCCTGTGCGAAATCCGTGCAAAAGAAGCAATAGAATAAGTTTGGCGTCAGCCTGGAGAAGGGGGAAGATCCGCTATGCACGGAAGAGTCAGGTTGGGTCTCGCTTTGATTGCGATGGCTGTGTGCGCCGACGCTCAGATCGCCGGACCCACGGCGTGGCAGAACGATTTGAGTCCCATTCCGTCTTCCGACTGGAACTACGATTTCGCGGCGCATCTTCTCTCCCGCGCCGGGTTCGGCGGCACTCCCGAAGAGATCCAGGTGCTCGCGAAAATGACGTCCGCACAAGCGGTCGCGCGGCTCGTGCGATTTGAAGGCACCGACGCCAGCCATTTGCCGGCGTTCGATCATTCCGGCATCCACGATCCTGGTCTCGAACCCTTTCCCCCCAGCCGCCCCGCTGTGACCGATCTTGCAAAGGAAAAAGGTGAGGCTCTCGGCATTAAGGTGAAGGCCGGCGGCAATCGACGCATGCAGCCGATCGTGGACGAATTTTTCTACTGGCTGCGCGCGAGCGTGCTCGAGACAAACCGTGTGGCTTACTGGTGGGCTAATCGGATGTTGACCAGTCCGCAGCCTCTGCGCGAGAAGATGGCGCTGTTCTGGCACGGCCACTTTGCGTCCAACGAGGCGAAGGTTCGGGACTATCGCAAGCTCCTCGGGCAGCTCGAAATATTCCAGAAGCAAGGCATGGGGAATTTCCGCGACCTCACCGTCGCGGTGGCCGAAAGCCCCGCGATGCTCTCTTTTCTCGATGCGGGGGTAAACGTCAAAGGTGCGTCGAACGAGAATTTCGCACGCGAAATCATGGAGCTTTTCACCATGGGCGTTGGCCACTACACCGAGACCGACATCCGCGAGGCGGCGCGGGCGTTCACCGGCTGGAATTACGACGACCTCAAATTCGTTGTCAACAAAGAGCAGCATGACGACGGCGAGAAGACGTTTCTCGGCAAGACCGGCCGCTTCGACGGCGTCGAGGTGATCGACATCATCATGCAGCAGCCGGCGACGGCTGACTACATTGCGGCCAAGATCTACCGATACTTTGTGCGCGAAGATTTATCGCCGGCATTGCAGAAGCAACTGGGCGCCGTGCTTCGCGACAATCATTACGAGATCGCTCCGCTACTCGAAAAGATCTTTCTCTCTCGCGATTTCTACAGCCCCGCGTCGGTTGGGACCCGCATCATGGGCCCGGTGGAACTTGCGGTCTCAACCTACCGGAAGCTCGGCGCCACGAACATACCTGGCGTTCCGGATTTCAATTCTGAAACCGGCGCGCTCGGGCAACAGCTTTTCTCGCCTCCGACCGTTGCGGGATGGGCCGGAGGTCAGAGCTGGATTACGCCCGGCCTATTGCTGGAACGCGCCAATTTCGCGCGCGACGTGCTGTTCCCCGACATCAGCTTTCTGCCCCCGGATCGCTTCACCGGCGGCGGCGAGATTCGCAGAGTAGCTGAGCGCATCCGTGAAGGTATGGATATCTCCACCGCCACGAAAGACGACACGAAGAGCGGCGCGCGCGCGGAGTCGAATCTGAAGGCCGATCGCGATGAGGATTTCAATACGCGTTACGGCAGCTTCCGCGGATCGCAGATGGCGATCGAGCGCGTGAAGCCGATCCCTCGGGATACGGCCCAGGTAAACCTGTCGCGGTTGGTGATGAAAGAGAAGCTCGCCAATACGACGCAGGTGGTCGGTTACCTGGTCCGCCGGTTCATGCGCGTGCCGCCGAACGATGCGACTCGCCGGAAGCTGGTGGCATTTCTCGATAAGGAATTAGGGACGTCCGACATCACGGCGGCCCAAACGTATATGGAGCAACCGCTGCGGCTGGTGCTGCATTTGATCATGAGCCAGCCGGAATATCAGCTGAGTTGAGAAGGGAAAAGTAATGAGCAGGAAGCGCTTTTCGTTTTCGGAATCCAGCCGGCGGGATTTGCTGCGGGCCGGTATGTACGGGGTGTGCGTTACCGCCGGAGCGTCCATACCCTTGCCGGCTTTCGCACAGGCTGCCGCGCAAGCTAAAGCAGACGGGAAAATACTCGTTGTGCTTGAACTCTCGGGCGGCAACGACGGCCTCAACACGCTGGTTCCCTACGGCGACGACGCTTACTATAAACACCGGCCGAATCTCGGCATCCCAAAGAACGAAGTCCGCCGCATCGACGATCACTTCGGATTCAGCGCGGGCATGGTGGGTTTTGAACGCCTCTACAAAGACGGCAAACTGGCGATCGTTCACGGCTGCGGGTACGCCAATCCATCGTTTTCGCATTTCACGTCGATGGCCTACTGGCATACGGCGGCGCCCAACAGCGGTGAGGAATACGGCTGGGTCGGGCGTTTGGCGGATACGATGGCTCCAGCTGCCCCGCCCAATTTCCTGGTGAACATCGGTGCGCGTCAGTCGCTCGCGGTGCGCAGCCACCGGCATGTGCCGGTCGTGTTCGATGACCCGAACAAGTTTTCGCAGGAGAAGTTTTACGACGAGCGCGAGGTGCTCGATTCCGTTCCCGACAATGGTGGAGTGCAGAATCCCACGCGCCGGTTTCTGCTCGACACGGCCCGCAGCGCGAAGGACGCATCCGTGCTCGTCCGCGAAGCCTGGGCGAAATACCACTCGCCAGTCGATTACGGAATCACCGGCCTCGATCTGCCGAAAGTGGTGGCGCTCATCGACGCCGGAATGCCGACGCGGCTCTATTACACGTCATACCGCAACAATGCCTTCGACACGCATGTGTTTCAGAATGACGTGCACAAGCGGCTGCTGACTTACGCGTCTGATGCAGTCTCCGCGTTTCTGACGGACCTCGACCGGATCGGGCGCGCCAACGACGTCGTCGTCATGATCTTCTCGGAATTCGGACGGCGCGTGCCGGAAAACGTCAACCTCGGCACCGACCACGGGACGGCCAACCTGATGTTCGTGGCCGGAAAATCCGTCATGGGCGGACAGTACGGTGCGATCCCGAGTCTGACGAAGCTGGATGCAGGAGACAATCTGATCCACACAACCGATTTCCGCCGCGTTTACGCGACGATGATCGACGGATGGCTGGGCGTGCGCGACACACGCACACTGCTCAACGGGGATTTCGAACCGTTCGCAATGTTCGCCTGACAGATCTAAAGTGAGTGAGCCCCGGCGCGATGTACCGTGATCCCGCCGCCGGAGGTATGCAAATAGAGCAGCGGTCCGCCGCCGTTGATTGGCGCGTGGATTTGGTTGTGGTGGTGCTCACCGGTGTAGGGCACAGGGAAGTCGGTCCGGACACCTCCGCCGCTTGTTGATGCGTCCAGATCCACACGGACGTCGCTTGCAAGGCTGATGTCGATTCGTCCACCCGAAGTTGAAAGCCGGCAATCCTGTTTCGGCTGCGAGAGCAGAGTTGCGGTCACTCCGCCGCCCGATGTAGAGGCGTCGATGGCACCCGTGATCTCGCCGGCGGTGATACGTCCGCCGGAGGTGTGCGCTCTAACGTAGCCGCTCACGCCCTCGACTGAGATCGAGCCGCCGCTGGTGGAAGCATCCACATCGCCGGCAATATCGCGGAGCTGGATGGAACCGCCCGACGTGTGCACGACGGCCCGGCCTTTGGCCCCCGTGAGGATGATGCTGCCGCCGGAGGTGGTTCCGTTCACGGGCCCGTCGATACGATCGAAATGGAGCGAGCCCCCGGAGGTGTGCGCCGTTATTTCACCTTTCAGGCTGCCAACGGAAATCGAGCCTCCCGAAGTGGAAATCTCGGCGTTGAACTGCTGGGGCACAGTGATGCGATAGTCCACGGCGCGCAGCCAGGTGTACTTCAGGCAACGGCCGTTGTGACAGATCTGGTTGCCGAAGATCATGTCGAAGAGATTGACCGACAGGCGCGGCTCCCACCCTTTGGTAAAGGTGCCATTCACTTCGATCGCAGAACCCCTCTGCGTGACGTCAAGCGCATAATCGTGCAGCATGCCGTCGAATTCGGACCGCGAGGAGGGGTATCCGCGGAATTCCGCTTCCACGTCGACCGACTTTCCCGAACCCGGCTGGATCGTAATCGAGCCGAATTCGGCGTGGAAGACCAGGCGCGTGGCGGAGGAAACGGGCGCGGATTTCAAGACAGTGTCGGTGGTGTCAAAGCCATAAACGGAGGCTGCACAGGCAAGCAGGGCGGCAAGGAAACGGTACACAACGACCTCCTGCAGAGTGTTTACGCGCCAGCCTGGAAATAGTTCACAAAATTAGTGAACAGTCCGCGTCTTTCGATTCATGTAGTCCATCAGAAGGTACTGTCCCAGCGTGTGCGGTGTCGTGAAATATGCCTTTCCGCGGCACAGTTCCGTCACTTTCTGGACAAAGTTCACCAGCCCGAAATCGCTGGCCAGCATGAATGTATTGATGATGATCCCCTGCTTCTTGCAGCGGTTCACTTCCTCGAGCGTCCGGCTGATCACCAGCGGATCGAGGCCGAACGCATTCCGGTACGTCCGTCCGTCTTCCAGCGTGAGCGCCGAAGGCTTGCCGTCGGTGATCATCACGATCTGCTTCATGTCCTTACGTTCCTGCTGCAACAGCCGTTGCGCAAGGATCAACCCGTCCCGCGTATTCGTGTAATAGGGACCCACCTGCACCCGCGCCAGTTGGCTGATATCGAGCTCCTCGGCAGAATCGTGGAACAGCACGCAGCGCAAACTATCGCCCGGATATTGTGTACGGATCAAATGGGCCAGAGCCATCGCCACGCGCTTCGCCGGTGTAAAACGATCTTCGCCATAAAGGATCATGCTGTGGCTGCAATCGAGCATCAGCACAGTCGCGCACGAACTCTGGTATTCGCACTGGTGGACGTGCAGGTCGGAATACTCGAGATCGATCGGTACTTTCACGCCCTCGCGCCGCACCGCCGAGAACAACGTCTCGCTGATATCGAGATTGAGTGTGTCGCCGAACTCATACTGTTTCGATGACCCGGAGGATTCGATGCCTGTCGCCAGATCGCGCGTGTCATGTCTGCCGAAGCTTGATTTCCCCAGCGACCCCAGCAGGTCCTTCAGCGTCTTGAATCCAAGAAAGTCGAGCGATTTGTCCGTGACCTCGAACCGCGCCTGGCCGTCTTTGCCCTCGCCGCCGCCCTGCCCCTGCGATTCACCTTCCTGTTCGGTTGAGATGTGCCCCTCTTCAGCCAGTTTCTGCACCAGGCTTTCGAGCAGCTGGTCGAGCTGTTCCGGTGACATCGACTGCAGCTTTTCCAGCATCTGCTGCATCTGGTCGTCCGGAAAAAGCTGTCCGCTTTCGAGCGCTTCCTGAATGGCCCGCTTCAGATCTTCCAGACTCTGCGAGTTCCATTCCGAGAACTGCATGTATGGATTATTGAAGCCGCTCTGCAGGAAAAAATCCGCCAGCGCCTGCATCAGATCGTTGGCGTCGATGCCGAAGTCGTCACCGTTATATTTCGAGAATCGGATCCACTTCATAACGCCTCGTGTACTGCTACATACCCCTGGCAATCCGCCTGGCCTGTAGAGCGAAACCGGGGACGCCGATTAACAACCTGCGCAAAACCGATCCCGAACTCGTCGAGGCTATCGCCTTCGGTTGACCAGGCCGATTGACAATCGGCCGCAGGTTGCCAACCTGCCCCACATGCTGCCCTCGAAATCTTCGTACGTTGCAAAGAATTCCGCGATTAGTAAAACATTAATTAAACTGCCGCCGTTGCCGCGCTCTTGGACTTTCGTCCGGCTCCTGCGGCGGCCGCTTTCTTTCCTCCGCCGCGAACCCGCGTTCTTCCGACCGGCTGATCTTCCGGTGCGCATGCAGCCCTTCCAGAATGAACTCGCCCGCCGAGGCCCGCACCGCATCCGGCTCATTCGCGGTCAGGCCGAGCGCGCGCGTCTTCTCCATCAGTCCCTGTATCCCGTTGAGTTGCCCGGCCACATCCGCCGAACTGACGTCTTCTTCGAGCTTCAGTGTCCCGCCGATATCGAACCACTGCACCACCGGCTGCATATTCACGCCTTCGAAGTAGCGATTGAAAGTTTTCCCGACCGCCGTCCTGATTAACTCCCGGCTCACCGCATCGCCGCCCTTCAATTCGCCTTCGTATTCCAGCTCGATTTTGCCAGTGATCGCCGGCAGCGCGGCATAGATATCGAGCACGCGCGGCACGGCGACATCTTCGCCGTTCGCGAGCGCCCGCCGTTCCGCATTCGAAATCACGTTCTCCGTCACGGATATTGGCAACCGCTGCGAAACGCCCGATCGCTTGTCGACCCGTTTGTCTTCTCTTGCCGAAAAAGCCAGTTGCTCGATGATCTCCGCAATATAAGCGGGCAGCCGCACTTCGACGCCCGCCTCGCGATCGCACCAGGCTTCAGCGCGCGTAATCTCAATCCCATGTTCGATCGTCACGGGATAGTGGGTCCGAATCTCGCTTCCGATGCGATCCTTCAGCGGCGTGATGATCTTGCCGCGCGCCGTGTAATCTTCCGGATTCGCCGTGAACACCAGTAGCAGGTCGAGCGGCAGGCGTACAGGGTAACCCTTGATCTGAACGTCACCCTCCTGCATGATGTTGAACAATCCGACCTGAATCTTTCCGGCCAGATCGGGCAGCTCGTTGATTGCGAAGATTCCCCGGTTGGCTCGCGGAATCAGCCCGTAATGCACGGTCAGCTCATCGGAAATATTCTGCCCGCGCCGCGCCGCTTTGATCGGATCGATATCGCCGATCATGTCCGCGATCGTCACATCCGGCGTCGCCAGCTTTTCGACGTAACGCTCGTCCGCCCGCAGCCAGGCGATCGGAGTCGCCTCGCCCTGCTCGCCGATCAGCATACGGCACTGGCGGCAAATTGGGGCATACGGATTGTCATGAATCTCGCACCCGGCCACGTAGGGCATCCACGGGTCGAACAATGTTGTGAGCATGCGGATCAGCCGCGTCTTCGCCTGCCCGCGCAATCCGAGCAGGATGAAGTTATGGCGCGACAGAACCGCATTGACGACTTGCGGAATCACGCTGTCTTCGTAACCGACGATGCCGGGGAAAAGTTCTTCGCGGCGCTGTAGCTTGCAGATCAGATTCGCGCGCAACTCGTCTTTAACGGTGCGGCGGGCCAGACGTTCTTCGGGAAAGGAGCTAGTGCGCAGCTCTCCCAGTATGCGGGGCAACTCCGATAAGGATTGAGGCATGGAGGCACATCCGAAATGATGTCCTGATGGTAGCATCGCGATCGCTGCACCCGGCTGCTGCGCCTCGCCTCTTACAGGACCGCCCCACGGTGGTCACAATCTTTTCAGCAGGATCGCAGACAATCGGCCCGGTTTCGTTCACCGATTGCTGCGCAGTAGACCGTAATGGGCCGGTAAGGCCGAGAAATCCTCGCGGGAAGCAAGGACCAGCGCGGAACCGGGCTGGCGGCAGAGATCGATAATCCCCGGCTTCAACCCGCAGAGTGCGTGATCCGGTCCCACTCGCACGAAAGCACCGGCGCACTCCATTTCCCGGCATCGTATTCGATGGTCACGAATCCGCAGTTCGGCGGCACGGCGGATTCAGTCCAGACGCCAGTGATGTGCGCGCAGATCGCCTGGATGACAGCGCCGTGGCAGACGATGACGACGTCCTGTCCGGAATAGCGGTCGCGCAGGTTCTCCATCACCAGGACAGCACGTCGCCGGACATCTTCGAGGCTTTCGCCACCCTCGGGTTTCCAGAGCCACGGCGGCGTGTCATCGCAGCGCGTCATCAACTCGCCGAGGCGTTCATAGGGATGGCCCTTGAGGCATCCGAAATCGCGCTCATGGATTCCGGAAATGGCTTCGGTTTCGAGGCTGAGCACTTCCGCAATAATTTCAGCTGTCTGACGGGCGCGCAGAAAGTGACTCGACACGAGGACCTGCGCGCCGAAGCCGTCGGAGAGCAGGAGCGCCACTTCGCGGGCTTGCTGGACGCCGGCTTCACTGAGTGAGATGGAGTCGGAATCGGCGAAGCAGCGGCGCCGATTGGCGTCGGTCTCGCCATGGCGCACGAGGATGAACCGGCCTTTGGAAGAGGGCTCCATCTGCTTCTATACTAACCGCGAAATGCGGCTTTTTAGCTTGCTTTTCCCCTTTTATTCGCCTAGTATAAGCTCAATGGCTCTCACTCGCAGGCAGAAGGAAGTCCTCGACTTCATTGCTGGCTATCAGGTCGAGAACGGTTATAGCCCTAGTTACGAAGAGATCGCGCGCGGTATGAATCTCGCCTCGATCGCGACGGTGCATAAACATATTTCGGCGCTGGACAAGAAGAATTATCTGCAGCGCAGCCACAACCAGAGCCGCTCGATCGACGTGGCGCCGCGTTACCTCCAGGAGCAGCGCCGGAACCGCTTCGAAGCTTCTCTCGAAGTTCCCATGCTCGGCACCATTGCCGCCGGCCAGCCGATCGAAGCGTACGAAGACCCGACCACTGTGAGCTTCGCTGATTTCGTGGGGCACAAGGACACGTACGCGTTGCGCGTGCGCGGGAATTCCATGGTCGAGGATCATATCTGCGAGGGCGACATGATCCTTGTAGAGAAGACCTCGGAAGCGCGCGAAGGGGATATCGTCGTAGCGCTGGTGGGCACGACCGAGAATACGCTCAAGCGTTACTATCGCGAGCCGGGCAATATTGTGAGGCTGCAACCGGCGAATTCCGCAATGAGTCCGATCCGCGTGCCCGCTCAGGATGTGCGCATCCAGGGACGCCTGCTCGCCGTTCTGCGGAAGTATTAGACGATATACTTCTCGTCTTGAATACCCTGAGCGGCGCTTCGATCAGCGCGCGTCTTGACCGTCTCCCGGCATCACGCGCCATCTGGATGCGGGTCGTCCTGCTCTCGCTCGGCGGCTTCTTCGAGTTCTACGACATCTTCTTCTCGGGCTACATCGCGCCCGGGCTCGCCCGATCTCACGTCCTCGGGCCGGGCGGAATCGCGAGCTTCATCGCGGCGATGTTCTCTGGTCTTTTCATCGGTACCGCCCTGTTTGGGTTCGTGGCCGATCGCTTCGGCCGGCGCGTGATCTTCACCTGCTCACTGCTTTGGTACACGGTCGCCAGCATTGTGATGGCCTTCCAGCACAGCGCGTTCGGATTGGACTTGTGGCGCTTCCTCGGCGGCATTGGGGTCGGGGTCGAGCTGGTCACGATCGACACTTACCTGGCGGAACTCGTGCCGAAACAACTGCGCGGCCGCGCGTTCGCTTACAACCAGACGATCCAGTTCTGTTCGGTTCCAGCGGCGGCGCTGTTGTCATGGCTGCTGGTGCCGCGCGCGCCCCTCGGCCTCGATGGATGGCGCTGGGTGGTGCTCGCCGGGGCGGCGGGCGCGATCCTCGTCTGGTGGATCCGGCTGCGGGTCCCCGAAAGCCCGCGTTGGCTGGCCCAGCATGGGCGCATCGCGGAAGCTGAGGAAGTGCTGGCGGATCTCGAACACCGCATTGAAGCCGAAACCGGCTCGACTCTGGAGGCGCCCACCGCGACCGAGGCCGCCGCACCGCGCGGCACATTCCGCGAAATCTGGCAGCCACCTTACGGACGCCGCACCGTCATGATGGTCATCTTTAATCTGTTCCAGACCGTCGGGTATTACGGGTTTTCGAACTGGGTGCCGACGCTGCTGATCTCGCGCGGAATCGCCGTCACCAGCAGCCTGCGCTACACGTTTCTGATCGCGATCGCGGCGCCGTTCGGTCCGTTACTTGCCGCCGGACTCGCCGACCGGATCGAGCGCAAATGGCTGATCGTGCTCGCCGCTTTCGGCATTGCTTTCTTTGGAGTGCTCTTCGGCCAGTTCAGTGTGGTGCCTCTGCTGATCGCTTTGGGAATTATGGTGACGCTGTCGGCGAACGTGCTCTCTTTTTCTTCCCACGCCTACCAGGCAGAGCTGTATCCGACGCGGATCCGCGCACTGGCTGTGGGATTCACGTATTCCTGGAGCCGCTTTTCGGTGATCTTCAGCTCGTTCGCGATCGCATTCTTCCTGCGAGGGTTCGGCGTTCCGGGAGTGTTCGCGTTTATCGCAGGGAGTATGGGGGTCGTGATACTGTCGATCTCGTTGCTGGGTCCGAAGACGAACAACCTGGCGCTGGAATCGATTTCTGCGTAGGCGGGATGGCATCCTGTGCGGGATTGCCTTTGATAGCATTGAGGTGTCATCAGCGCGGATTTTGCGGGAGGTTCTTTGCGTTCTCTGATTCTGTTTTCCGGTCTTTGCTGTCTCGCGCTGGTTCTGTATCCCGCGCCTCCGCAATCTTCCGGCCCCGCTTCGGCGCCTGCGATGTCCCCAGCCAGCGAGCGGGCGCTTCTCGATAAATACTGCGTTACATGCCATAGCCAGAAATTGAAAACCGGCGGCCTGACACTGGAAAAGCTCGATACAGAGCACGTCGCGGATGGCGCGGAAACGTGGGAAAAGGTCGTGCGCAAGATCCACGGCGGCACCATGCCTCCGCTTGGAATGCCCCGTCCGGACCAGGCGTCGCTCGACAGTTTGGCCTCGACGCTTGAAGTCTCGCTCGACCGCGCGGCGGTTTCGCGGCCCGAGCCTGGACGCGCCGGCATCCATCGCCTCAACCGTGCCGAGTACGGAAACGCCATCCGCGACCTCCTCGGCGTTCAGGTCGACGTCAGTTCACTGCTTCCTGCCGACGACGAAAGCAATGGGTTCGACAACCTGGCCGACGTCCTGAAGGTGTCGCCATCGTTGCTCGAGCAATATCTGACGGCGTCGCGAACAGTCAGCAGCCTTGCGATAGGCGATCGCGGCGTCGGCCCGGTCGGCCAGGTTTATCAGTTGCCCCCGACGCTGGCCCAGGGCGGCCATATCGAAGGGCTGCCGCTTGGAACGCGCGGCGGCATCCTGATTCGCCACAATTTTCCACTCGACGGCGAATACGAGTTCAGTGTGTTCCTGTTGCGCAACATCGTCGGCTATATGCCGGGTCTGGAATACCCGCACCAGTTCGAGATCACCGTGGATGGCGTCCGTGTCTTTCTGTCCCACGTGGGTGGCGAGGAAGACAACAAGATGATGGATACAAATCTCGGTCTCGCGGGCAATACGATCGATGCGCGTCTGCGGGTGCGCGTCCCTGTCAAAGCGGGTGCGCGCGAGGTCGGCGTGACATTCATCGCGCGCAACCATGCCGAGTCCGTCGAGCCCCTGCAACCCTTCACTCGCAATCTTGATCTTCAGGATATGAATGGGATTCCGTTGATCAACCGTGTGCAGGTGACGGGTCCTTTCGCCGCCACAGGCTCCGGAGATACGCCCAGCCGCCGCCGGATTTTCGTTTGCCATCCGGCGAGCGAAGGTGAGGAACTGCCTTGCGCAAGGAAGATTCTTTCGACGCTGGCGCGGCGGGCCTACCGGCGTCCGGTTAACGATGCCGATCTCGAAATTCTGTTGAGCTTTTATCAAAAGGGGCGTAACAAGGGTTCTTTCGACGCTGGGATCGAAACGGCGCTGCGGTTGATCCTCACCGATCCGAAATTCCTGTATCGCTCTGAATCGGATCCCGCTAATGCGGGCCCCGGGACGATCAATCGGATCAGCGATCTTGAGCTGGCCTCGCGGCTCTCGTTCTTTCTGTGGAGCAGTCTTCCGGACGATGAGCTTTTGAACGTCGCGACACAGGGGAAATTGCACGAGCCGGCCGTCCTGCAAACGCAGGTCAGACGCATGCTGGCCGACTCCAAAGCAGACGCGCTGGTCACCAACTTCGCATCGGAGTGGCTCTTCCTGCGAAATCTGCAAAGCGTGAATCCGGCGAGCGAAGATTTCCCGAACTTCGACGAGAATCTGCGCCGGGCGTTCCTTGAAGAAACGGAGATGTTCGTGGGCAGCGTGATGAAAGAAGACCGCAACGTCCTCGATCTTCTGACTGCGAACTACACGTTCGTAAACGAGCGCCTCGCGAAGCACTATGGCATTCCGAACGTTTACGGCAGCCAATTCCGGCGCGTCACGTTGAAAGACGACGCGCGGCGCGGCTTGCTTGGGCAGGGGAGTATCCTCACCGTGACGTCTTATCCGACCCGCACATCGCCCGTGCTGCGCGGCAAATGGATCCTCGAAAACATCACCGGAACACCGACACCCGCGCCGCCGCCGAATGTGCCGGCTCTCAAGGAGAACGACGAAGGCGGGCAGGTGACGACCGTGCGCGAAAGACTGGAAGAGCACCGGAAGAATCCGGCGTGCGCGACTTGCCACCGTGTGATGGACCCGCTCGGGTTCTCTCTCGACAATTTCGACGCCGTGGGGCAGTGGCGGACGAAGGAAGCCGGGTTGCCGATCGACGCGTCGGGACAGCTTGCGGATGGCACGAAGATCTCGGGCGTGGTGGATCTGCGCAAGGCACTTCTTGCTCACCCGGAGCGTTTCGTCAGCACGATGACGGAAAAGCTGATGACCTACGCACTGGGCCGCGGGCTCGAATATTACGACATGCCAGTGGTGCGCGGGATCACGCACGATGCGGCACGCAACGACTATCGCTTCTCGTCGATCGTGATGGGGATCGTGAAGAGCACGCCGTTCCAGATGCGGCGGGCGCGCGATGTGGAAGCGGCGCCGCTGACAGCCGCCGCGCGAAATTAGAACGCTCCCTCGCGGCTCGGTAAAACCTCAAGCTCAGCGATCGAATACCAGTTGGCCTTTTTCCGGATCAGATTCGCGATCGCGAACAGGATGATGATCCGCCGCAAAAAAGGAACGCTGATGCGGAGCGGGCGGCGTGGTCCAGGTTTCGTCTTGTCGGAGCGGGTGAGGTAGCGATCCGTCATCGCCTTCCCGAACAGCGGCAGGAGTTCCTTCAGTTCGAGGCCGCATTCGCGGAAGAATTTGCCCTCGTTGCGATCCGGAACGCCGAAGAACCATGGTTCGCCCCAGTCGGTCGTGTGGCGATGCTGCGGGAGCTCGGGAAAGCGCTTCAGGAAACCGATAAGGGATTCCCCCGGAAAGTCCATGACGAGTGAGCTCCCCGGTGCGGATGATTTGGCGATAAAGGCCAACGTCTCGCGCACACGCTCCTCGTGAAGGTACATGCAGACGCCTTCCCAGATGAAGAACGTCGTTTCGCCGCTTTGATAGCCGGCGCGAGAGAGCGCGCCGCCGAGCGTTTCGTGCTGGAAGTCAACCTCGGCGTAGGTCAGGTTTGGGGGAATCTCAACCAGGACTTCGGCGAGGCGTTGCCGTTTGAACTACTGGGTCGCGGCGTAGTCGACTTCGAAGACTTTGCAGTCATCGAGAAGCTCGCGCAGCCGGTAGGCTCGCGAGTCGAAGCCGGCGCCGAGTATCACAACCTGCCGCACGCCCTTCGCGATCGCGCGTTCCAGATGTTCGTCGATGAACCGGGTGCGGGCGAGGAGGGTGTTTGAGAGGCTGCCGACTTCGGGCTTTTCGCGCGCCCGCGCATAGTCCTCATCAAGGGCTGCGGCCATGGCATGCGTGGAGATCAACTGGCGCTCGGCTTGCCCGATGAGCTTCGCGGCGAGATAGTCGGGATTTCGCACGGCCGGGTCAGGATCGCGCGCGCCGAAGGCGCGGGCGGCCGCGACGAGGATAGAGGTCCGCGATGCCTGGCCGGATTGCATAGACTCTCATTATGGCGAGACCGTTTGCCCTGTTCTTATAA
>DATAZF010000091.1:0-20453 GCA_036272235.1 Bryobacteraceae bacterium | reverse complement strand
CGCGTGAGAAAGGACGGGATATGAGAAACACTTGCAGAAACGGGATTTTGCTCACCGCGGCGGCGATGTTTGCGTTCGGCGGATCCCTACTCTTTGCCCAGGCAAATACGAAAAAGGGTGACGATCCCAACAATACGGGCGTTGCGGCCAAAACCTCGGCTACGGATGCGAAGTTCGCCAAAGAGGCAGCTATTGGTGGGATGACGGAAGTCGAAATGGGAAAGATCGCCATCAAAAACGCCTCGAACGAAAAAGTCAAACAGTTCGGCCAGCGGATGATCGACGATCACTCCAAAGCGGCCGGCGAGTTGAAGTCAGTGGCGGCGAAAGACAATATCACGCTGCCCACCGAGCTCGACGCCAAACACAAAACGATGGTCGACAAATATTCCGCTCTTACGGGCACGGCATTCGATCGCGCCTATATGAAGGATATGGTCAAAGACCACGAAACGGACGTCGCCGATTTCCAGAAGGAGTCGAACGCCGGTTCCAATTATGATCTGAAAAACTGGGCAGGTACGACGCTGCCGACGCTCCAGGAACATTTGCGCGTCGCCAAAGATACGGAAAGCTCCCTGGGCATCAGAAGCAGCAAGTAAGAAGCCTTTCAACGATTCATTTGAGTAAATTCCGATAACGACGGCCGGGCCACGGGTCCGGCCGCGCCTTTTTCAGGAGGCCTTGTTCGGCTCGCGTGATAGCATTGAAAATCCCCCCTGAATGATTCGTGCCATTAAAGGAACAAGGGATTTACTGCCTCCGGACACCGCTGTCTGGAACCGTGTGGAGCGCGTCGCGCATGAAGTTTTCGCGGCTTATAACTACCACGAAATTCGCACCCCGATCCTCGAAGAAACGCAGCTTTTTGCGCGGGGCGTGGGGCAGGAAACGGACATTGTCTCGAAGGAAATGTATACCTTCGAGGACCGCGACGGGACGTCCGTAACGTTGCGGCCCGAGAATACGGCTTCCGTAATTCGCGCATACATCGAGCACCGGCTGGATCAAAAGCCTGGCGTGCAGAAGCTCTACTACATCGGGCCGATGTTCCGGCGCGAGCGTCCGCAGAAAGGGCGCTACCGGCAGTTTTTTCAGATTGGCGCGGAAGCGATCGGGTCGGAATCCCCCTTCATCGATGCGGAAGTGATCGAGATGGTGGTCGAGATTCTAATGCGTGCGGGGTTAAGCGGTTTTACGCTGTTGATCAACTCCGTCGGATGTTCGAACTGCCGTCCGAAGTTCGTGGAAAAACTGCGGGAGGCGCTGAAGCCGGTCGCGTCACAGCTCTGCAGCGACTGCCAGCGGCGCACGGAGACGAATCCGCTGCGCGTGCTCGACTGCAAGGTGCCGGAAGATCAGCCGATCATCGACAAGCTCCCGTCGATCCTCGATAATCTGTGCGAAATCTGCGGACCGCATTTCGCTGCCGTGCAGGCGCATCTTGCCGACCGCGGCATTGCTTATGAGATCAAGCCCCGCCTGGTGCGCGGTCTGGATTACTATATGCGGACCACGTTCGAGGTCGTCCACGGCAATCTGGGTTCGCAGAATTCCGTGCTCGGCGGCGGGCGGTATGACGGCCTCGCCGAATCGCTGGGGTCGAACGTTCCCGCGCCAGGGATTGGGTTTTCCATCGGCGAAGATCGCCTCGTGATGACGGTCGATCAGACCACGGGCGAATCGCTCGATATCTACATGGCGCCGCTGGGAGAGGCTGCGCTCCGGTATGCGGGCAGCCTCGCGCGGGATCTGCGGCGTTCCGGCGTTTCCGTCGAGGTGGCCGCGAACCTGAAGCTCAAACGCGCGATGGAACTGGCCAACAAATTGGGCGCGCGATATGCCCTGATTCTCGGCGACGATGAGATTGCCGCGGGCGCATACTCACTGAAAGATATGCAATCCGGCGAGCAACGGCGCGTTTCGCTCGATGAGCTTTTCGAGGAAATGAGAAACAAGAAAACGATTGGAACCAAAGACTCCTGTGCACACTTATAGAACACATACGTGCGGCGAACTTCGTTCGGAACACGTTGGATTGGAAGTCCGGCTCTCAGGCTGGTTGAGGAACCGGCGCGACCATGGCGGCGTTTACTTTATCGATCTGGCGGACCACTACGGCACCACGCAGCTTGTGGTCGCGCCCGGCAGCGAGATGTACGACCGCGTGACGCGCCTTCCCAAAGAAACCGTGATTCGCGCGGACGGCAAAGTGGTAAATCGTGAGGAAGGGAAAATCAACCCGGCGATGGCGACGGGCGAAATTGAGATCAAGGTGAACGAGATCGAAGTGCTTGGGCCTACCGAGCCGCTGCCGTTCAACGTGTTCCCTGAAATCCCGGTACCGGAAGATCTGCGTCTCACCTACCGGTTTCTCGATTTGCGCCGCAGCAAAATGCACGCGAACATCATGCTGCGTTCGCGTGTAATCGCCAGCATCCGCCGCCGTATGGTCGAGCTTGGATTTCTGGAATACCAGACCCCGACATTGACGGCATCGAGCCCGGAAGGCGCACGCGATTTCCTCGTGCCGGCGCGCCGGCATCCGGGCAAGTTTTATGCGCTGCCGCAGGCGCCGCAGATGTTCAAGCAGATCATCATGGTGTCGGGCTTCGATCGATACTTCCAGATCGCGCCATGCTACCGGGACGAAGACGCGCGTGCGGATCGCTCACCCGGCGAATTTTACCAGCTCGATCTGGAAATGAGCTTTGTGACGCAGGAGGATGTGTTCGCTGCCGTCGAAAGCCTCTTCGTCGGATTGTTCCAGGAGTTCGCGCCGGCGCGTGTGATGACACCGGCGCCCTTTCCTCGTTTCACTTACGAGGAAGCCATGCGGCGCTTCGGCACCGACAAGCCGGACGTGCGGAATCCGCTTGAAATCGTCGACTTGACCGGCCTGTTCGCATCGTCGGGGTTCAAGGCTTTCGCCGGTAAGACGGTGCGGGCTATCCGCATACCGGAAGGCGCAAAGCAATCGAGATCGTTCTTCGACAAACTCGAGGAGCGGGCGAAATCCGAAGGCGCGGCTGGGCTGGCGTGGGTGCTGGTCGAGACGGGCAATTCGCTGAAGGGTCCGATTATCAAGTTCCTGAAGCCTGAGGAGATCGTTGCAATCATCGCTCAGACGGCCTCGAAAGTGGAGGATGCGATTATTTTCCTGTCTGATACCGACACAGCGAAAGTGTGCCGTATTCTGGCGGGGCTGCGTACCCATCTCGGCCAGACTCTGGAACTGATCGAGAAGGACGTGTACCGCTTCTGCTGGATTGTCGATTTCCCGATGTATGAATTCGACGCGGAGCACGGGAAAGTCGATTTCAGCCACAATCCTTTTTCGATGCCGCAGGGTGGTCTGGAGGCGTTGAACACACGCGATCCCCTGACGATCAAGGCCTTCCAGTACGACATCGTTTGCAACGGCTATGAACTCTCGTCGGGCGCGATCCGGAATCATCATCCGGAGATCATGTATCGCGCCTTCGAGATCGCGGGCTACGAGCGGTCGGAAGTCGACACGCGATTCCGTGCGCTGATCAATGCGCTGAAGTACGGCGCACCGCCCCACGGCGGCATTGCGCCAGGAATCGATCGAATCGTGATGCTGCTGGCGGATGAGCCGAATATTCGCGAAGTCATCATGTTTCCGATGAACCAGAACGCCGAGGACCTGATGATGAACGCGCCGAATACGGTGCGGCCGGAGCAACTTCGGGATTTGCATATTCGGGTAGTGGAACCGCCGAAGAAACAATAAACCTGTCTGGGGCAGGCTGGCAGCCTGCGCGGGATTGGCAATCCCGCTCGTGTGTAGACGCTTCGCCGTCGGGAAGAATGGCAAATATTTCGCTTCGGCCGCAAAGTGACGCGGGGGTCTGACATTAGCGCGTCGGTCTGGATGGCGGCGGGCAGCAGTCCGCGGCACACTGCACGACTCCATTCGATTCCGCGTCGCGGACCAGTTCAATCAACCCTGCAACGAACAGCGGATGAGTCCCGACAGTTCCGGCGCGAACAAACTCGATTCCGCGAGACCTCGCCAGATTCGCCGCCACGACGTCGAGGTCGTAAATCACTTCCATGTGGTCTGACAGAAATCCGAGCGGCACCGCTGCCAGCCGCGTGGAATCGGTGGAGCGGATGTAGTCGCCGATATCCGGCCCGAGCCACGGTTGCGATGGCGGACCGCTGCGGCTCTGATACACCAGCACGGGCTCGCCCAATCCAAGCTCCTGATTTACCCGCGCAGCCGCCTCACGCAATTGCTGTTCGTACGGGCTTGAATGCGCCATCGACATTGGAATGCTGTGCGCAGTGTAGACAACGTCGGTGCCAGGCAGAGTCGCGAGTGCATCGCGAACCCGCTCCGCCATAGCGGCGATAAAGCCCGGATGATTCCAAAACGGTGGAAGTTTGTCGATTTCAGGCGCGCCCTCGACAGCGGCGCGGGCCGCGATAATGTCTTCCCGATACTGGCGGCATCCGGAATAAGATCCGAAGCCTGATGTCGCGATCGCGAGGGCGCGTTTGACCCCGTCGGACCGCATCTGCTTCACCGTGTCGGCAAGCATCGGATGCCAGTTGCGATTTCCCCAATAAATCGGCAGCCCGACGCCTTGCGCATCCAAAGCCGCGATCAAGGCGCGGCATTGATCGTTGATGGGGCTGCGGCCATCGAAGTGGTAGTAGTGTTCCGCCACGGCGAGCAGGCGATCATGCGGGACATTGCGGCCGCGCAGAACGTTTTCGAGGAAAGGAATCACGTCGTCGCGCTTCTCGGGTCCGCCGAAGGATACGAGCAACAGAGCGTCGTAGCGGGTGCTCACGCGGCCTGCTTTGGGACCAGGGCAATGGGTCGTATAGGAGATGCCGTGCCGCCGCGGATCTTTAGCGGCGTGGCGACGAAGAGAAATTCGCGCGCTCCGGAAGCCGACAGTTCTTCGAGATTCAGGCACTCGATGATATGGATTCCGTGCTCTACAAGCAGGTGGACGTGCACAGACATCGGCGGATTCGGCACGAACTCAAACGGCGCAGTCTCCGAGCCGGCGGCAAAGATCTTTCGTTCGCTGAGCCAGCGTGCGCCTTCGATTCCGGGCCCAGGGCTGTGAACCTGTGAGATGAAGCGGGCAGGATCGTCCCAATAGCGTGACCAGCCGGTACGAATAAGAACGACGTCGCCCGGCTGGATTCCAATGCCCTCCGAGGCGCGATCGAGATGTTCGGGCGTGATCAGGAAATCGACCGGGAGAACGTCAACCGCCCGGAGCCGCGCGATATCGAGCATCACGCCGCGACGAAAGATCGGCTGAATCGTATCGACGGAGAACCGCTCGATGCCGCTCGCATACGATTGAAGCTCACTCGGGTCCTCGCCGCCATGCAATTTTCCGTTGCAGGAAAAATGGCAGAGCGCGTCGATGTGGGTGCCGACGTGCGTGCTGAGGGCGATGGCTTCGGCTGCCGAACTCGACCCGCCCGGATTCACGACCTCGCCGTGCTTCTTGCTCAGGCTGTAGAGATATGGCGCATGTAAAGGATAGTGCGGCATCCCCGTGAAATACGGTTGCGCCAGATCGATGGCGCGGCAATGACGGATTCCGTCGAGCAGGGTTTCGAGTGCGGGCAAGATTTCAGTTTAGTCCGTTCGTTGGCGGGGCCTGGGCTTTGAAGCGGGTTGCTTCGAGGCGAGGTTCCTGGCTCGCGTCATGAGATCGCGCAGGGCGTCGGGATGTACGCGCGAGATTCCCACGAGCACGTATGGGTAGTTCTGGTAATGATCCGTTATGTAGTACGTTTCCGGATCCTCGGACATCAGCGCCTCTCGCTCCTCGAACGTTGTGCCGACGACAAGCGATACCCGATCCTGATGTTCCCGCGCGAAAAGCTTGCCGGAGACTTTGAATCCGGCGGTTCCATGCCACGAGACTTCAACAACGTTGTCGAACGAAAGTGCGATGCGGCGGATGTCTTCGAGTGTCGATCCCGCTACCCGCTTCATGGCTGCAGGGCGGGCTTGTTGCTCATCAGGTGCCGGACGTCGCGATTGTTTTCCTCGCAGTTGTATTCGAGAAGATCCGGAAGCCCGGGCGTCGTCTTCAAAGGTGTGAGGGGCCGGGAGTTCGTCCACGGCCTTGTGTACATCTTCGGGTCATCCACCGTGAACTCGTAGTCGACATTGGGACTACCGGGTGTACGGTGAAAACGTTCAATGACGTGCAGGGCGTCGCTGTGCTGGTGGCCCGCGGTGTCAAGCCAGGTCCACGGAGCGTCTTTGAGATTGGTCGTGTCGACGATCAAAGTGTCCCCGTCCCAGTGGCCGACGGAGTCTCCCATAAACGTCGGCTCCATGTTAGCGGGATGGGCGCGTCCATCGAGCGGAATGATACGGTGCATCGTCATGTATTCGAACAAAATCAGCAGATACTCGTGCGTCTCTACAAGGCGCGCCGGATATGGCGACTGCATGATGCGCGGAACGCCGGGGAACCAACAGTTGGAAGTTGGATCGTCTTTGGAATCGTGGGTGAGGTAGGCCTGGCGGCCGCGTTCGGTGTAAGGAACGTCCTTCTCTTTGTCGCCCGGCGCCATATTCGGGTTGTAGGGAATGTTGTACAGGCCCGAGAAGTCGGGGTGACCATCGGGAAGGCGCGGAATTTCTTTGTCGGCGGCGGTCGCGTGTGTGGCCGCAATTATCAGGAGGACTGCTCCAGCAGCGACGATGTTCTTCATGGGCGTGGACCTGATTCAATATACTTCAATCTTCCGCCGATAGCCCTGCGGTCGTGAAACGTTAAACTGAAGATTCCACATGCAATTAGACAAAGTGTATGAGCCGCAGCGGTTCGAGCCGCGGTGGGCCCAATGGTGGGTCGAAAGCGGCATTTACCGCGCGGAATGGCAGCCGGGCCGCCCGGTGTTTTCGCTGGTCATTCCACCACCGAACGTGACCGGATCGCTCCACATGGGCCACATGCTGGAGCACACCGAAATCGACGTGACCGTACGCTGGCATCGAATGCGCGGCGATATTACGTTATGGCTGCCTGGGACCGATCACGCCGGCATCGCCACTCAGATGGTGGTCGAACGACAGTTGGCATCTGAAGGACTCGACCGGCGCGCCATGGGCCGCGAGGCCTTCGAAGAACGCGTCTGGAAATGGAAAGCCGAATCCGGCGGGACCATCAAACGCCAGATGATCCGGATCGGCGCGTCGTGCGACTGGTCGCGGGAGCGCTTTACGCTCGATCCCGGTCTGTCGCGGGCGGTGCGCGAGACGTTTGTCAGCCTCTATGAAAAAGGGCTCCTCTATCGCGGCGAGTACATGGTCAACTGGTGCCCGCGCTGCCAAACCGCGATCTCCGACCTCGAGACCATGCATGAGGAAACAGCCGGCCATCTGTGGCACATCCGCTATCCGGTAGTCGGCAGGGATCGCGTTCTCGTGGTCGCGACTACTCGTCCGGAAACGATGTTGGGCGATACGGCAGTTGCGATTAACGCGCGCGACGAACGCTACACCGATTTGCACGGCAAGACAGTGCGGCTGCCATTGATGGACCGGGAGATTCCGATCATTTTGGATGACATCGCCGACCCCGA
Organism: Bryobacteraceae bacterium; assembly: GCA_036272235.1. GTDB lineage: Bacteria > Acidobacteriota > Terriglobia > Bryobacterales > Bryobacteraceae > BOG-234. Next base: position 12,848 of record DATAZF010000091.1, on the reverse strand, counting down.
GTTCGGAACCGGCTTGGTCAAGATTACGCCGGCGCACGATGTCAACGATTTCGAGGCAGGGAAGCGGCACGCGCTGCCCATGATTCGCGTGATCGATGAAAGCGCGAAGATTACGGCTGCAGGAGGCGCCTATGCCGGGCTCGATCGTTATGAGGCCCGCAAGCGCGTCGTCGAAGATCTGGAGAAGCTCGGGCTTCTCGATAGCGTGCAGGATTACGTCCTCAGTCTCGGCAAATGCTCCCGCTGCAAGACCGCTGTGGAGCCGCTGGTTTCGAAGCAGTGGTTCGTCCGCACGAAGCCGCTGGCTGAGAAGGCCATTGCTGCTGTGGACGAGAAGCGAATCGAGATCATCCCGGAAAACTGGGTGAAAACCTGGAACGAGTGGATGCACAACATTCGCGACTGGTGCGTGTCGCGCCAGTTATGGTGGGGCCACCGGATCCCCGCCTGGTATTGCGATGCCTGCGGAGAAACGGTCGTATCGCGCACCGATCCCGCCAGTTGCCCGAAATGCGCGGGGACGCTCCGGCAGGATCCCGATGTGCTCGATACGTGGTTCAGCTCCGGTCTGTGGCCGTTCTCGACGCTGGGCTGGCCCGACAAGACCGACGACCTGAAGCATTTTTATCCGACGACTCTGCTGATCACGGGCTTCGACATTCTTTTCTTCTGGGTCGCGCGCATGTCCATGCTCGGCATCGAGTTCATGGGCGACGTGCCGTTCCGCCAGGTTTACATCCATGGCCTCGTGCGGGATGCCGAGAAGCAGAAGATGTCGAAGACCAAAGGGAACGTGATCGATCCTCTGGTCGTGACTGAAGAGTATGGGACTGACGCGGTCCGCATGGCGCTCCTGAGCGGCGCGGCGCCCGGCACCGACATCGTCTTCACCGTGGATCGCATCGACAGCGCGCGCGCTTTTGCGAACAAAATCTGGAACGCGGCGCGTTTTCTGTTTCTCAATATGGAGCGCTGTGGCGTGGACCCCTGGATGGCGGAAGACGTGAACGGCTGGCTGCCAGATGCGGGTGCGCCCGTCGAAGACCGCTGGATTTTCAGCCGGTTGAACGGGTGCGCGAGAGAGATGAACCGATCGATCGAGCAATACCGCTATCACGAAGCGGCGCAGACGGTCTGGCACTTCATTTACGACGATTTCTGCGATTGGTATATCGAGCTCAAGAAACTGCGCTTCGTCGAGAGTTCCGGGCTGAATGACGACTGGCGCAATCTGCTCGCGGTGTTCGAGAGTCTGTTGCGGCTGCTGCATCCGGTGATGCCGTTCCTCACGGAAGAGTTATGGCACCGGCTCGGTGCGGATGAAGAGAAATCGATTTCTCTCTCGGCTTTCCCGCGGTTTGATCCGGCTCGTTACGATTCTGAAGCGGAGAATGAAATCGGGTTGTTGCAGAACGTGATCACTGCGCTTCGCGGTCTGCGCGCCGATTTGAGTCTGGATCCGAAACTGCCGCTCGAAGGCCGTATTTCACGAGAGGTGGATTTTCGCGCCGTGCAGAAACTGGCGGGGGTCACGCTTGCGGTGGGAGATGTTCCGAAATCGGGGGCCGTTCGCTCCACAGCCGATTTCAATCTCATGATCGACGTGCCGCACGGACAGCTGGAGGCGCAAAAGAAACGTCTGGAAAAGGAACGCGAGCAGTTATTGAAGAACATCGCGAATTCGCAGCGGCAACTTTCCGATGAAGTGTTTCTGAGCAAGGCTCCGGCGAAAGTGATCGACAGCATTCGCGCCAAGCTGGGGGAATATGAGGCGCAGCTGCGGAAGATCGAAGATAGTTTGAATGGCTGATTTCAATAATTTGGGAGTGGTCGGCAAGACAGGCATGCATGAGGTTGTCGACGTCGTTCACTCGGCGCTTGAAGAAGATATCGGGCCCGGCGATGTTACTTCTCTCGCCTGCATCCCGGATGATCGACTTGCATCGGGAACCTTTGTGGCGCGAGAATCGCTGGTCCTCGCCGGTGTCGACCTGTTGGCGTTGATTTATGAAGCGCGTGGAGGCGTCGACGAACTGGTGATCCTTCGCAAAGATGGCGATGCTTTGGAAGACGGCTGTCCGATAGCGACCGTCCGTGGTCGCGCGCGCGCGCTGCTCGAATGCGAGCGTGTGGCGCTCAATTTCCTGCAGCGCCTTTCCGGCGTTGCCACGCTCGCGCGCAAGTTTGCAACGGAAGTGGAAGGCACCGGATGCCGGGTGCTCGATACGCGCAAGACCACTCCCGGTCTGCGCAGGCTTGAAAAAGCAGCCGCTGCAGCCGGGGGCGTAACGAACCACAGAATGGGGCTTTTCGACGCCATTCTGATCAAGAACAATCACATCGCCGCAGCCGGCGGAGTGCGGCAGGCTCTCGAAAGCGCGCGGCGCTCGGGGTTGCCGGTCGAGATCGAAGTCCGCTCGCTGGATGAACTGCACGAGGCCCTCGCCAATGGCGCCACGCACCTGCTGCTGGATAATCTCAGGCCGGACGAAGCGGTCGAATGGATCCGGATTATCGATCGCCGCGCGACTGTCGAGCTCTCCGGTGGCATCGGTCCGCAAAATGTCCGATCCTATGCGGAAACGGGCGCGGACTTCGTTTCCTCCGGCGCCATCACCCACTCGGCAAAGGCGGTCGACATCAGTTTCCGGCTCGAACTTTTATGACAGTCTGGCTTCGCAGCACAACTTCGACGATGAAAGACGCCGCCGCGCTCGCAGCGCGAGGCGAAGGCCACGGGACCGTAGTTGTAGCCGAAGAGCAAAGCGCGGGAATCGGCCGGCATGGCCACTCGTGGCATTCTGAGGCCGGGGCGGGACTCTATATCTCGGTCATCCTTCGGCTGCCGCTGGTGCTGGACGGGCTTCCTCTCCTTACAATGGCGCTGGGTCTGGCGGCGCAACGCGCGGTCGACGATGTCGCGGGCGTGACATGTGATCTCCGGTGGCCAAACGATCTTCTGCTGAACGAAAAGAAGATCGCCGGCATCCTCGTGCAGACCACCGATGGGCGATCCGGTACCGCTGCGCTGATCGCCGGGGTGGGCGTCAATGTTAACCAGCGCGCTTTCCCGGACGAACTTCGGCCGATTGCAACCTCGCTCCTGATCGAGACGGGCAGGGAACACTCCAAAGATGCACTCCTTGAGCGCATCGTGGCTGAGTCGCTCGAATACGCGAATCTCCTGGCCGATCGGGGGAAAGATCCGATCCTCGAACAATTCCGCAGCCGGTCGAGCTATGTGAGCGGGAAGTCGGTCGAGGTCGAAAACGGGGAGCGAGTCATCAGGGGTATCACCGCCGGGCTCGATGACAAGGGTTTTCTACTCGTCGAGACCCACAACGGAATGGAAACGATCGTCACGGGGGGAGTGCGGCCTCAGGCGATGGCCAGGAAGAACGTTCGCGCGTAGCCCGCATCGCCGGACATACCGATGTCGCGGGCGTCCTGCAGAGTGACATTGCGGAACCCCGCCTGGTGCAGGGCTGTTTGAGCCGTCGTCATGCTGTGACACGTCTGAAAGAGGGTGAAGTCTTTGCGCAGCCATTGGTCGTTTCCGGCGCTATCGAAGGTTGTGACGTCGCATCTCCCGATTTTCGTCTCTTCGTCGTAGACCGACCGCGTAATGAAGGCGTTGTCGGGCTCGACGATGGCATCCGTGTTGTTCCAGTAAAGAATGTAAGCCTCCTCGCGGTTGAGATCGAACAGGAATGGCGCGCCGGGCTTCAAATGCCGGCGAACACATTCGAAGGCCATTCTGAGGCCTTCCGGTTCCGGAATATGATTGAGACTCTCATAGACGCTATAGGCGGCGTCGAAAGTCCGCCCCAGCGAGAAATCGCGAACATCAGCCACTGTGAAATCAAGCCCCTGCGCATTCCGGCGCGCGTAGCGAATCATCTCGCTCGAGGAATCCACGCCCGCCAGTTCGTAGCCGCGGCGGCGGATTTCCTCGGTGAATTGACCAGTCCCGCAGCAAACATCGAGTACCGACGCTCCATCCCTCAGTCGCGACAGCAGCAGACGATCCACGATCGGGGCCGCTTCGAGCCTGTAGTCCGCGCCCCAATGCCGGTTGTAGAGCCTGGCGAAGGGGTCGTATTCGCGATTTCGTTTGATTCGCGGGGCGCGCGCCTTCATCGATCCAGTGTCGTATGGCGAGGGAGTGCCATACTGATTTTGTTCCCACGATTATCGCCGGAACGACGATGGGTGGCCAGACCATAACAACTCCGCGGATCACGCTGCCTCAGGCCGATGCGCCGGGAGACACGGCAAAAAGCCCGCTTTATCGAGTCGTACTGCTCGACGACGATGACCACACGTACGACTACGTGATCGAAATGCTCGAGAAGATCTTCATTTTCACCGCGGAACAGGCCTTGCAGCATGCTCAGGAGGTCGATGCCATGGGCCGGACAGTGCTGATTACCTGCGAGCTGCCGCAAGCCGAATTCGCGCGCGATCAGGTGCACGGATACGGACGCGACTGGAGGCTGCCCCGCTCGAAAGGGTCCATGTCGGCCATCGTCGAACCGGCCGGTGACACAGCCTGAAACGCCCTAAATTGCCTGAAAACGGCTGCGCTAGGATGGTAGGGTGAAAGTTTACGCAGCCACTCTGGCTTTATACGCAGTTTCTTCATTTGCCCAGATTCCCGTCGCTGGAAACGCTCCAGCCGCCCCTCCGGCTCCACCACCGGCCGAGCCGAACAAGGTCATTCTCACCATCGGCGATCAAAAGGTCACCGAAGGTCAGTTCAATGATTTGATCAACGCCCTTCCGGAGCAATACCGGCAATATGCCCGCGGCGCGGGAAAACGTGCCTTCGCCGATCAGCTCGTGCAGGTGAAAGTACTATACGACGAAGCTGTAAAGGAAAAGCTTGAGCAACAACCCAAAGTCCGCGACACGCTGGATTATCAGCGCCGGACGGTGCTCGCTCAACTGCAATTCGTCGAGATGCAGAACAATCTTAAGGTGACCGATGCGGCGATCGCGAAATATTACGACGACCACAAGAATGAATTCGAGGTGCTGAAGGCGCGCCACATCCTCATCCGGGTCAAGGGCGCTCCGATGCAGGGACTTCCGGGCAAAAAAGAATTGACCGACGAAGAAGCATTGGCGAAGGCGCAGGAGATCCGGAAGCGCCTGGTGGGCGGCGAAGATTTCGCTGCTGTCGCGAAGGCTGAGTCGGATGACTCGTCCGCGGCTCAGGGCGGAGAGCTTGGCGAGTTCCGGAAGGGAATGATGGTTCCTCCCTTTGAAGAAGCGGCTTTCGCCGCCAAGGTGAACGAGGTCACCGAGCCGGTGAAAACACCGTTCGGATATCACCTGATTCAGGTCGAGTCCCACGTCACCAGGACCCTCGCGGATGCGCGGCCGGACATTGAAAAGAAACTGAGACCCGAGGCGGCGCGGACGGCGGTTGAAGAACTGGTGAAGGGGATGTCGGTTCACCTCGATGATTCGTTCTTCGGGCCGGTGCCCCCGAAGTCGCCGGCTCCCGCTCCTCCCGCTCCTCCCGCGGCAAAATAGAATACGCATTTTCGCCGATGCCCGAACCGAAACTCTTCGCCGGGACCTCCGGATTTTCATACCCTGCCTGGAAGCCGGACTTTTATCCGAAAGAGGTCCCGGCGAAGAAGTTTCTCGAACACTACGCATCGCGCCTGAACAGCGTGGAGGCGAACTACACTTTCCGCCGTCTGGTCAGTGGCAGCGTTCTCGAAAACTGGTTGAACGCGACTCCTCCAGAGTTCCAGTTCGCCTGCAAGGCGCATCAGACTCTCACGCACATCATGAAAATGAAGGATGCCGAGAGCTTCACGGACGCGTTTCTGAAATCGCTCGAACCGTTGCGCGCGGCGCGCCGGCTCGGCCCCGTCCTGTTTCAACTCGCCCCAACCTTCAAGTGCGATCTGGCGCGCCTTGATGGCTACTTGCCGTTGTTGCCGGCGGATATTCGGTTCGCGTTTGAGTTCCGGCATGTTTCGTGGCTGGTGGATGAGGTCTACGAAAGGCTCGCGGCGCGCAATATCGCTCTATGTCTGGCGGAGTCGGACCGGCTCGAAGTGCCGAAAGTATTTACGGCGGACTTTGTCTACTTTCGCCTGCGTAAAGGCGACTATTCCGATGAGGGCCGCACGGAGATCGCAGAGCGTGTGGGAGCGATCCTCAATGGTGGCCGCGAAGCGTACGTTTACTTCAAGCATGAGGAGGATCCGCGGGGCGCAATCTGGGCCGAGGATCTGCTCAAACACTTCCAGGGCCAGTGACGGCGCTTCACAAGCCGATCCGAACGCCGGTTGGAATCGCGGCGCCTGGAGCGCTGGAATTTGCAGTTTCGCGCAACGGCAATATCAACTGGTAAAACTTCCGCAATAGGATTTCGGTGCAAAACCGCACGGGAGCCCGAGGTCCTGACAAAATCGATTTGCGATTCATAGCCAAATCACTTCCCCTTGACATTCTGATGGAGATGGACAATACTTTTTCCATTAGATTGTCTAATGGAGATGAGGATACAAATGCGACATGTCCACGTGCGAAACGATCGAAATTCCGCGCGAGCAGCAACATTGGCGATTACCGCTCTTCTTTCCGCCGCGGCGTTCGCCCAGACCGTCGATTCCCGGCCCGCCTTTGAAATAGCTGATGTTCACGTCAGCCCGAACACCCGGAATCCCGCGATGCGCACCGTCTCCAGGGTGGGCCGCTACGAGATAAGAACGGCTACCCTGGTGGATCTGATCGCAACCGCCTGGGGTGTCGAACCCGACAAGGTGCTGGGAGGGCCGGGTTGGCTCGAAATGGACCGCTTCGACGTAATCACCCGGCCTCCGCTCAACGCGGCGCCGCCTGCACTCAGGCAGATGCTTCAGTCCCTGCTGGCAGAACGTTTCCAACTGGCGATCCATATGGATCAAAAACCCACCGGGGCGTTCGTGTTGTCGGTCGGGAACGGCAAGCCGAAATTGAAGGAATCAGACGCCTCAGGCGCGCCGGGATGCACCCGGCAGCCGGCCTCGGAAGGTGGCGCGATCCCGGCCACGTGCCACGGGCTGAGCATGCAGGTATTTGCGCAGCAATTGCGGGCCGCCGCGGGCGATTACCTGACGAGCGGCGTGATCGACGAGACGAACCTCGCAGGAAGCTGGGATTTCACTCTGAAATGGACGCCGCGAGGCAGGCTTGCCGCGGCCGGGGCCGATGGCATCACTATTTTTGACGCCATCGATAAACAACTCGGGTTGAAGCTCGAGCCGAAACAGGTACCCTCACCGGTGATCGTGGTAGATCGTGTGAATCAAAAGCCAACGGACAATGCGCCGGGTACTGCTGCCACCTTGCCAGCGCCGCCGCCACCTCACTTCGAAGTCGCCACAATAAAACGCACCGACCCGCAGTTTCAGGGGGTGAGAATTCAAACGCCGCCCAACGGCGCCGTCATGATTCAGGGGGTAACGCTGAGCTACCTGATCCAAACCATCTGGTTTCTCACTCCCGAAATGATTGCGGAGGCGCCGAAATGGCTGGATACGGATCGTTGGGATATCACAGCGAAGGTTGCGGCTGCACCCGGAATCCCGCCGCAGACAGATATGGATTCGCTGATCGTGATGGTCCGCACGCTCCTTGAAGATCGTTTCCAGTTGAAGACGCACACTGAAGAGCGGGTCGTGCCCGCTTATACGCTGGCTGCCGCGAAGCCGAAACTGCGGAAAGGCGACCCTGCGGATCGTACCGGCTGCAAAGAGGGTCCCGGCGCGGACGGAAGAGACCCCAGAATCACAAATCCTGCGCTTTCGCGGCTGGTCGCCTGCCGCAACATGACCATGGACCAGTTCGCGGCGCAGCTGCCTCGTATCGCGAATGCGTTAAACCCGCTGAACGGGCCGATTCGGTCCACCGTTCTGAATGCGACCGGACTGGACGGAACGTACGACTTTACGCTGAGTTTCAGTCCCGGACAATTTTTCAGCCCGGGAGGAACTCCCGCGCCGCCGATCGCTGATGGACCATCGGACCCCAACGGCCTGGTCTCCCTTCCAGAGGCGATCGGCAGACAGCTGGGTCTTAGGCTGGCGCTGGAAAAGCGCCCGGCCACAGTCCTTGTGATCGACCATATAGAAGAGAAACCCGCCGACAACTAGAGAAATTTCACAAATACCGTGAGGCAGGTTGGCAACGTTGGCAACCTGCGCGGGGTTGGTGACCCTCTGCCCGGTCGCGGCCGCCAATCGGCTGCGAGGTCGCCATCTGGCCCGCACTTTTCGTGAACCTGTTCTAAAGAAAACCCACGACTGGCGGGCTTGACATCCAAACGGAATCGCGCCGATACTTCGTTAGAATGTCTAGGGAACCATCAGATGGAACCAGCATCGGCCTGTTGCAGGGAACACTCGATCTGCTCGTACTTCGTGTGCTCGTTGCCGGACCCCTCCACGGCTACGCGATCAGTCGCCGGTTAGGCGAACTCTCGGAGGATTGGTTCTCGATCGATGAGGGCTCGCTCTACCCGTGTCTTTATCGAATGGAGAAGAAAGGGTGGGTACGGTCCGAAGAAGGACGCTCAGAGAACAATCGACGAGCGAGATTCTACTCACTCACCAAACACGGGGTTGAGCAACTCGAAACCGAGCAGGAGAGCTGGCGCCGTTTTCAATTGGCTGTAGGCCGCGTCCTGCGAAGGGCCTGAACCAAATGTGCCGGACACTCAATGCACTTCAGGAATGGCTGCAACTGCGGACCCGGCTCCGGCAGGAACACCGGTTTCATCTCGACCGGGCCGCCGCGGACTTCGAAAGCCTGGGATTATCCCGCCGCGTGGCAAGACGGGCAGCCCGTGAGCGCTTCGGCACGAGACATAACCTGAGGCTCGCGCTGCGGGAGATTGGCGGCGACTGGGCCGGCCTGGCTCATTTGTTGCGGGCTCACAGGGTACTTGCGTCCGTATGGTTGCAGCCAGCGGTTTTGCTGGCTGCAATTGCCGCAATTCTTCTCCTGAGCCCCGCGCCTCGCAACATTCTGGAGAGCATGGCCGGCGAGGCATTGACTTTGGACTCTCCCCAAACGGTGTTTCTCTCGGTGGGCGCTCCGTGGCCGTTGTTCAATGGAATCACCGCACCTGAATTTGAGGCTCTGCGATCGCTTCCAACGCTAACGGCAGTGGAACGGTATAGAGCGATTTACGTGCGTGCCACAGCAAATGGCGCTTCTTTAGCCGCCATTGAAGCCGACGCGCGTGCGCGGACCGGCAATCCCGGCATTCGCGCCGTCTCGCAATTCGAACAGCGGAGGATCGGGATGGGCCCTGCCGCCGTGGCCTGGGCGCTCATCGCGATCTTTGCGTTCTTTTCCGTGCGCCCTCACTCGTCCCCTTTCGACGGGTTGCGGTGGCTGGCGTATGCCGTTTTCGCCGGCGCTTTGCATGCGTTGGCCTCGCTCACCGCCTGGGCATTTGCGATCGAGATCTGGAGCCGGATAGCGTGGCCGACACATCTGAGCGCCGCGCTGTGCTTTCCGCTGATATATGTGGCGTATTTGCTTTCAATTGCGGTTCAATGCCGCTACTGGCAGCGGGACCTGTACCACCGATGCCCGATCTGTCTTGAACGGATGCTGCTCACCTCGACTCACGGAGCGACTGACAGCGTGCTGTTGAGTATGGCTGTCACGGAATCAATCTGTGCCCATGGACACGGCGTGTTGATCGAGAGCCGGTGGGTACGGCAGTTCCGGCAGGAGACCTCACCGCTCGAAGCTCTGATTCGCGGCTAGGCCTTGACCTTATCGCCGGAACTCGCCGGCACAGAGAAACGTCAATGGCCGGCTGATCCCGATGGCTTCGTTTTTTCAACCTCTCAGACCATCTTGTCAACGGCGTTCTCCCGCCCCGTGATACCCTGAGATTTCCGCTCCATGCAGCCCATATGCCCGCTCGTGTGAGCGAAGCCTTCGTTCTGCAAACCTGGCCGTTCAAGGAAGGGGATCTCATCGTCAGCTTTCTGACGCGCGACCTGGGAAAACTGCGAGGTGTCGCCCGCCGCGCGCGCCGGCCAAAGAGCGGTTTCGGTTCTGGTTTGGAGCGGCTTTCGCACATCAGAATGTCTTATTTTCAGCGCGAGACTCGCGAACTGGTGAACATCGATTCCTGCGATCTCCTGCACTCGCAGTTCGCCGTGCTGAACGATTTCACTTCCGCCTGCGCGCTCGATTTCTTTGCGGAAGTTTCCGAACAGTTGCTCCCCGCCGCCGAGCCAAGCGAGAAATATTTCCGTCTCGTGACAGCCGTTCTGGATCACCTCAGGGATCCCGCCGGTAACGCATGGCGCGCCGTCACCTATTTCTCCGTCTGGGCCGTCAGACTCGCCGGCTTGCTCCCCGAACTCCATGTCTGCCTCGGCTGCGGGCTTGCCCTCGAAAATGAACGCGCGTACTTCTCGCGCAACCGTGCCGGCCTCTACTGCCAAACCTGCCGTCGCGCCCTCGACCTCCGCAGCACGTGGGATCTCTCTCCCGACTCCCGCGCCATAGCCGAAGAAATTCTCCATACGCCGATCGCCCAACTCTCCGATCGCCCATGGACCCAATCAACTGCCGCCGACCTTCGCCGCTTTCTCGCCCAACAAATGGAATCCCAGATCGAACGCAAACTCATCACTTTCCCGGTCCTGGAGGCTGCCGCATGATCGCCACCAAGCCCAACTTCCAGGAAGTAGTCTTCCGCCTCAAGAGCTATTGGGGCGACCGCGGCTGCGTCATCCAGGAACCCTTTGATGTCGAAGTCGGCGCCGGCACATCCTGCCCCGAGACCTTCCTCCGCGCCCTCGGACCCGCGCCGTACCGCACCGCTTACGTGCAGCCCAGCCGCCGCCCCGCCGACGGACGCTACGGCGACAACCCCAACCGCCTCTACAAGCACATGCAGCTTCAGGTCATCCTGAAGCCCACACCCGCCGATGTCATCGAGCAATACATGGGCAGCCTCGAAGCCATCGGCATCGATCTCCGCAAACACGATTTCAAGCTTGAGGAAGACAACTGGGAAAACCCCTCGCTCGGCGCCTGGGGCGTCGGCTGGCAAGTCATGCTCGATGGCATGGAGATCACCCAGTTCACCTACTTCCAGCAGGTCGGCGGACTTGACCTCGATCTTGTCCCCGCCGAAATCACCTATGGGCTCGAGCGCCTCACCGCCTTTCTGCAAGGCGTTGACAGCGTCTTCGACATCGAGTGGACGTCTGGCGTAAAGTACCGCGACGTGCGCTACAACGACGAGCTGCAGTATTCCGTCTACAACTTCGAGCTTGCCGACATCCCAACTCTCTGGAAGCTTTTCGAAATCCACGAAGCGGAAGCAAAGCGCCTCCTCGATCTCTACACAAATTACTTCGACAAAAAACGCTTCCCGTTACTAGCCGCGTACGACCACGTTCTGAAGTGCAGCAACCTCTTCAACATCCTCGACGCACGCGGAGCCATCAGCGTCACCGAACGCGTAGCGGTCATCGGCCGCATCCGTAAGCTGGCGGTCCAGGTAGCCGAATTCTGGGTGAATCAACAGGTGCCCGCACCCAGGGAACAAGCCGCATGAGCTTCTTGTCTGCGTTCGTCCGCCCGACAGGCCGCCTTTATGGGGGCTCCAGCCTTCATCGGCGGCTAATGGAGGTCTTTACCCGATGAACCTCCTCCTCGAAATAGGCACCGAAGAAATTCCCGACTGGATGCTCACCGGCGCTCTCGACTATCTCCAGACCGCCATCGCCACGCTCCTCAACACGCATCGCCTGGACTTCGACTCTATCCGCACCGACGCCACCCCGCGCCGTCTCGTCGCACGCGCCAACCACATCGCCCCGACCCAACCAGACTCCGAAGAACGCATCTGGGGACCAGCCAAATCCGCCCCCGAAGCCGCCGTAGCAGGCTTTGCCAGGAAACAAAACCTGACGCCCGACCAACTCGAAGTCCTCAATGACGGCAAAGCCGAAAAGTACAGCTACGTCCGCAAGACCAAAGGCCATGCCACCACCGCAATCCTCGCTGAAGCCCTCCCCCAACTCGTCCTCAAAACGCCGTTCCCCAAGACGATGTACTGGGCAGACAAAAGCACCCGCTTCATCCGTCCCATCCGCTGGATCGTCGCTCTCGCCGACAACGCCGTCATCCCCTTCGAAATCGCCGGCGTCCCCTCCGGCAACCAATCTTCCGGACATCGCAAGCTCGGCGAGGCCCACTTCCCGGTCACATACGAAACCTACGAAGACGCCCTCCGCGCGAACTTCGTGATCCTCTCCTTTGACGAACGCCGCAAACGCATCCGCGCCGTCCCCACAAAGTACGTTTGCGACAACGCCCTCCTCGACACGCTCTGCAACCTCACCGAGTGGCCGACCCCGATCACGGGCACGTTCGATCCCGAGTTTCTCGATCTCCCCAAAGAGGTCCTGATGATGGTGATGCGCCATCACCAAAAATACTTCTCGGTCCCCAAACCCGACGGCAGCCTCGACAACAAATTCGTCGCCGTCACCAACACCGACGGCGATCCCGACGGACTCATCCGGCACGGCAACGAGCGCGTCCTCCGCGCCCGCTTCAATGACGCCCGCTTCTTCTGGAACGCCGACCAGAAGCGCAAGCTCGCCGACCGTGTCCGCGATCTCGCCAACGTGACCTTTCAGGCGAAGCTCGGCACTTATCTCGAAAAGACCGAGCGTATCGAAACTCTCGCCCTCACGCTGCTCCTGCACGTGGCCAATCCCGGTGGCCTCCTCACCGAAAAGATCATGCGCGACGCCAAAGTCCGCTACACCTTTGAGCCCGACAGCGCCGAATTC
>DATAZF010000090.1:0-25229 GCA_036272235.1 Bryobacteraceae bacterium | reverse complement strand
GCCGATTGGAATGGCTCCGGCCGCCATCAGACGCTCGACCACAGTGGCTGACTTCGAAGGCGCATAGGAGAAATCCGGACAACCGGCGGTTGTTGGGACCCCCGCCAGATCGATATTGTCCTTGATCGCAAACGGCACTCCGTAGAGCGGAAGATCCTCGCTGTAAGCGCCGAGCGCTTCCGCCCGCGCGAGGGTTTCGGCTTCCGGTATGAGGTGGATCCATACAGGCCGTTCGCCGCGCGCGCGGATTCGGGAATAAATTTCGCCAACAACGTCCGCCGGGCTGAGTGTCGCGCCGCGGTAAGCGACGCGAAGAGATGCAAGGTCGAGCTTCATCCGCCGTTCTCCTGTCGCAGCACAATCAGGTTCTGGCCGGCCATAACCTGCGCGCCGATATTGCACCGTATTTCAGCTACTACGCTCGTGTGCGGCGCCGTCACGGCGATTTCCATCTTCATCGATTCGACGATTACGAGCCGCTGCCCGCGTTCGACGCTGTCACCCGGTTTGACCGCAATTGCCCAGATGCTGCCGTGCGCCGGCGATTTGACGGCGTGGCCGCCCGCGGGGATCTCCGGCGCGGCAGCCTGCCGGGTCTCTCCATCCGGCTCAATCTCGCGATCCTGCCCTGCTTCGCGCCAGCGCTCGCGCTCGGCATCGAATGCCGCCCGCTGCTTCAGGCGGAAGGCGTCCGCCTCGTCGCGAATGCCGGCGAGGAATGCGCGGTAATCGGCCAGACGGAACTGTTCCTCCGTAATTTCCGGATGGAAGCGACCGTGCGGAAAGGCGTCGCGCAGCTCAAGCAGTTCCGCGGCATCGACGGGATAAAAGCGGATCTGATCGAAAAAGCGCAGCAGCCACGGGTGATGCGGCACAAATTCTTTGGTGGTGCGCCACGTGTTCCACATCTGGACGGTACGGCCTACAAACTGGTAGCCGCCTGGCCCCTCCATGCCGTAGACGCACAGGTACGCGCCGCCGATGCCGACCGAATTTTCCGCCGTCCAGGTGCGGGCGGGATTGTACTTCGTTGTCACCAGGCGACGGCGCGGATCGAGCGGTGTCGCGACGGGCGCGCCGAGATAAACATCGCCCAGTCCCAGCACGAGGTAACTGGAGTCGAAGACGATCCTCTTCACGTCATCGATCGAATCGAGGCCGTTAATGCGCCGGATGAACTCGATGTTGCTGGGACACCAGGGGGCATCCGGCCGCACGGACTTCATGTATTTTTCGATGGCCAGACGTGTGGCCGGGTCGTCCCACGAAAGGGGCAGGTGGACGATCCGGGAAGGCATCGCGACTTCGGACAGATTGCGAACCGATGACTCGCCGCGGTCAAGCAGCGTGAGGAGTTCCGCGCGCGTGAGGATTCCCGAATTGTAGTGAATCTGCAGCGACCGAATGCCCGGAGTGAGATCGATAATGCCTGCCGGTTTCTCCCGCTCGAACCACTCGAGCAGTTCCTGGACACGAAATCTGAGCTCGAGATCGAGGATCGCTTCCCCGTATTCGATCAAGAGATATCGATCCCCCGAAGCGCGGCACACAAAACCCGGCGGCACACCGCGCACGATGTCGGGTTCGGGCGGCGCGGCGCGGTCCGGCAGCGTGGCGCCCGGTTCGAGGTGCTGCGACTCCTCGAGTGTCAGGGGGACGAAGCGGATACTGTCGCCGGGTCGCAACTGTCCCATCTTCCAGAGCTCGGCGTCCACGATTACAGCGGGACAGACGAAGCCTCCGAGGCTCGGCCCATCGGGTCCAAGGATGACGGGCATGTCGCCGGTGAAGTCCACCGCGCCAATTGCGTAGGCATTGTCGTGAATGTTGGAAGGATGAAGACCGGCCTCGCCGCCATCCGGCCGTGCCCATTCCGGTTTGGGTCCGAGCAGCCGAACACCGGTGCGGCTGGAGTTGTAGTGCACTTTCCACGAGGTCGCAAAGAACGTTTCGATATCGCGCCGGGTGAAAAAATCGGGCGCGCCGTGTGGACCGTAAAGCACGCCGATGCGCCAGTCGTCCACCAGGGTGGGGAGTGCAGTGGGGTATTCAGCGTGAGACTCGGGGCGGGCTGGTTCGGCTGAAGGTGCGACGTGAAGCACATCGCCCGTGCGCAGAGCGCGGCCGGCATGTCCGCCGAACTTGCCAAGTGTGAAGGTGCTGGCGCTATCGAGATAGGCAGGCACTTCAAGCCCGCCGCGCACGAGCACATAGGCCCGGACGCCTGGGCCCGCGCACTCGCGCATTTCGAGCAAAGCGCCCGCGGGAGCCTGCGAGACAGTGCCCGGCATCAATGGCAGGCCGTCCAGCGTGGCTCCGAAGTCAGCGCCCGTCAACACAAAAGCGGTCTCGGAGTGGAATCGCAGGGAAGGGCCGGTGATTGTGCATTCGAGGCCCGGTGCGCCTTCCCCGTTTCCAAGCATGCGGTTTCCGAGCCGGAAAGAAAGGGAGTCCATGGGTCCGGAGGGCGGCACGCCGACCTGCCAGTAGCCCATACGCCCAGGGTAGTCCTGCACGGTTGTCATGGTTCCGCCGTCGAGCACTTCGATCGTGCGGCTGTAATAGGTCACCGAGCTCAGAAATTGCGTGGTCACACCGCCGCGCGCGAAGGCTTCGTGGTCGACGATCTGCCGAAGGTAAGGAATATTTGTCTCGATACCGGCGATCGAAGTCTCAGCGAGCGCGCGCCGGAGCCCATCGAGACACCCGCGGCGGGTGTTGTCTCGAACGATGATTTTCGCCAGCATCGGGTCGTAAAACGGGGTGACTTCCGTCCCGCGCTCGACCCAGGTTTCGACGCGGGCATCCGGCGGAAATATCGCCTCCGTCAGAATTCCGGCGCTCGGTTGAAAGCTTTTACCCGGGTCTTCGGCGTACACGCGTACCTGAATCGAATGGCCCGCCGCGCGTGGCTTCAGGGATTGCAATGAGCCGAGGTCACCCGCGGCACCGCGCACCATCCATTCGATGAGGTCCACCCCGGTGACTTCTTCGGTAACGCCGTGCTCCACCTGAAGCCGCGTGTTCACTTCGAGAAAATAGAAATTTCGCGCATCCGCGTCGTATACGAACTCGACCGTGCCCGCGGAGCGGTAGTGCACGGCCTTTCCCAGGCGCACGGCGCATTCGAGCAGCGCTTCGCGAACGGACTGCGGCAGATCCGGCGCGGGCGTTTCCTCGACGACCTTCTGATGGCGCCGCTGGACCGAGCAATCGCGCTCGCCAAGTTCAATGACGTCGCCCTCGCCGTCGCCGAAAATCTGCACTTCAATGTGGCGCGCGCGGTCTACAAACTTCTCAAGGTAGATGCCGCCGTCGCGGAAGCTGGCTTTGCTGGTACGCTCCACTGAGGCAAAGGCTTCGACGACTTCCGCCGCCTCGCGGCACAGACGCATGCCGATACCCCCGCCGCCCGCGGTGCTCTTGAGCATGACCGGCAGGCCGATGCGCAGCGCTTCCGAGTTCGCCTCGTCCGCCCGGGCAAGCAGCGATGTGCCCGGCAGCAGAGGCACGCCATTCTCCGCCGCAATCTGGCGCGCCGTGTGTTTGAGGCCGAACGAACGCATCTGGCCGGGGGTGGGGCCGATGAATGCGATGCCGGCGTTTTCGCAGGCTTCGGCGAACGCCGCGTTCTCACTCAGAAAACCGTAGCCCGGATGAATCGCCTCGGCTCCGGTGCGGCGCGCGGCGTCAAGAACCTTGTCGATATCGAGATAGCTCTGCGCGGCCGGCGGCGGCCCGAGCAGGACGCTCTCATCGGCCATCGTGACGTGCAGCGAGTGCCGGTCGGCTTCAGAATAGACCGCCACCGAACCGGCGCCAAGCCGGTTCAACGTACGAATGATGCGGCAAGCGATGGCTCCGCGATTGGCAATCAGGACTTTTGCGAACACATCAAGTCTTCCGATCTTCGAATTTGTCCCAGATCAGAACCTCTATTGGCGTCGGATTGTAAGCGTTGCACGGATTGTTTAGCTGCGGGCAGTTGCTGATCACGCAGATCACATCCATATGGGCCAGCATTTCGACGTACTTGTTCGCATCGGAAACGCCGTCTTCGAACGTGAGACCACCCTCCGGCGTGATCGGCACATTCATGAAGAAGTTGATGTTGGGTGCAAGATCACGCTTTGTGAGTTGCCATTTCGGGTCCGCAATCGCCAGCAGGAAACTGCTGCGGCAGGCGTGCATATGACGCTTTTCGATGGCGTAGCGCACCTGGTTGCTTTCGGGCGCGCAGGCGCCGCCGAGCGTGTCATGGCGGCCGCACGTGTCGGCGACGATGGTCAGCATGGGGTTGCCGAGATTCGATCGCAGGTCAGTTCCGGTCGTAAGGTAGATATTCCGCTGAGCGGCGATCGTGGCCTCCGCGCTGTAGCGCTCCGACGTATCCCGGGCGCTGTAGAAGATCGTATCGACGGCCTGATTCCCTTCGAGATCGACGATGCGGAATGACTGCCCGGCTTTGATCTCGTGAATCCAGTAATCCCCGGCCGGCACGGTTTGGCGGCAGGATGCCGCGGCAGTATCGAGCGAGCTTTCCAGTAGCGGCATAAGGACCTAGAGGAAAAACCTTTCCGTATTGATAAATCCACGGCTGTTTTCCGGACAGGCCAGCCGGCATGGGTCGTCGGGTGCCGGCGGAGCCGCCGTACGAATCGAAAACCGGAGAGGCCTCGGCGAGTATGCAGGATTCGGGTCGAACGGATGCTGGCCTGTATCCAGGATCACGAGCAGATCCATCTCGGCGCGCAACTCGACGAAATCGCCGGCCTTCGAATTCCCCGGCACGAATTCCATCGAGCCGTCGGATTGCACTTTCACCTTGCTGAAGAAGTTCACGCAGGAGCCCAGATCGCGCAGTCCCAGATCGTACTTCATAAGCTCCCCAAGAAGATTGTCCCGCGTATTCCGCCGCCACTCGTTGCGATGTTCCTGATAATGGTGCGGGCCATAGCGCGCCGCGATGGCGGCTGCGTCGTTATGACCGCTCAGAGGATCATGCCATCCGCAGGTGTCATCCGTGATGGAGCAGAGTACGCGGCCCATGTCGGAGTAGAGGACGAAGCCTTTCGTAAGATGCGCCGTGTGCTGCGCCTTGAGCGTGTCGGGCATGTTGTAACGCTCGACGGGGCAAGCGAAATTGTAGAAGAGGCCCGCGACGTTGGCGCCTCCCTCGGGGTCCTCCAGCCGGATCGAACGGCCCCGGCGAAGGATCAGGGACCAACTGCCTCCGGGAGCGATTGTGTCCTCCCAGAGGACGGTGGCAGGCGTGGCCGATTGCGGCATAGTTCAGCTCTCCATATGAAGAAAAACATTTCCAGAAGTTAACGGGCGAGAAGAATCTGAGCACCGGAGACCCGGTGATAGTTACCGCTGAGGAGGGCCGCAGCAGACGTCAGTTGCGTTCAGCCGCAGCAGCACGTGAATGGCGATTTTACGACCCGCGCTTCCGGCTGGACAAGCCTGCATAAACGTATAGTCCCAAGGTTACGGCGCCGACGCAATCGAAAAAATCTATCGCTTCAATTGATAGTGAAATCCGGTGTTGCCGCGTTATACTTGTGCTGTCCGGTCTTGGAGATTAAAGGCCCAGTCAGCCCTCCATCACAGCGCAGTGAAAGACCGATTTCGGGCCTTGCTCATGCGCTCACTTTCTCTTCTCCTCATTTCACTCATAACCGCAACTCTTTCTCCCGCGGCGGAAAAACCATCATTTGTCGTCGGGTGGTCTGTTTACGTCGGCTGGAATCCCTGGGGCTATATGGCCCGATCGGGCATTCTGCGCAAATGGGCCGATAAGTACAACGTCAGCATTCGGGTGCAGCGCTTCGATTACGCGCCTTCGCTGGATGCGTTTGTCGCGAAGAATGTCGACGCCTGTGCGATGACGAATATGGAGGCGCTCGACATGCCGGCGGCGGCCGGTATCGACACAACCGCGATCATCACAGGAGACTACTCGAACGGCAACGATGCCCTGCTGGCCCGCCATGACCTCACTCTGCAGCAATTGGCCGGGAGGAAGGTCCTGCTGGTCGAGAAGACAGTGTCGGAATATCTGTTTGAGCGAGCGATGACGCTGAACGGGCTCGAAAGTCAGACCCGCAAAGTCAAACTCGTGAATACATCCGATTCAGACATCGCCACCGCCTTTATCGCCGACACGTCACAGGATGCGGTAGTTACGTGGAAGCCAATGGTTTCGCAGATCGGGAAGGCGAAAGGAGTAAAGATGCTTTTTAACTCCTCGCAGATTCCCGGCGAAATCGTGGACCTCATGGTGGTGCGCACCGACATCCTCAATCGTCCCGATGGCTCGGGCGCACGCTTCGCGAAGGCGCTGGCGGGCGCCTGGTATGAGACGACAAAGCTGATGTCGGGTACTGGCCCGGAAACAGATAAGGTTCTGCGCGACATCGCCGCAGGCTCGGAAGATTCGCTCGAATCCTATAAAGAGCAGCTCAAAACCACCAATCTGTTTCGTACACCCGAATCGGCTGCGTCATTCACCACCGCCGCCGACTTCAAACAGAAGATGAATCTGGTGCGGCAGTTCTGCTTTGCGCATGGACTGCTGGGAGCAAATGCAAAATCGGCAGACATTGTGGGCATAAGGTACCCGGACGGGAGCGTGCAGGGCAACAAGGATCGCGTACATCTCCGTTTCGAGACGAACTATATGCATCTTGCCCAGGAAGGTAAGCTCTGATGCTGCTCCGGATCGACGCCAATCCAAGCCGCGTGACGGCCTGGACGCTTTCCTGGTTTCTGTTCGCGGCGGGGATCTCACTCTATTTCTATACAGCTCATACGCGGCATATCGAGAACCCTGACGACAGAGTAGTCCCGAGCTTGAGGCAACTTACGGCGGGAATGAGTGATGCGTTTCTGAAGCCCGATGCCGAGCAGGAACTGCCGCCGGAGCTCGAAGGTGCTTCGGTGGTGAAGCGATTC
Source organism: Bryobacteraceae bacterium (assembly GCA_036272235.1). Lineage (GTDB taxonomy): Bacteria > Acidobacteriota > Terriglobia > Bryobacterales > Bryobacteraceae > BOG-234. The sequence goes on along the minus strand of DATAZF010000090.1, from coordinate 18,272 downwards.
TTCGCCGGAATGCTCTGGACGGACACCGTCGCCAGCGCCAAACGCTTCGGCTGGAGTATGCTGCTCCTGATTCCGGCAGTGGTGTTGGGTCTGCATATGGGAATGTTTCCGGTTTTCGGCGAGCTGTTCCTTCGCTTCATTCTGTTCTTCGACAAGATCATCGCGCTTTCGGTGCTGCCTATTCTTTTTATAGCTTTTGGCATCGATGAGTTATCCAAGATCATGCTGATAGTTATAGGTGTGACGCCGACGATCATTCTGGATACGGTCAACCTGACGAAGAGTGTTCCGAAGGAGCAGATCGTAAAAGGCTTTACGCTGGGCGCTCATGATTTCGGCGTGACTTACCGGGTGGTCCTGCGGCAGATCCTGCCGCGCATTCTGAACAGCATCCGTCTGAATTTGAAGGCGATCATGCTGTTTCTGTTTGCGGGCGAGATGATTGCCTCGCAGGATGGGCTCGCCTTCCGCATCGCGCTGCTGCGCCGCCATATGGGGATGAACATCATCATCCCTTATGTCCTTTGGGTGGCTTTGCTGCTGTTCCTGATCGATCTTTCGATGCGCCTCGCCAACCGAAAACTGCACCCATGGTTCAGAGAAGCTTAGGTAAGGCCGATGCAGCCACTGATTGAGTTGAGGGGCGTTGGCGTTGAATACGAGACGCGCGGCCAGGCGCCGAAGAAGGTGCTCGATGGTCTCGACCTGACCATCCACCGCGGTGAGTTCATCGCGGTATGCGGCCAAACCGGCTGTGGTAAGTCGACGATGCTCAGGCTTATACTCGGGGCGGAGCGGCCGAAGGCGGGTCAGGTGTTGATCGACGGTTGTGAGAGCGGCCGGCCGGACCGGCATCGAGGCTACGTACCGCAGAAATACTCGCTGTTCCCGGATAAGACCACCATTGACAACATTACCTTCGGCCCCGAAATGGAGGAGTTCGGCGTGATGGGCCGGTTGTCGCTCCGCTTCCGCAGGCGCAGGCTGGAGCTAAGAGAGCGCGCTCACGCTTACCTGCGGCAAATGGGCTTACAGGAAAGCGACGCGAATAAATATCCGGATCAGCTTTCGGGCGGCATGCAACAGCGCGTCGCGATTGCGCAGGCTCTGATGATGCAGCCGAAGATTCTTTTGATGGATGAAGCGTTCAGCGCGCTGGATCCGGCGACGCGAAGCGGGATGCAAAGGCTCGTGCGTGATCTGTGGACCGAGACAGGCACGACCTTTCTCTTCGTCACCCATAACGTCGCGGAGGCAATCTACCTCGGCACGCGTGTGGTTATGCTGGGGCGGCGATTTGCGGAAGCGAGCTCGCGGGTATTGCTGGATGTCGAAGTACCCGCCTCGATGCGCATGCCCTCCGGCGATTTGCGCTGGGAAGAGGTCGAGCGCCTGGAAAAGTTGATTGAGGGGACGGCGATGGAAGGGCGCGAGGATCTGGAGATGGCCGCATTTCGCGGCTAAGCAGAGGGCCGAATCTGAGGCGCCGCGAAACTTGCACAGGTCATATTGGCATGTTAATTTAGCAGAAAGCTTTTTCCCGGGACGACCCGGCGCTTTCCCGATCTCCTCGGGAAGTGAGCTTTTCGCCAGGACGACTTGGCCACGTTCCTGGGCGCAGTGACTTTCTTCGTATTGCTCCCCCTGAGTGTTTCAGTTGAACCGGCCCCGTAAGCCGAGACTGGGTAGCTGCCTGGCGGCACTGCCCCTTGATCCAGGCTCGGTTGATCCAAGGAGACGAGGACGATGAAATTTCCGTTATCAGAAACGACAGCCAAACGTTTGGACCGAAGACTTACGCGCGCGTGGCACGGCTGCGTGTCTCTATTTCTCGGGCTGCTGGCGGTGGCCTTTTACTTGCCTGCCCAGCAGAAGACGCCGCCTCAAAGAGCGCCAAAGCCGGGGATCCCAGGCGTTCAGGCGCCGATGTCCTGGCTGGTTCCGGATGCTCAATACAGGATCGAAGCGAATGGAGTCAAGGGTAGCCCTGACTGGCTCGCTCTTACACCGGAAGCGGTATATACCAACAGCTCGGGCACGGATACCGTCTTCCGGATGGACCCGATGTCGGACAAAGTTGTCGCCGCGATTCCCGTGAAGCGGCCATGCTCCGGATTTGCCGTGGCGGAGGGGACTCTCTGGTCGCCGAGCTGCGAAGAACACGTGATTTATCGCATCGATCTGAAGACCAATCAGGTTGTGGCGAAAGTTCCTGTTGGACCGGCGAACAGCGAAGGAGGTATTGCGTTCGGAGCGGGCTCGGCCTGGATGCCGAGCGACCCGAAGGGAGTTGTCTCGCGCATAGATCCTGCTACCAACAAGGTCATCGCGTCGATCGCGGTAGCTCCGGGGTCTTACACAGCGGTGTTCGGATATAACCTCGTGTGGGTCTCAAGTACCGATAAGAGTCTGGTAAGTGTCATTCATCCTGCGACCAATACAGTAATAGCCGAGATTCCCGTAGATAAGAGCCCGCGCTTCATGGCGGCCGGCGAAGGTTATGTCTGGACGCTGAATCAGGGCGCGGGCACGATATCGAAGATAGATCCGCGAACCATGAAGGTAGTGGCCACCATCGAAGCCGGCGTGCCTGGCGCGGGCGGCGATATCGCCACCGGTGAGGGCGCGGTATGGGTGTCGGCAAGGACGATCCCGGTTTCGCGTATCGATCCGGCGACTGGAAAGGTTACCGCTCAGTTGACCGGTTCGGGCGGCGACGCCCTTCGCGCCGGTCTGGGGTATGTGTGGCTTTCCAATGGCCGCGAGGGAAGAGTGTGGCGGTTTCTGCCGGAAAAGGTCACTTCCGTCGCCCCGCACAGCTGGACTGAAGATGCGCAGCCAGCCGACCTCGACGGCGACGGTAAGCCGGATGTGCTCGTGGAAGACCTTGCGGTTTTCATCCCCGGCCAGCCTGCGAGGTTTCGTATGAAGGTTTTGAATCCGGCGGCCGGTTCTGCTTTCGAGCTGCGGACAAAGCTGAATGAAAAGGAAACGCGCAGCGAGTTTTCTCAGGATGGGGCCGAATGGACCGCAACCCTTGGGGCGACTGAACCTCGCTGGATCCATTATTCGGTGTGTGTGGCTCAGTCCTCGAGGTGCACGCCTGCTTTAGTGGTGGCATCGCCCACAACGTCGGTCGGTTATGCGACCGGTAAGGCGAAGTTCGTTTCGGATAAGGTTCTGGTTCCACCGCCGCCGGCCATTCGCGACTACAAGTGGAATATTCTGGAGCCTGAAATTCTCAAGCCGGACTACGCCGCTCTCGAGCACGCGGCCGGGCGTTCCGGGCCCATGCGCAGCACAATCGAAGAGGATTATGGGGAGCTGAAGCGGCACCGCTGGGAGTTCGAGCATCTGACCTCGTTCGCCTACGGAGTCATGACTGCCGATGGAGGAGAGGAAGTGGCGTGCGTTTATATCAATCCGAGTAAGAAGGAAGGTTACGATGCCACGGTTCGTTTCCTGATGACGGAGCGGGGCGCCAAAGAAAATCTGGAGCCGGAGCTCGCAGGGGCCGTTCGCGAGTGGATCAAGACGAGTTGGCCCTTCACCAAAGTTGCCTTTCCCGGCGTCGACATGCCGATGACAGCATGGAACGCTCTGCCCGACGCGGGACAGTAAACCTTATGCCGCGATTAACCATGAAACGGGCGCTGATGGTTGCCCATTTGGCTGCGGCGTGCCTCGTGATCGCGGGCGCCGTGGCATCCGAGTCCGATGGCGCGGGTCTGCAACCGGGTTCCCTTGCCGAGCCGTGGCTCACCGGAGGCCCGGACTGCTCCACTGTCCCCGATTGGCAGGTGCATGCTTACAACGACGACTTTTATATCCTCCGCGAGTCGGGCTGCATTAACGCCGAGAAGCCGTTCCTCTATCTGATATTCGGCGAGGAAAAAGCACTGCTGGAAGACACCGGAGTCGGAGTTGTCCCCACCGCCCCGGTGATCATGGACCTCCTCGCCAAATGGGCGAAGAAAAAGAACCACGCGCCGGTCTCCCTTGTTGTCATACACTCTCATGGGCATGGCGACCACACGGCCGGAGATCCGCAATTCAAGGCTCTGCCGGGCGTGCAGTTTATCGCGGCGACGCCGGCGGAAGTGGAGAAAGCCAGTGGGATCTCCGACTGGCCAACAGGCCTCGGGAAGATCGACCTGGGCCGCCGCGTGATCGACGTGATCCCGATTCCGGGACATCACAATGCGAGCATCGCTCTTTATGATCGCCTCACCGGAAATCTGCTGACGGGCGACAGCCTTTATCCCGGACGCCTTTACGTTCCCGCGGCCGACATTCCTGTATATGCGGCGAGTGCGCGCCGGCTGGTTGCCTTCGTCGCGGAGCATCCTATCGCCCACGTGCTCGGAACCCACATTGAAGAAGGGAGCAAGCCTTACTTCGACTACCCGAGAGGCACCACTTACCAACCGGAAGAACACGTGCTCGGGATGAGCCGCGCGCATGTCCTCGAATTGAACGAGGCGTTCCTCAAAATGGATGGCAAGCCGGAGACGGTCGTCTATCCCGATTTCGCGGTCGTGCCACAGGCTCCCGGCGCGCGATTGCCAGCTTCGATACAGGCTGGTACCGGCCTGGGTCTGCAGCCGGGTACGGTGCCGGTTGCCTGGAAAACCGGAGGGCCCAATTGTCTGACGGTGCCGGACTGGCAGGTTCAGCAATACAACGAGGACTTCTACATCCTGCGCGAATCAGGTTGCATACATTACGAGAAGCCGTTCCTATACCTGATTTTCGGCCGCGACAAGGCGTTGCTCGAGGATACCGGCGTGGCCACGGTGCCGACCGCTCCCGTGATTATGCGCCTGATAGCCGCGTGGGCGAAGAAGAAAAATCACGCTCCTGTTTCGCTGGTCGTCATCCACTCTCATGCTCATGGCGATCACGTTGCCGGAGACAGCCAGTTCCAGTCGCTGCCGGGGGTACAGTTCATCGCGGCGACCCCCGCCGAAGTGCGAAAGGCAGCTGGTATTGCGCAATGGCCGACGGATATTGGTCATATCGATCTTGGGGAGCGTATGATCGACGTAATTCCGATACCCGGGCACAACGACGCGAGTATTGCGCTCTATGACAGGCTGACCGGAAATCTTCTGACAGGAGACAGCCTTTATCCTGGCCGGCTGTCCGTCTCCGAAGCGGACGTTCCCGTTTTCGCGGCCAGCGCCCACCGACTGGCGGACTTCGCCCGCGAGCACCCCATAGCACACGTTCTGGGCACTCACATCGAGCAGACGCGAACTCCTTATCTGGATTATCCGAGAGGCACCACTTACCAACCCGAGGAGCACTCGCTCGACTTGAGCAGGGCGCATATATTCGAGCTGGACGACGCTTTCGCATCGATGCGCGGGAAAGCGGAAAAGACAGCCCTGCCGGATTTCACTATCGTGCCAAGAGTCGCGCGCGCCGCGGGTGGTTCGATTACGCCTGCCGCAACGAAAAAGTGACTTACTAAACCAAATCGCGAACCAAGCGCCAACCTTTCAGAGCGGCTGTGTTTTCTCCAGTTCGCGCGAGACCAATACAAAACCGCTACAGGATTGCAGGCTCAGGACTGCGCCGAGGGACTTCCCTGCCCGGCGTCCGGTTGAAGTATTTGTCAGAGCGGATGCAAGCCAGGCGCGATAAGGTGTACGCGGATCTCCGTGGCAGATTTCTTCCCGCCGTCTTTAAGCGACGTGGTTACGCGTCTGAATTTCGTCTGTGATCTGAAGGTGCGCAGGGCTGGAGCCCGAGCCTCACAGTGAGCTGACCCGTTCGCCCGCCAGAGAACTTAGCAACCAGCCTGACCCGCCAGTCTCGCCTCGCCGTCGAGGCGATCCAGGTAGTCGATCAGCGCTTCGCGCAGGAGCTCCGAGAAGAGCTGGTTGGGCTTTCCCGCAATCTTTCGCTTCGCCGACTCGAGTATCAGGCGCTCGTAGACCTCCTGTGGCAGCGTAACCGTGAGCTTGCGAAAGCTACCGCGCTGGCCATAGGGTGGATTTGGATACTTTGGATCGCGGTTCATGCGAGCTTAGCCCATACGCAGGATTTCCTCCGGCTCCGCTGCTGTTCCAGCTTCCAGCAGGGAGCGGTAGGCGATTTTGATAAGCGGCGGCGCCACGATCGTGGTCGCGACCGACATGAATACGACGACTCCATAGGATTCCCGCGTCAGGATTCCAAAGCCAAGGCCGATCTGGGCCACGATCATCCCGACCTCGCCACGGGGCACCATGCCAACACCGATCCGGAAGGCTTCGGTCTTGCCGAGCCCGAGCGCGCCGATGCCGCAGCCGATGAACTTCGAAACAAGAGCGGCGAGAAGGATCACGATCGCGAGCACGGCCGTGGACGGCTTTGCGAAGGCGGAAAGGTCCACGCGCAGCCCGATGCCGGCGAGGAAGAAGGGCACGAGGAATTCCGAGACGCCCTGCGCGAGATCGCGCTCGCGCGGTCCGGAGGTTTCGGCGAGCGCGAGACCAGCGAGGAATGCGCCCACGATAGCTGCTACACCCGTTGACACAGCGATCACCGCGAGTCCCAGCAGCAGGCTTAACGCGACCACGAAGCGACCCTCGGCGGCGCGCAGAGTCTCATGCACACGGGGCAGCACACGTCCCAAGGCCTGACCGCCCCACTTGGCGACGATGACAGTGAAGCCCGTAGCGAGGAGGGCAGTGAGAGAGAGCTGGAACACGTCCACTTTGCCGTGAGTCAGGCTGCTGACGACGGCAAGCACGAGCAGACCCAGCACGTCATCGATTACGGCGGCGGCGAGAATGACTTTGCTCGAAATCTCGTGCAGAAGCCCTTTGGCGGAGAGCACCTGGGCCGTGATACCGACGCTGGTGGCCACCATGGAAGCGCCCACGAAGATCGCCTCGTTGGTTCCGGCGTGCCACCAGAGCATGATCGCGCCGCCCATGAGGAAAGGCACGACGACGCCCGAACACGCGACCAGGAGGGCGGTACCGCCGACCTTCAACAGCTCCGACGATTTCACTTCGAGACCGACGCGAAACAGAAGAAACATCGCGCCGAGATCGGACATTGCGGAAAGAAACTCACTCGGCTGGAGCCAGCCGAGCACGCTGGGTCCAATGAGGACGCCAGCGAGGATCTCTCCAACGATGCCAGGCTGATGCAGCCTTTCCGCGACCTCGGCCATGACCTTCGCCGAGACGAAAAGGATCAGCATGGCCAGGGGAATGCTGACCGTACCGCTGTGAGGCATGCCGGATGTGGTCCAGGAGAGCCGGGTCAGGAAAGCCGGGAGGCGCGACGCCGCATGAACATCGCGACGCCGAGCAGTCCGGCGATCACCGGCGCCGGAGGAACTCCCGCTTTACCGATCAGCAGCGCTGCGACGAGAATCGCCGCGCCGGCATAATACCGCCATTTCCACATTGTTTTATCTCCCGTAAACCATCAGACACAGGACGACGGCCATCGCCATCAGCACAAGGACGGGCATGCGCAATGACTTCGTCCATTCGGGCTTTTGAGTACCCGCGCGCATGAGCGTTCGGATCTCCTGCAGTTGCCGCCGCGCGAGCGTGAACTCCCACTGCGTCTCCGCAAGTTCGAGGGCGCGCTCCGTTTCCTTCTCGGCTTTGATGAGCGCCCGCAGCCGGTAGTGCAGCTCGGCATATTTAAACTGCGCGTAGAAGTGATCGGGCTCGGCCGCGACCGCGGCTTCCAGGGCGTCCATCGATTTGTACACCTGGAAGTTCATGGCATAGGCCATGCCGAGGCAGGTCCGCAGACCAGCCGACGCGGGATCGAGCTCGCAGGCTTTCTCGAGATCGCCGATATGCTTTTGCAGTAATGCCGGCGGGACCGAATGCGGATCCCGCCACGGAACCGGCGGCAGCCGCCGCGGATACGCGGGGACTGCCGCTTCGCCTGTTGCCAGCGCCGCGGGACTGACTTCGAGCAACGCCGGGGCCATGAGTTCCGTGGTCATTGTTTATGCTCCCGCGGTCCGCGCCTTCAACTCGAACTCCGGATAGCCAAGCGCGCCCATTTCCGGAATGTCGAGGCCTTCGAGCTCAACCTTGGCGCCGACACGCTGTCCGACGACGGCATCAATCACCAGGTTCACCACGAAGCTGAAGGTGAAGACGAAGCCGATCAGAGTGGCCACGCCGATCAACTGCGCCACGAGCTGGCCGGCGTCACCGTAGAAGAGACCGGTCACCGATCCGTTGACCCCGTTCCACGAGCCGCCGTAGTTGCTCTTGCCGTCGGCGAAGAGCCCGACAGAGATCACGCCCCAGATTCCGTTCACACCGTGAACCGAGATGGCGCCGACAGGATCGTCGACTTTGACGACGCGATCGAAGTATTCAACGGCGAGACAAACAAGGACGCCTGCGATGAGACCGATGATGACGGACGCCACTGGGTTGACGAAGCCGCTGGGTGCGGTGATCGCAACGAGTCCGGCGAGAAGTCCGTTACCGGACATCGACGCGTCAGGCTTCCCGTAGCGCATCCACATGTACAACATCGCGCCGAAGCTCCCAGCCATGCCGGCGAGCATGGTGTTGACCGCGACGGAGCTGATTCGCAGCGCGCCGTTGCCGGACGCCGCGAGTGTGGAGCCGGGGTTGAAACCGAACCAGCCGAACGCGAGGATGAAGCAGCCGGTCAGCACAATCACGATGTCGTGGCCTACGATCGCATTGGCTTTTCCACCGCGTGAATACTTGCCGAGCCGGGGGCCGATTATGATCCCCAGAGCCAGAGCCGTGATTCCGCCGACGGCGTGCACGACACCGGAGCCCGCGAAGTCCGCGTAACCGTGGCCGAGTCCGTAGTTGCCGCCGAGGTTGGCCAGCCAGCCGTTGCCCCAGGCCCAGTTGGCGAAGAGCGGATAAGTGAACGCGCCCATCACGAACGACGACACCATAAATGCCGCATACTTCCAGCGTTCGGCGGCAGTGCCGGTGACGATCGTGAGCGCGGTATCCATGAACACCATCTGGAAGAGGAACATCACCATCACGCCGACGTCATAGGTGCCGCCCTGCGTGAGGAAGATGCCATGCTTTCCGAAAAGTCCCCAGGCCTTGCCGAAGAGCATGATCGAGAACTCGTCGTTCAGCGGATTGGCGCCACCGAGAGTGGCCACGCCGCCCACGCCGCCTTCCTGAATGGCAAAACCGATGAGCCAGTAGGCGAGCATGCCGACACCGTAGACCATGAAGTTCATCATCATGGTGTGGTTGGCATTCTTGGCGCGGCAGAGCCCGGTCTCGACGATGGCGAAGCCGGCCTGCATGAACATGACGAGGAAGCCGGTGATCAGCGTCCACACGAAGTTGACAGCGATGCGATTCTGGCCGATCTGATTGACGACGTCGCCAACCGAGAGACCCTTCTTCGCATCACCTACCGGGATGTCTCCGACGTTACCCGTCAGACTGCCATCCGGATCGCCCTTGATCCGCGCGGCGTTGTCCGGAGTCGGCAGCCCCTTGATCTCATCGATCGTGATGGGGGCGGCGGCCGCCGGGAGAGGCGCGGGCGCAGGGGCAGCGGCCGGCGCCTGGCCGAATGCCGCCAGCGCGCTGATGAGAAGCGCGGACGTTATAAGAACGGATCTCTTCATCTATTCCTTCCTCCACGGAGCGTTCTTCTGGAATGCGGGGTTGATTATGCCGAGAATGCCGAACAGGCTCACGGCGATGCCAATCAGTACGATCACGAGTCTCACGCTGTTGCTTGACGAGATGCCCACGCTCGCGGCGGCGGCGCCGAAGCCCAGCAGCGTTACGAGGATGCCAACGTATGCCATATTTCCGGTTGTCCTTTCGTTTGTCAGCGCGCACAATGGCCCTTCGGCCTGTGCGCTCAATGCCTTTCCGTCAGCCTTCTTTGTGTTCCCAGGGTTTGCACTTGAGGAAGAGCCCCACGGAAGCTCCCAGCAGCGCGAGCCCCAGGACGACCCAGAGATAGTTGATATCAGCGGCCAGGCCCGCCGCGATGAAAACAAAAGCCACGATAAAAGCGGCGACTGCCTGTGCCTGCGTTGAATTCGCTCCCATTTCCTTCACCTCGAGTTGAATTTGAAATTTCCTACCGGCGGCGCTTTAGAGAGCGCTTTCACCCTGGTCGTCGTTGCGGATACGAATGGCGTCCGCGAGATCGTACACAAAAATCTTGCCGTCGCCGATTTTCCCCGTTCGAGCACTGGACTTGATCGCGTTCAGAACCTCCTCGAAACGCGCCTGCGGGACAACCACTTCGATTTTGACCTTCGGGAGCAGGTCGACGTTGTACTCCTGCCCCCGGTAAACTTCCTTGTGACCCTTCTGGCGCCCATGCCCGCGAACGTCGGTGATCGTCATTCCTTCGACTCCGATTCCGGTCAGTGCGTCCTTCACTTCATCGAGCTTGAAAGGCTGAATTATCGCTTCGATCTTCTTCATCGGTTCCTTCCATGGCGAACACGCGTTTGAAACACTCCCGCCGCTGGCGGCGATGTGTCACGAGAGCTGTTGGAGTGAATTCAATTCTGTAACAAGAGAGGGACTTGGGGGAAATCCGAAAATTCTATATGCGAAATACTGGGAGTGAATTTTGGAAAATCGATGCGTCTGAAGAAAGCTATGTATCTATCTTTAGATATGTTTCGACCCGTACCACAGTCCTAATCCACGAGGCCGTGCTTGATCGCAAAGCGTACAAGCATTCCGATGTTGTGCAGGCCGAGCTTCTCCATGATCCGGGTGCGGTGCCCGTCGACCGTATAGATGCTTAGCTTCAGGTGCGTGGCGATTTCCTTGTTGGTCATGCCTTCGGCGATAAGCTGCAGGATCTCGCGCTCGCGCGGACTGAGAAGATCGATCGGATCGGTGGCGCGCTTGCGATAGTCCTGCAGGACGGCACCGGCGACTTCGGGGCTCAGATAACTGTTGCCCTCGGCAATGGCGCGCGTCGCGGCAAGCAGCTCGGTGTCGGCGGATTCCTTGAGGATGTATCCCGCGGCGCCGGCCCGCACGATTTCGCGTACGTAAACGCCATCGCGATGAACACTGAGGGCGAGAATCCTCGTACCCGCCGCCGATTCGCGAATGCGGCGCGTGGCTTCGATGCCGCCCAGCTCCGGCATGGTGACGTCCATAATGACAACATCCGGGCGCAATGCGATGGTCTGCTCGACAGCTTCGCGGCCATTATCGGCCTCGGCGACGACTTCCATGTCATCCTGCGATTCCAGGATGAAACGCAGTCCCCGACGGACCATGCGATGGTCGTCAGCCAGCAGAATTCGGATCTTCTTTTTCATGCGAAGCGTCCCGCAGAGGGATCGTAAGTCGTAACGTGGCCCCGCGCCCGGGCCGGCTTTCGATCTGCATCTCACCCTGCATGCTGCGGGCGCGGGCTTTCATGCCGGTCAGACCGAGAGAATCGAGAGGAATGCGAACGGGCTGCGGCAGGCCCACGCCGTTATCGGAGATCTCCAGGCTCAGCCGCCCGTCGTCGCTTGCCGGGGCGCCCTGGTGGTGAAGAGTGACGCGTACGACGGTTGCGGCGGCGTGACGAGCCACATTGGTGAGCGCTTCCTGCGCGATGCGGAACACGTGCGTCTCGGTCTGGCCTTCGAGCCTGCCGTGAAAATCAGAGATATAGCGCACCTGAATGCGATTGCGCTCCTCAAAGCGCTCACAAAGCCACGACAGCGCGGAGTCCAGTCCGAAATCGTCGAGAACGGTTGGGCGGAGGAGCTGAGAAATCTCGTGTGCGTTGCGGATGGAATCCCGCAGCAGCTCGTTACAGTCCTCCAGCCACGCCTTGTCCACGCACGCCGAGGACTGATGGCGAAAAAAATTGGTCTTCAGCGCGGTGAGCGATTGCCCGAGCTCATCGTGCAATTCGCGAGAGAGGCGGCGCGCCAGCGTTTCCTGCTTGTCGAGAAGCTGCCACGAGACGCGATTGAGCTCTTCGGACTGCTCGTTCAGCAGGCGGTGTGTACGGGTCGCGGTCCAGAGGAAGAGACAGGCGACGAAGAGACATCCGGAAAGCAGCAGGCGGTCCTGTATGGCCTGCCGACGCAGGGTTTCGTCGATCTGGAGGCGCGTGGAGTCGCTGCCGGCGCGGCTCGCCTGAATCAGCCGCGCGGTGCTGGAGGCGAGCCGATCATGGAGGGTGCGGAGCTGCGCCAGGTCGGCCGCGTTACGGTGGGGAAGGCGGATGACGCGGTCGATCGCGAGAGTCAATTCATTCGACGCGCCCTCGGCATCCCGCCACGCGCCGGCGTCCAGCGCCTGTTGAGAAGCGCGGGCGAAGAGTTTTTGCAGAGCGAAGCGGATGGCTGCGAGATCCTGCAACTCTGCCGGCATTCGTCCTGTGTCCGAACCGGCTGGCAGAGCGGCTTCGAGGGCACGCAGCGTCTGCTGTTGTTCCATTACGTCATCGATCAGGGCTGCGCCGGCGGACCGCCGGCGGTCGACGGCGGCGAGCTCGGTTTCGACGGCCGAGGCGCCGCGCAGGCCCACCCAGGCGTCGAGTCCCAGCAACGCAATGATGAGCACGAACCCGGCCACCTGAGCCGCAGGCGCCGATGCACGGCGCGCGGTCATCGAGGCGCCGTCAGCTTCACGCGAGAGATCACTCATGGAACGGGATCGATTCCCGATTGTCGCAGAAGCCGCTGGAGCGGCTAAGAGCGCCGCGGCTTTGCCATGCCTGAGGTTCAGGCAGCGGAGGATAACACGAAATCCGGGCGGGCCATTTCCCAAAAAGCGCGCAGCGCGGGTGAGACCCAGGTCTTCGCGTTGCGAACCATCTGGATCTCCAGCCGCAAATCGGCGTTGCGGATTGGAACCGCAATGAGCTCACGCGCGCTGAGCTCTCGAGTCACCGCAAAAGACGGCACGAAGCCGAAGCCCATACCTTCGGCTGCGCACCGCTTCACCGCCTCGATACTGCCGGCGTCGGTGGTCTCATCCATGTGAAAGCCTTCGTCGGTCAGAAAGCGCTCGAAGTGAAGGCGCACGGCGCAGGACGCATCCGATGTGAAGAACTGATTCCGCGCAAGGTCCTCGGGCAGGGCGCCGGTTTTTTGAAAGCGAGCCAGCGGGTGGTCGGGAGAGCAGACAACCAGCAAACGCTCGGAGCCGAGTTTTTCGGCGATGACACGATCGGAACCCGTGGCCTCGCCAAAGACGAACGCTACATCAGCGGCACCATTCAACACCGTAGCGACCACCGCGCGCGGATCGGTGTAAGAAGCAATGGTCAGGCGCACCTGCGAATACGTCATCGGGTATTTGCGCAGCATCCGGGGAAAACGATAAGCCAGCAGGAGCGCGTTGACGCTCACGCGCAACTGACCGCCCGGCTCGGAGTCGGGATGGATGGCGATCGCAGTCTCCTGCGCCAGTGCCAGAAGGCGGCCAGCGTAGTCAAGAGTCCGCTGGCCGATTTCCGTAAGAGAGATCTCGCGCGAAAAACGCGCTCGTTCGAAAAGCGGAGCTCCGACTTCACGTTCGAGTGCCTGGATGTGGGCCGTTATGGTTGATTGCGAGTAGCCCAGTTCGGAGCCGGCGCGGGTAAAACTCCCGGTATTGGCAACTGTGCGGAATGTTTCCAATTTGACCAGATCGAGCATAGGTCTCCACTCTGGCGGGTTGCCGGCGGACAGGGCAATGCAACGCTGACCAAGTCCACAAGCTAGCATCGAAGAGCTCGATTTGGCGTGGATTTCACGTGTCCCCCTGTGATTTCGGGCGCTCTACCGGTGTGAATGCGGGGTAACAGGCACCGATGGCGCCGGATTTTCCGCCATCGCGTGGCCTTACGAGGTCGTGAAGTCAGACCAGCGGCGGCAACAGGCAGCAACCTCCGCCGCGCCCTCGTGACCAGGGGTTCAGATCGCGCTCACGCACAACCCGCGACGCGTGCCCGGGAGGGATCGTACCGGTGACATCTGAAGAGGGCTCGCTATCCGAACGATGCATCTGGATACTTCGAGAGCGTCGTTCAACGAATTATTCGTGATCGTACCAACTAACTCGGAGAAAATATCAAACCGCGGGCAGCGCGTTGAATCTGAAGATGTTTAGCGGAAGCGATCAGAGTAGAGGCCGGTAAGGAACAACTTCACTCTGTTCCGACGCGCCGGACGCAAGTAGCCCGGCATCCTGCCTCAAGTGATAACCTGTTACCTGTGGCGTTTGAGCGATCGATGAAATAAGCGCGATCCGGCCTTCCCCACTGCGTTATCGCAACCGTCGAAGGATTCGAATCCCGCTGGTCTCAAGCTCCGCGCGGACCTCGAATGAAAACCACACTCTACATTCTGGCTATATCAGTATTCCTCGCGCAGGGGGTTCCTGCGCAGCAATCCGCACCTGGACAAGGTTCAGAACCAGCGCTGACCGGACCGCAGGGCGGGGCGGTTGGAGGTATTCAGAACACCAGGACTGGTGCGCGACCGCAGGCGCTTTCCGATGTCACGATCGAGCAGCGTTTGAATACACAGTTGCCTCTCGATGCCCCGTTTCGGGATGAGTTCGGGCAGACGGTCCCATTAGGCAAGTACTTCGGGAAGCGACCGGTGGTGCTGGCGCTTGTGTACTACGAGTGCCCCATGCTCTGCACGCAGATAATGAACGGAATGACCCGAGCCGCGAGGCAGATGACGCTTACGCCGGGTAAGGACTACGACATTCTGGCGGTCAGCTTCGACGCACGGGAAACGCCTAAACAGGCGATGGCGAAGAAGGAAGTGTACATGAAGGACTACGGTCATCCGGAGACCGCCAATGGCTGGCATTTCCTCACAGGAGACCAGGCATCGATCGACCGGATCTCGCAGGCAGTGGGTTTCCGATACAAATGGGACGCTCAGACCGCGGCATTCGCTCACGCGAGCGCCATTTACCTTCTGACCCCCGAAGGAAGACTATCCAAGTATTTTTACGGGATCGATTACTCGCCGAAAGACATGCGCTTCGGGCTGGTGCAGGCTTCAAATAACAAGATCGGCACCAAAGTCGACCAGATTCTTCTGTTCTGCTACCACTTCGATCCGCATTCGGCGAAATATACATTTGTTGCGATAGACATCCTGCGTGGGGCGGGTGCGGCTACCTTGCTGATGCTGGGCGGATTTGTGTTCAGTAAACTGCGGAAGGAAAACGCGCAGAAAGGCAAACAGGCTGCATAAGCCTGGTTCCAGCGGCATGGCAGCAACCACGGTTTGTATTCGGCGAACATGGCCGCCTCCGGACTCTCGAAGCGCTGCCCTTTCAATGGTGTCTTTATTAGCGTGTTGCGACTGGTACCTGTGAGGCTCCTCACCGGCGTCCACGTATAATAGTGGTTCAGAGAATTCGAGGTTTCCGGCATCGTGACAATTCGTAATTTTATTCGCCTTTTCGCGCAAGTCCAGATGCTGCCCATTCTGGAAGGCGGCGAGGAGACGCTCGTCGGAGGGCAGGCGGTGATGGAAGGCGTCATGATGCGAGCACCCCACAGCTACTGCGTGGCTGTCCGCAAGGCATCCGGTGAAATCATCACCGAGGAAATGCCCGTCGCACGCATGTCGGAGAAGTACCACTGGCTCAAATACCCCCTTCTGCGCGGTCTCGGCACCCTCGGCCAGGCCATGACTCTCGGCCTCAAAGCTCTCAAGTTCTCGACCAATGCCGCGCTCGACGATGGCTCCAGCGAGAAGCCCACGGAAATCCCGCAGTGGGTGATGACGGTGCAGGTGATTTTCTCGCTCGCCTTTTTCCTCGCGCTCTACGAATACGTCCCGATCGTTACGACCGACTTTCTGAGCCGCTGGGCGCCAGTTCTGCACGGCCAGATTGCGAAGAACGCTCTCGGCGGCTTTTTCCGCCTGGCCATCTTTGTCGGGTTTATGTTGCTGCTGTCGCGGGCCAAAGATATCCGGCGGGTCTTCGAATTTCACGGAGCCGAGCACAAGGTCGTCTTCAATTTCGAAGCCGGTACGCCGGTCAGCGTCGAGAATGCGCAGAAGTTTGTCACGTGGCATCCGCGCTGCGGCACGAGCTTCATGTTCGTGATCATGCTGATTTCGGCGATCGTATACATCATTGTTCCCGCGCCGGCGTCAATGGCTGCGAAGATGGGCGAGCGCCTTTTGTTCCTGCCTTTTATCGTCGGATTAAGCTATGAGCTCATCCGGTTCGCGGCCAAAAGGCGCGGTTCGTTTTTCGCGGTCCTGACAGTGCCCGGATTGTGGACGCAACGCATCACCACGCAGCCCCCTTCGGATGAACAGACCGCCGTCGCGGTACACGCGCTCCAGGGAGCCATGGCGCTCGAAGCGAAGCAGGGCGGCGAACTCGTAATCGCGTAAGCGAGATCGGCAAACGCCATGCAATACGCGCACAAACTCGACCAGCTTGAAAAACATTTTGACGAGCTGACCGCGCAGATGGCGGATCCCGCGATCATCAGCGACGGCGAACAATACCGCAAGATTTCCAAAGCGCACAGCGATCTGTCGGAGGTCATCTCGAAGTACCGCGAGTATCGCGAGGCGTCTGATCAGCTCGCGCAGGCGCGGATGATGCTCGACGAATCCGATCCGGATATGCGTGAGCTCGCGACGCTTGAAGTCGAGCGGCTTGAGCCTGCGATTCGGCAGATGGAGGAAGACATCAAGCTCCTGCTGCTGCCGAAAGATCCTCTGGACGATAAGGACGTGGTGCTCGAAATCCGCGCAGGCACGGGCGGAGACGAAGCGAGCCTGTTCGCGGCTGAAGTTTTCCGGATGTACTGCCGCTATTTCGAAACGCAGCGCTGGAAGGTAGAAGTAACGTCGAGCAGCGAGTCGGCGGTGGGCGGACTGAAGGAAGTTCTGGCGCTCGTCAGCGGCAACAAAGTTTACAGCAAGCTGAAGTATGAAAGCGGCGTGCACCGGGTACAGCGTGTGCCGGCGACCGAGCAGCAGGGGCGGGTGCACACCTCCGCAATCACCGTGGCAGTGCTGCCCGAAGCCGACGAAGTCGAAGTGAAGATCGAAGAGAAGGACATTCGCATCGACACCTTCTGCTCCTCCGGACCGGGCGGGCAGTCAGTGAACACGACCTACTCGGCGGTGCGCATCACGCACCTTCCGACCGGAGTCATTGTTTCCTGCCAGGACGAGAAATCGCAGATCAAGAACCGCGCGAAAGCGATGCGCGTGCTGCGCTCGCGGCTTTACGAGATCGAGCTTGAAAAGCAGCAGGCAGCCATCGGGGCGGAGCGGCGGACGATGGTCGGAACCGGCGATCGCAGCGAGAAGATCCGCACGTATAACTTTCCGCAAAACCGTTTGACGGACCATCGCATCGGGCTCACGCTTCACCAGCTCGACCTGGTGATGGATGGCAAGCTCGACCAGATCTTCGATGCATTGAGCGCCCACTACCAGGCTGAGAAGCTGCAAAAAGAAGGCGCCGCCGCATAGATCCTTTCGCAAAGGGCAAACGCAGGGCCGATGACCATCCGGACAGCGCTCGAGCAGGGGTCGGAACTGCTGGGCCGCGACGGGATCCTGGAACCGCGGCTCACCGCTGAAGTACTGCTCGGACACGCGGTCCATTGCGATCGGACTTATTTCTTCGCGCATCCGGAGCAGGAGCTGCGCGAGGTCGAATGGCTGCACTACGGGCGCTATCTTGACGAGCGGCTCAAGGGCAAGCCGACCCAGTACATCACAAAACATCAGGAATTTTTCGGACGCGAGTTCATCGTGTCACGGGATGTATTGATTCCAAGGCCTGAGACGGAGCTACTGGTCGAGACGGTTCTGAAGCTGCGACCCGCTGGCGTGGTGATTGATGTCGGAACCGGGTCGGGAATCATTGCGGCTACACTTTCGCTGGAGCTGGGGCGGCCGGTGATTGCGACGGATCTTTCGTTCGAAGCCTGTGCTCTCGCGCACGCCAACGCCGGAAAACTCGGGGGGCGCGTGCAGTTCCTCGAGGCCGATCTTCTGAAGCCCTTTGCGGACGGCAGCGCGGATGTCGTTGTTTCGAACCCTCCATACATTCCGTTTTCCGCACGCGCGTCGCTGCAGCGCGAGGTACGGGATTGGGAGCCTTCGCTGGCTCTGTTCGGAGGGCCGTCGGGTTTGTCGGTTTATCGGCGGTTGATCCCGGAGGCGTGGCGCGTGCTGAAGGCGGGTGGGATTCTCGCACTGGAACTGGGTATCGGACAGGCGGAGGCGGTTTCGGAGCTTGCCGCCGGTTGGGGCAATCTGCGGATCTTGTCCGATCTCGCGGGGATTGCACGGG
>DATAZF010000089.1:0-19691 GCA_036272235.1 Bryobacteraceae bacterium | reverse complement strand
GCGACCACGATTCCCAGCAGTCCACCGCTGCTCGTCAGCGCCATCGCCTCCGCAAGAAATTGGCCGATGATATCGAGCCGCCGGGCGCCCAAAGCCTTTCGGATCCCAATCTCGCGCGTCCGCTCCGTCACGCTGACCAGCATGATGTTCATGACGCCGATGCCGCCGACGAGCAGGCCGAGTCCGGAAATCGCGATGGCGATCAGACCGATCAGGCCGGTGATCTGGTCAAACTGATGCAGGATTTGGTCCGGAGTCTGGAGACTGAAATCGTCCTCCTGGTCTTTAGACACGTGCCGTGTGCGCCGCATGATCGCCTCGACATCGTCATAGGCATCCTTGCGCATTCCAGGCTTGGCTTTACAGGTAAACATCCATGCATTCACCTGCGGATACCGGCTAATCGCCGTCTTGAGGGGAATGTCGACTTCCGTGTCCTGATCGTTCTGGCCGAGGAAGCCGCCTTTGGCCTTTTCGACCACGCCGACCACCGTGTACTCTGCGCCATCCATCGAGAACGTTCTGTTCACCGCGTTGCCATCCGGAAAAAGCGTGTGCGCGATGTCGTATCCCAGCACGGCGACCTTTGCTCGGCGGTTATTCTCTTCCTCGGTGAAGTAGCGGCCCTGGTCGAATCCGCGAGGCGTAAGATCGATCGAGTTGGGCGACGCGCCCATGATCGACAACGAATCCGTATCGTAGCCGGGAACTTTTGCAGTGATCAGAACGCCATCGGTTGCAGCCGGAATCGCCAGCGTCAGGGCAACGTCGTCTACCGTGCTTGAGAAGCGCCGGATGACGTCGGCATACTCGGGCAACAATGGGCGGCGCTTTCGTTCCTTGACTGTGCCTCCATCACCTGGACCGCCGCTGTTTCTGGACACAAAAATATTGTCCGGACCCAGCTCATTGAAGAACGTCACGACACCCGCCCGCAAGCCCGTCAACAGTGATGCAACGGTGACGACGGTGGTGATTCCGATAACGATGCCGAGCACCGTCAGTCCCGAACGGAACCTGTGGGTCCAGACGGCATCCATAGCCATGGAAATGTTTTCCCGCGGAGAAATGTTCATGCCTTGCTATTCGGCCCTCAGCGCCACAATCGGGTCGAGCTTCGCGGCCTTCGATGCGGGATACCAGCCGCTGATCACGCCCACACCACCTGAAACGAACACAGACAGCACAACATAAGCGGGCGTGACACGCAGCGTCACACCAAACGCCGCGGTCAGAATCTTTGTGATGATCGCGCCGAGACCAACACCTATCGCGCCTCCCGCGAAAGCCATGATGACGGCCTCGATCAAAACCTGCATCATGATGTCGGAACGCCGCGCTCCGAGTGATTTGCGGATTCCGATCTCCCGCGTCCGCTCCGTGACGCTCACCAGCATAATGTTCATGATCACGATGCCGCCCACCACAAGGGAGATGCTCGTGATCGGCACGACCACGGCGGCCACCAGCGAAAGCAGATTGTCGATGAAGGCGCGGATCGCGTCGGGGGTGATGAAATCGAATTTGTCGGCCTGCCCGGGCGTCTGATGAAATCTTGCCCGCAGGGCGACGCGCGTCAGGTCAAGCGCCTGCTGCATCGTTTCCCCGCTCGAGGGCCGCGGCCGTCCGAAAATTGCGATCGAGCGGCCCGGCCCGAAGAGTCTGTTGAACGTGGTGATCGGAATCATGGTCGCGTTGTCCTGGCTGCGCCCGAACGAGGATCCAAGACGCTCCTGAACACCCACGACCGTGAATTCCAGACCCTGGATCTTGAACGTCTTCCCGACCGGGGAGGCTCCCGAAGGGAATAGATTGTTCTTGAGGTCGTCGCCGATAACTGCAACAAATGCGGCGTTTTGCTCCTCCGTCTTGCTAAAGAAGCGCCCGTCGACCATCACCATGTCGCGGATGTCCGGAAGATCGGATTCAGCGCCGATAACGGTCGTATTTTCCGACGTCAGGTTGTCGCGCTTCGTATCGATGTTTTGATTTCGGTAAGCGCTATACAGGGCGTGATCGCCGTTTATCAGTTCGAGATAGTGCTCATCAGCCAGCTTCAGTTCGCGGTTGTACTTGATTTTGTCGAAGTATTCCTTACGTGAGCGTGCGTTGGTGACCTGCTGAAGCACGAAGGATTCGCTGCCGAACGTCTTCGCCGTACTTTCCTGAGCGTAGAGTCCAAGCCCGTCGATCGCAGAACCGACGAGGATCACGCTCGCCACGCCGATCATGATGCCGAGAAGCGTCAGGAATGTACGAAGCTTGTGGGCGCGCAGAGAATCCCAGGCCAGCCCCACGCCGCTGGTCAGTTGGAAACGCAAGGGTGGTGTGCTGTCTGCTGAAGTATCCGCCATACGTTCCAAAGGCTATTCTAATAGGGATACGGCTCCGGGAGCCGTTTCGTTCACAAATACTTACCGGCGCCGCCCATGGACAAACGCTTTCTCCGCCCGCTGCTGATCGTCGAATTTCTGCTGACGGTCCAGGTGATTTTCACCTTCTGGAGCCAGGTCGGCGGCCAGTATCATCTGGACCTGATGTTCTGGCCGTGGAAGCTGGGCATAAGCGTGGCCGCGGCGGGGTTGATCGTCGCCATCACCGCCAATCTCGTGCGAAACGAGGGCGGAATTACGCGCCGCTCAGTCGTTTACTTTTCCGTTTTGATCGCGACCCTCATCGTGGCGGGTGTGGTGACGTACTATTATCACGTCAACGAGCCAACGGAAGATGACGATGACTCGATCAACGAGCCTGCGCGGATCAGCCGGATCATCACCCGTGAAAATGTATTGCTGGCGGTCTTGCCGCCGGCGTTTTAGTCAAATAAAGAGGCCTCGGTTGAACATGCTGCCACACTACTGCGTCAAGACCGTCACCGGTACACAATCTCTTTCTTACCAGACGTGGCACGCGTTGCCGCTGCGGACCATTGGCAGCCCTTCCCTGCATCCGAACGCCTTCTGGAACTCCGGCATATTCGACAGGGTCCCGTTCACACGAAAACGATCGATTGCGTGGGGGTCCGTCTGAGCGTGCAGGCGCTCCACTTCTGCTGTCTCGTTCGTGCACCAGATCTGGCCGAAGCCCAGGAAAAACTGCTGACTCTCGTCGTATCCGGCCATTTTCGGCAGTGTCTTGCCGGCAAGATCGTTCATCAGGGCCATCCACGCGATGCGGACGCCGCCATTGTCCGCCGTATTCTCCCCGAGTGTCAGCTTGCCGTTCATGTGTACGCCGCCCTTGAGTTCGAAGCCGGAATATTCCTTCACCAGACACTCTTCGCGCTGGTCAAACGCCTTCGCGTCGGTGGCAGTCCACCAGTCATTGAGATTCCCTTTCGGATCGAACTGCCGTCCTTCGTCGTCAAAGCCGTGCGTCAATTCGTGCCCGATCACGGCGCCGATCGCTCCATAATTGATGGCATCGTTCGCCTTCTTGTCGAAGAATGGTGGCTGAAGAATTCCGGCCGGGAAATTGATGTTGTTCATCTGCGGATCGTAATAGGCATTGACGGTCGGAGGCGTCATGCCCCATTCGAGCCGGTCGACCGGCCTGCCGATTTTCTGCAGCTCCCGGTTGACTTCGAATTCGTTGGCCCGCAGAGAATTCCCCAGCGCATCGCCGCGCACGATCTTTAGCGCCGAATAGTCACGCCATTTGTCCGGATAGCCAATTTTGTTGGTGATGGCCTGCAGTTTCTCGAGTGCCCGTTTCTTCGTCGCGGGCGTCATCCATGTCAGCTGATTCAGGTCCTGCATCATCGCGCCCTCGAGGTGATGGACCATATCCAGCGTACGCTGCTTCCCTTCCCGGCCGAATGTCAAGTCCACATAAGCCTTGCCAAGGGCTTCACCAAGATCGCCGTCTGTGGCCGCCACGCAGCGTTTCCAGCGCGCCTTCTGTTCTTTTTCACCTGTCAGAAACTTCCCGTAGAACGCGAAATTCTCGTCCTCGAATTTGACAGGCAGAATGGCCGCCTGGCTATGAACCAGATGGAAGGTTAGGTACGTGATCCAGTCCGCTATGGGCGTGGTCTTCAGCATCTTTTCTTCGCCCTTGAAGAAGTCCGGGACCGCGACGTTGAGGGTGGCCATCGGCGGCGTCTGAAGAGCCGCGAAATAAACGCTCCAGCTGAACGAATCTTCCAGTGCCTCGAACTCCGCCAGCTTCATCTTGTGGTAAACCTGCACGGGGTCGCGCCGCGAAGTGATATCGAGCGAAACTTTGGCCAGGGTCGTCTCGATGCGCATGATCGTATCCGCCTGCTTTGCGGCCTCGGCCGCGGGCACGCCGGTCAATTGCAGCATGCGGCTGACATGCGCGACATATTCTTTGCGGGTGTCGACGGCCTTGGCGTCAGTGCGGAAGTAATAATCCTTTTCCGGCAGTCCAAGCCCGCCCTGATCGGCCTGTCCGATCTCCGCGTTGGAATCCTTGAAATCCTGCCCGGAGGAGAAGTTAAAGAGGACATCGACGGCGATGCGATGCAGCCGGCCGATCTCCGCGGAAAGATCCCGCGTGTTCTTGACGGCGCGAATGCGGTCGAGCTCGGCCTTCACGGGCTCCAGCCCTTTCTTGTTGATGGCGCTCTCATCCATGCACGAGGAGTAGTAGTCGCCGATCTTCTGGGTGTCCGCATCGCGCGCCGTCGCGGTGGAGGCCTTCTCGAGAATCTGCCGCAGAATGGTCCGGTTGCGCTCCGCCAACTCGCTGAATCGTCCCCATGACGCCTGATCGGGCGGGATCGGATTGTTCTTCAGCCACGTGCCGCATGCGTACTGGTAAAAGTCATTGCACGGATTGGCACTGCGGTCGATCGCCCCAAGGTCAAAGCTGGGCGTTTCCTTCAAGTCGGTTTGTGCAAAAAGCGATGCGGCGAACAAAACGCCGGACAGCGTGATGCGGACAATGGACATATGCCGTTATTCTTGCATGAAATCCGCTGATTTTCGCTCCCGCGCCCTCGTCGCCAGGGCGGCTCGTTCACGCAGCCCCGCTCTTCCGTATAATTCGACAAGCATGCGCCCGATCTTCCCTGCCATCCTGCTTCTCGCCTTCACGATCTGCTGCGCCCGTAAAACGCCGGCGCCGGAATTCAGCAAAGTCGCCGAGGATTTCATCAACACCACCCTCGCCTTCTCACCCGTGACCGCATCCGGCCAGGGACTCCACAAACTCAACGGTCAGGATTTCGATCGCCAACTCGACGACATCAGTTTTCCCGCCATCCAGAAGCAACGGGACTACTACATCAACATGCACAAACGCCTCGAAGGATTCGATAAGGCCTCGCTGTCACCTGAAGACCGCGCCGATTATGACATCATCGACACGCAGATTGGACTCGCCCTTTTCGATGTGGATATTGCGCAATCCTGGCGGCACGCCCCGCAATCGTACGTGGAGTTGCTCGGCACTGCGTTGTTCAATCCGTTTGTGCTCGAATACGCACCGAAACCCCAACGTTACGACCACATCATCGCGCGTCTCGAAAAAATTCCGGATTTCGTGACCGTCGCCAAACGCCAGATCGGCGGCGTGCCCCCAATCTGGGCGCAGGTCGCAAAAGAAGAGAACGACGGGAACATCGACCTCATCGATAAGACTCTGCGCGCTGGCGTGCCCGCGGACCAGAAGAAGGCATACGACGCAGTCGCCGAGGGTGCGATCGAGTCCCTGCGTGACCTCAACAAGTTCCTTGACACCGAATTGCCGAAGCGAAACAGAGAGCATCCTCCGGACTGGCGTCTGGGCGCCGACCACTACGCCACCAAATTCAAGCTCGCCCTTGCGACCGATCGTACACCGGATCAGGTCCTGCAGGATGCCGAGACGCGCCTCAAAGAAGTCCGCGCGCGCATGCTGGAATTGTCGCTGCCTCTTCATGCGGCGCGATACCCGGCCCACGGAGACCACAGCGATCTGAAAGGCGACGACCGGCTCAACAAAATCGTCCGCGAGGTTCTCGACAATATCGCGGAAAAGCACTCGACGCCCGCCACCTATATGGACGACGCGCGCAAGGATCTCGATGAGGCCCGCGATTTCGCCCGCACAAAGAACCTTCTCACTCTGCCGGCTCACGACAACCTGCAGGTAATCCCCACTCCGGAATTCGAGCGCGGCATTTATGGCGTTGGGGGATTCAACCCGGCCCCGGTGCTCGAGCCGCAGCTCGGCGCCTTCTTCTGGATCACGCCGGTCCCTCCAGACTGGCCGAAAGCGCGCGTCGAATCAAAACTGCGCGAATACAATTTCTTCAATCTGAAACTGCTGGTGATCCACGAAGCCATGCCGGGGCATTACGTGCAGGGCGAATTCGCCAACGCCATCGAACCCAAAAACCGCCGTGTCCTCCGCGCCATCTTCGGCAATGGGCCCTATGTCGAAGGATGGGCGCAATACATCACACAGACGATGCTGGACGAAGGCCTGCTCGACAATTCACCCGAGCTGCGGCTGACGCTGCTCAAGCAGGAACTGCGCGTCGACGCCAATGCGATCATCGATATCCGGATTCAGACGAACCGGATGACCGACGAACAGGCGATGGATCTGATGGAGAAATCCACTTTCCAGGAGCACGAAGAGGCAGTCGCCAAACTGCAGCGCGTGAAACTCTCCTCCACACAGCTGCCCACCTATTTCGTCGGCTGGCGGGATTGGCTTCGCGTTCGCAATTTGGAGAAACAGACAAAAGGCGGAGCCTTCAACCTGCACGACTTCCATGATCGGGCTTTAAAGGAGGGCGCGGTACCGTTGCCAGTACTGGCAAGATTGCTCACCGGCAAAGACATGTAGGCCTGCCTTCCGCTGGCAGGCGCAAAAGCACTGGCAGGCTGAATACCCGCCCCACCTGATCTCGATCCTGCAAGGCATCGATTTGCAGTTTGCAGTGGTGCCGCATGCGGTTTCCCGGAACCGGACAGGCCCAAACGGCGTCTTTCGGGATGTTGGAATCGCCGCCGCTGCCTCATCCATGCAGCCACCTGATCCGGTTCACGCATTGCGGTGGCGTGGCAGCGGTGGCGGCCAGCACGCAAGTGCTTCCGGCTGCCTCGCGATATAATTCTTTCTTAATCGATGGCAGAAGAATACCTCGCACCGGCTGAAGAAATGGAAAGGGCGCGTCCCCCGGCGCACTCTTTGGGCGCTCTGTCGCTCCTGCGCGATATCGCCATCTCGGTCGTTCTCGCGATTGTTTTGATTGTGTTCATCTATCAACCGGTCAAAGTCGAGGGCACCAGCATGATGCCCGGGCTCACGGATCAGGAACGAATCTTCATCAATAAATACACCTACAAACTAGGCGCCGGATCAATCGCGCGCGACGACCTCGTCGTCTTCCATTACCCGAACGATCCCAGCCAGTCATATATCAAACGAATCATCGGCCTGCCGGGTGATATCGTACAGATCATCGAGGGAACCGTTTACGTGAACGGGCAGAAGCTCGACGAACCCTACGTGCCGCCGGAGTATCGGGATCGTGTTTCGAGGAAGAAGGAAACCGTTCCTCCCGACGACTACTTCGTGCTGGGCGACCATCGCAGTTCTTCCAATGACAGCCGCGTGTGGGGGTTCGTCGACCGCAAGGAGATCTACGGCAAAGCCGTCTTTGTCTACTGGCCTTTGGCCCGCATTGGCCGGGTCCATTAATTGCCTGACGGATCCGCTCCCTAACGCCGGCTGAACAACCACGACACGATCGAAAGCACCACGCTCACGACCACGCACGTCACTATCGGAAAGTAAAATCCACCGCGCCGCCCTTCGATCCGGATATCGCCGGGCAAACGGCCCAGTCCGATTCCAAGCTTTTCGCCGATTAACACAAGCGCACCCACGACGACAAGCAGGATTCCGGCGTTGATCAGCAAACGTCCCATAATCGCGTCGTCCCGCCCGATTCCAGCATACGCCGGTGCTAGACTAGCCACTTGTCCGCCGCCATTTCGCTCGCCTCAGCTGGCCGCTGGTTGCTTCACTCGGGAATTCAGGAACCCTCCGGCGGCTTCGCCCGCTTTTACAACTTGGAAACGGGAAAGAACAAGCCTGTCTCCACTGAAATCACCGGCTACGCCGCCAGCGCCCTTGTATGGCTGTTCCAAACGACCAAAGACGAAGAGTATCTGCAGCGCGCACGAGAGACGTCGCGCTTCCTGATGGCCGCATGGGATGATGAATCGCAGACCTTCCCTTTTGAGTATCCGTCGCCTTCCGCCGAAAGCGAGCACCTCTCCTACTTTTTCGATTCGGGAATCATTATTCGAGGGCTACTCGCAGTCTGGCGCGAGATCGGCGATGACCAACTCCTCGATCTTGCCACCCGGGCCGCGCAGGGAATGCTCGTTGACTTCCGCGCTGCTAATGATTTTCATCCGATTCTGGCACTTCCTTCGAAGACTCCCCTGCCCCGTACCAGCCAGTGGTCCCGGGCCTCTGGCTGCTACCAGCTGAAGGCTGCCAGAGCCTGGTGGGACCTCGCGGAAATCACCGGGGATACAACCCTTCGCGCTGCTTATCTGGAATTTGTCGAACGCAGTTTGGCGACGCACGGAACGCTCCTTGCCGCGGCGGCTTGCCCGCACGAAACAATGGACCGTCTCCACCCCTGCTGCTATTTTCTCGAAGGACTTTTGCCTCAGTTGGAACGGACGGAACATGCTCAGGTTTATCTTGAATATATCGCTTCCATCTCCTACTTATTGCGCGAGATAGCCAATGATTTTGTGCGGTCCGATGTCTACGCGCAGATCCTCAGAGCCCGGTTGTATGCTGCCGCGGTGATTCCGGTGGATGGAACTGCCGCGGGGCAGGAAGCCGAAGAGCTGGCCGCATTCCAGGCGCGCAGCGACGATCCGCGCATCAATGGTGGGTTCTACTTCGGGAGGCGCAATGGATCCACATCGCCGCAGGTCAATCCAGTCTCGACGGTTTTCGCGATCCAGGCTCTGGAAACATGGCGGCAGCATCAGGCTGGAAGCAAGACTCCGTGTCAACGCCTCCTGATTTGATCCGAGTCGTTTTTGCCTCCGGTTCGGCGCCGTTGAATCGCGACCTGATCGACCGCATTGCCCCGGCTCATCCGGAACTTCCTTTGCTGGTTGTCGCCGAGTTTGAGCCAGCGCAAGGCGTTTGGGTTCCCTGGCATCCCTTCCGTGGATACGACGAGAACCTGGCTTCCTTGCGCGCGACGATTGGCGCCCGGCGCATCCAGGCGGCAGCGATGGTTCTATGTCCGGGAGTTCCCCACGCCGCTATGGCCAGGGCTGCAAAAACCATCGCGGGCAATGCTCTGGCCGTCTACGACGACAAGCTCGAGATCGTTGGCAACCCCCTGACGTATCGGCTGCGGCGCGCCTTCGAAACCGCGGGATCGCCACGGGCCAGGAAATGGCTGCGGCGAATCGCCCATCCCCGTGAGGCGGAAATCCCGTTGCGGGCGCGCGCTGCTCAGATCTATGGAGTCCTCGCCAGCCACGCGCGCGGCACTCGAAGCGACTCCCCCCTGCAGGGCGCATCACCGCTCGCGGATGGCATCACCATCGTCATCCCCAGCCGCAACGGGCGCGAACTGCTGGAGGCAATGCTGCCGCCTCTGGTGCCGCAATTGCGCGCCGGTGAAATCATTGTCAGCGACAACGGATCGAGCGACGGAACCGCCGACTGGCTCATGACGGTTTGGCCGAGGGTACGAGTGCTTGGCAGCGCGGCCCCTTTGTCGTTCGCGAAGGCGGTGAATGCGGGTATCCGCGAGGCCCGCTTCAACCGAGTCCTGCTGCTGAATAACGATATGGCGGTTACCTCCGGCTTCCTCGACGCCCTCAGCGCGGCGTTCGAGCACATCCCGGCGCTTTTTTGCGCGACTGCGCAGATTTTTTTCCCCCCGGGCGTGCGTCGTGAGGAGACAGGCAAAGCGGTTTGGCGCCAGGAAAATCCCGGCGATTTCCCCGTACGCTGCGACGATCCGATTCCCGGCGAAGATCTGACGTGGGTGCTTTATGGCAGCGGCGGCTGTTCGCTTTTCGATGCGGAAAAGCTTCGGGCGCTGGGTGGCGTCAGCGAAGTTTTCGACCCCGCCTACGTCGAGGACCTCGACTTTGGCTTTCGTGCCTGGGCACGCGGCTGGCCCTCCGTTTTCTGTGCCGCCGCTCAGGTGGAGCATCGCCACCGCGCCACTACTTCGCGCTATTACACGCCCGAGCAGCTCGACGCGCTCGTCGAGCGCAACTATTTGCGATTTCTCGTGCACGCAATATCGTCGCCGGAACTCTTCCGGCGACTCTGGATCGAGGGCGTCCGGCGTCTGCAATTGAAAGCTCTTGATGGAAACCCTCCCGCGCTAGATACGCTTCGGCACATTCCAAAGATCGCCCCGCGCCCGTCCAACGCGGCGGGGCACTTGTCGGAAACCGAGATTCTCGCTCTCGGCGGTGGCGATGTTGCGGTCTTTCCCGGCCGGCCAGGTCGCAATAAACGGGCCATCGCGATCGCCAGCCCCTATCTTCCCTACCCCCTGTCACACGGCGGCGCGGTCCGGATCTACAACCTGATGAAGCAGGCGGCCAGCGAATATGACCAGGTGCTTGTCGCATTTGCCGGAGAGCTTGCGACGCCGCCTCGGGAACTGCTCGACATTTGCTGCGAAGTCATTCTCGTCCGACGGCACGGCAGCCACTATTGCCGCGACACGCCGCTGCCGGATGTCGTCGAGGAATTTGCATCCGAGACGTTCCGTGCGGCGCTGAAGCAGACTGTCCACCGCTGGAAACCGGATCTCGTGCAACTGGAATTCACCCAGATGGCGCAGTATGCCGCCGATTGCCATCCGGCCGCGACGATCCTGGTCGAGCACGACATTACCTTCGATCTGCAGCGGCAACTCGTCGCCACGACCGCGGAAACGGGCGCCGCGCGTCTCGAACTGGAGAAGCAACTGGAAAAGTGGATAGCTTTCGAGACCGCGGCCTGGCGGGCGGCCGACTGCGTTGTCACCATGTCACCGAAGGACCAGCAGACGGTCTCGGGATCGAAGCGCGTGGCGTGTCTTCCGAATGGCGTCGACACCGCGCGATTCCAACCATCGAGCCAAGACCCGGACCCGCGCCGCCTCCTGTTTATCGGATCCTTCGCGCACCTTCCCAATCTCCTCGCACTGGAATTCTTCGTGCGCGATGTCTGGCCGCTTCTGGGACAAGGCTTCACTCTCCATGTCATCGCGGGCGCGCGCCACGATTACTACCTGGATTTTTACCGGACGCGTATCTCGATTGATCTGTCACTTCCGGGAATCGAAGTCGAAGGCTTCGTCGCCGATGTGCGGCAGGCATATAAACATGCCGCGATCGTACTGGCGCCATTGACCGCCTCGGCCGGGACTAATATCAAAGTCCTCGAAGCGATGGCGATGGGCCGCGCGGTCGTCAGTACACCCGCTGGGATCAACGGGCTCGATCTGAACCCGGGCGTGAACGTGCTCGTTACCGAATCAGCCAAAGAAATGGCCGAACGAATCGAAGCGCTCTCTGCCGATTCCGAATTCCGCAGAGCCATCGAACAAAATGCGCGTGAAGCTGCCCTGCGCTACGGCTGGCCGGAAATCGCCGCCGCGCAATCGGCGCTGTACGAGTCTCTCATCGCCGGACGATCACCTCGCGCAGGCTCTCGCGCGTGAGAAAAAACTTTACCGATTCGAACTTTCCAAACAGCTTCTCGAGATTCCGGTTGTTGAATACCTGACCGGCGGCCCGCATATCCCGTTCCGCCAGCACAATCGTCTTGCTGTCGGCGATCCGGAAAGTATGCGATGGAACCTCCGTCACGCGTTCCGTCGCCGTGAAAAACGCCAGCAGATACGACTTCGGCCGCATCACATCGTAAAGCCGCTCCACCGTCGCGTTCAAAAGCGGCGGACTCATAAACTGCAAAGAATCCCAGAGCAACACACCGTCCAGCGCTTCCGACGGATACTCGAAATTCTGCTTCAGGAAGTAATCGATCCGGCTCGGATTTGTCTGCTCGGTGGGATCGCGGCCGAACGCGTCGTCCAGATTTCTGACCAGATCCTGTGAATAGACCTTGTGCCCGAGGTTGATGAGGAAGTCGATGTTGTCCTGATTGGCGCCCGCGCAATCCAGCACAGAGAGACCGACTACATCGCGAATGTTGAAGAAAAACTGCTCAAGGCCCCGGCTCTGGCGAGTCTGGACCGTGTCCTTCTTGCCGGTCTTGCGGTTCGACCCGCCAACGGGCCGCGCCACATTACCCGGTTGAGAGCCAGCTGACGTCTTGCCCTGGGATACCGCGTGAGAAATCGGACCGTCTTCCTTGCGAAAAAAGGACCGCAGCTTCTCCGTCAGCATAATCCGTCAGCCGGCTTACTCAATCCATTACTTGCTATCGGCCCGGATTTACCGTTTCACCGACGCGCCCACACCACCACCAGTCACGGCGGCCGTATGAGATTCAGCCGGACGCGCCACCGCCGGACTCGGCGTGGGCGCCGTGGCCGCGGGCTTCGGTTCAGCCTTCTTGATGTCGATGCTGCCTTTGAACAAAGCGCCATCCTCGATGCTGATCCGGGACGTCGTGATGTCGCCGACGAGTTTGGCATCCTTGCGGATATCCACCTTGTCGCTCGTTTCCACGTTGCCCTGCACCTGCCCGAGAATAATCACCTCGCGAGCGCGAATACTGGCCTGCACACGGCCGTTGGGGCCGATCGTGACTTTGTTCTCCTGCGATTCGATCGTTCCTTCCACATCGCCATCGACGTAGAGATCTTCCTTGGTGAAGATCTGGCCAACGATCCTGACTGATTTTCCAATTGTCGCGGTATTGCGCGAATCTGACTCCGGTGTCCGGAAGGGGGTTGACGACACGGGCGTGGGCTCCTTTTTGATTTCTGGTACGTTAACGGTCGCCGCCGGCGGTGCGCTGGCCGGGCGCGGCGCCGGAGGGTCTTCTTTTTTATTCCACATGCTCACTGAGGGCGGCCTCCAATTATAGAGATTAGATCGAAAAACTATCGATGGACGTGCAACTACTCGTTTCAGTCTACCCAGACCCGTCGAACGGGCGCAATGCATGTTAAATAGGGTGACTGGAAAAAGCTCATCGGGTTAGCGAAAAAGCCGTGCAATCGCGAAAGCCGCCGCGGCCGCCAGTCCGCCGATCAGGGTCGTCTGCAACCCGCCCCGCCACAAAGGAATTCCCGTAAACCGCGCTTTGATGCACCCGAAAGCGCACAGCGCAATGAGCGTAACGACAATCGATGCCGGCAGGGCGGAGTCGATGGCTCGCACAAAGAAGTACGGGCAGAGGGGGATCAAGCCTCCGGCGATATAGGAAAACCCGATGGTGGCCGCACTCCGCAAAGCCCGCTTCGGATCCGGCGTCTCGAGGCCCAACTCGAAGCGCATCATGAAATCGACCCACCGCTTCTCGTCAGAGCTGATGGCGGCGACAATCGGCTGAATCTGCTGGTCCGTCAGGCCCCAACCCTGGAAAACGCGCGCGACCTCGGCGGCTTCCTCTTCGGGAATCTCCCTGGCTTCGCGTGTTTCCCGCTCCAGCTCACTCTGGTAATGCTCCTGATCGGTGCGCGCCGCGAGATAGCCTCCGAGACCCATTGCGATCGAGCCGGCAGCGATCTCCGCCAGCCCCGCCAGCATGATCACGGACGTGCGCACATTCGCTCCCGAAAGCCCGGCTGCCAGCGCGAACGGAACCGTCAGGCCGTCCGACATCCCGATCACGACATCGCGGACCGCGTTACTGGCGGTGAAATGATCTTCGACATGCGCCGCTACCCGCATTTATCCAAGTAGAGCATTTTGCGCGGGCAGCGTTGGCAAATACCTTACCGATTCCCATAAGGCTGCAGAAAACCTGCATCGCTGTCCGGCTCGAACATCCAGAACGTGCGGCCCGGATAGTAAGCGATCAGCTTGCGATTCTCCGCCCCCATATCCTGCGCCCAGATGACCGGCTCGGAATCTATATCGGCACGATTGTAGATCCATTCCTCATGCGGGCTGTGCGTTCCGGTATAGCGAACGAAGATTACATGCTTGCCGGGATGCCGCGCTACCAGATCTTCTTCGATGCCGCGCTTGCGGGCGTTCTTCGCCTGGATTCGATCGGGCGTCCGCTGTTGAACGACCCGGACCGCTTCGGCCGCCAGGCCAATGCCGATCAGCGATGCGCAGAGCGCGGTGATCGCGAACCTGCCCGCCGCTTTGCCGCCCGGCAGGTTGCGGCTCACCCAGACGCGAAGATAGCGGAGCGACTGAACCAGCAGGATCAGCAACACGGCCGTAAACGGCGCCGCATAGTGGGCATAAAAAACAAGCTCGATCAAGGCGCCCGCCACGAGCGCTCCAGCGCATACCGCGAGTAAACGGGTGCGTCTCGCGCGCATCCAGACCGGCGCAAAGCCGAGCCACGCCAGCAACCACAGCGGATCTCCGAAGATTGTATTCGCCGCCTGATAAAGATCTCCGGCGCGCACACCCGGCAAGCGCCGGCTTCGCGCGATCTGATTGTTGCCCCGCACCCAGACCGTATCCAGAAACTCGAGGTCGAAATGCCGGACCGCCTTCGTGTGCTGCACGGGCAGAATCGTCAGCGGCGGGATCGATTCATATTGAGAGAAGTACTCCTGATATGGCATCCGCAGAGCATGCCCCGTGACACGGTGGTCGTAAAAGGCCGTCCAGCCGAACCCTGCCGCGACCATCGTGAGAATCGGAATCCACACCCGCACGCGTTGCTGTCTGGTGTTGACCCAAAGCGCAACGGCCACCGGTGCTGCCAGCAGGAATCCTTCATACGGTCTGGTCAACAGAAGGATCACGGTTCCCGCGCCGAACGTCCATCCGGCGGAACGGCCCCCTGCGCGCCGCGCATAAGCGCCGATCACCAGAGCGCCGCCGATTCCCGCCACTGCTCCGCCCCAGTAGCTGTTCATCCAGTAGCTGAAAAGGCAGAGATCCAGGCTGATCAAAAATCCCACCAACTCCCAGCCTCGCGGCAGCCAGCCCTGCAGCGCCCAGCAAAGCGCGGCCGCGAGCGCTCCGCAGCTGAGCCAGACGCCGAACCACGGGTTTCCCAGCAGCCACTGGCCCATTGCCATCGCCAGCCCCTGCCCTGGCGGATACTTCGAGGCATATGTCGGTTGCTGCAGGATATAGACGCTTTCAAAGAACGGCCAAAGCGGATGTGGAGGATTCGTGACCCTGCCGTGCGCGAAAGTGTCGGCCTGCAGCAAATAGCTGAACTCGTCGTAAATCGAGGGCTTGGGCGCGGGCCAGATCGGGAGTAACACCGCGCGTACGAGCAACACCAGCAGCGCCGCAGACATGCAAACGAGAACACGCCGGCGCGAGAATCTCCGCACGGACTCATCCAGTTTTCGAAGGAACTGAGCGCCGGGAATGCGCCGCTGCAGAGTAATAAAGACGCAGAGGGCCAGAACGAGAATCTCCACGGTCAGCTTCGACGGCATCCGGTCTATTTTGACTCACACGCTCGCGCCATAGACGGCCTTGGAATCCAAACCGCTTGCGCAGCATCCAACCATTGTTTCTGAATGGTAAAATTCAAGTAGCGCATGGGGGCGCAACGGTTTCGACGGGATTGAATCGCGATGAAGAGGCGTGCCGGGTTCCGAGCTCCCGTAAAACGATCGGAAAAACAAAACTGCCAACAACATGCAGTTTGCCTACGCTGCTTAATTAAAACCTAAGCATGCGTCGCTCCGGCCAGTCAGCCCACGGGTTGGTTAGTGAGCGTCATTCAGTGGGATAGGGAGCAGGCTTCGGTCCGGAGCCGAGACCCGAGATCAACCGGACTAGGTGTGGCGCTGCTTTTGCTGATTCCGATGCGCTGACCGAATAAAAAGAATCACGCTACGCACGTAGGCTCTTCATTTCGGGCTTTTTCGGACGGGGGTTCGACTCCCCCCGCCTCCACCAATTAACTGCTTTACAGTGATCGACTTATAGAATAAAACCATAAGTCGATTGTTAACTATTTTTAGGCAAGTATAGCAATCCGAATGGCTTGACCATTTACATATGTTTTTATGTGCTCTTTGCAGCTTTCGTGATCAAAGCGGCGGCTCGCCGTCCTGAGGCGACTGCCCCATGCACGGTGCCGTCTTGGCCTTCGAAGTCGCAGGCTTCCCCCGCAAAATACAAAGTGTCAGCTTCGGGGGTGCCAAGAGCTTTCCGCGCCGGAATCGCACCGACGGGCACGTAGCTGTAAGCGCCTCGCGAGAAAGGATCTGCGCGCCAGTCATGAAAGTAAAACGCTTCTGGCGCCGGGATTTTTCTCTTGAGGATTCGTCCCAATGAAGCCAGCGCCAGCGCCGCAATCTCAGACGGGCCCTTGAGTTCGAGTTCCTCGGCGGCGGAACCGGCCGTCCATGCCGTCAGGAGCGGCGAAAGAACCGGATGCGTGGTCCACCAGGTGAAGAACTGCTTTTCCTGTGAGACCAAAAATCCGGCCCGTTGCAGTCTTTCTTCGTCTTCCCAGAATGCGCGGGGAAATCGAAAGGTCAGCCGAAATACCTGGCCAAATCGAAGCGAGCGAGCGGCGGCAAGAATCCGGCGCGGTTCCGGATCGAATCGGATTGCCGCGCGGGCGGAGGCTGTGGCCTGTAGCACCCCAAGCGGTACTGTAATCACGACGCGCCGGCAACTAAGGGTCCGGGTTGGCGCTCCAGCAAAGATTGAAACTCGATTTCTGCCTGCCCGCGACGCCACTTGATGCGCTTGGCGACAGCGTTCAACTGAATTGAATTTTCCCGGTCGGGGATAGATCGCAGGAGCGCGAGAGGAATCGCATCGTACCCTTCGAGAATTCGAAACGCCCGGTCGCCGTCAATTTTTTCCGCGGCGTCGCTTTCTCTTTTCAAAAACTCCGCACTGACATCGTCGCTGCGAGCGGCATTGAAGCCTTCCACCTGGATTCGGGTCCACCGTTTGACATCCACACTCTGATGCGAACGCCGGAGATAATCGTCGAGGCTTTCATCGTTCTTCCTGGCTGACCTTGACAACTGCTCGATCACCCGATCCCCAATTTGCCCCACTTTTGTCTCTTGTAAAATCCGACCGCGGTCGAGGTGGAGTGCTCTGGGGGTGTGTTCGACGAGGCAGCATCCCGCCGTGCGTGCAAGGTCCACTATTTCCGCCGGGCGACCGTGCACGAACTCAGCGCCGAGTTCAACCGCGATCGGCATTGACGGATCGTGAACGGTAGATATACGTCCGCCGATGCGATCTCTCGCTTCGAGACAACAAACCCGCTGGCCCGTGCTCCTGAGCGAAGCAGCCGCGGCCAGGCCCGCTACGCCGGTACCTGCTATGACCACATCGTAATCGAATCGGGGCGTCACTTTGTTATCTATCCCAAGCGAGGGCTATGGCCGGTGTGCTGCTGCCGACCTCAGGATGCAAATTGCCCGCCAAAATAAACGCGCGCGCGAAAGTACATTGGCCTCATCCATGCACCAGCCCGTTGCCTTTATCTCCGGTGCGGAAGCGGGTGACTCCTTCACGACCGCAGTTACCTCGCCGCAGCATCGCGCCCCAGAATTACCGGAAACTGGAGCGGCATGCCCGCGAATCGCATCGCTGACAGTCTTTAGAATGGCGACCCGTTTGCTGTCGTTTCCGCCGATGGATCACAACCAGACAGACGACGTTCGCCGGAGGGAGTTTATGGGATCGGCATTGTTGGGCGTGGCGGCTCTTACCGAGGGTGCGGCGGGCGCGACGGAGAGCGCGCCGACCCGGCCCGTGGAAACACGGCGGGGCGACATGCTTTATCGTAGTTTCGGCAAGACCGGCGAGACGGTCTCTGTTGTGGGAGTGGGTGGTTCACACATAGGGAAAACCTCATCCGATGAAGTGGCCACCCGTATTGTGCGCACTGCTATTGACCGCGGCGTCAATTTCATGGACAATTCCTGGGATTACAACAATGGAGACGGCCAGGCCGAGATAAAAATGGGCAAGGCGCTGCGAGACGGTTATCGCCAGAAGGTCTTCCTGATGACCAAGGTGGATGGCCGGACAAAGCAAGCGGCTGCAAAACAACTGGATGAATCCCTGAAGCGGCTCCAGACCGACCACATCGATTTGCTGCAGTTTCACGAAGTGATCCGGATGGAGGATCCCGACCGTTTCTTCGCTACAGGCGGCGCGCTCGAAGCATTTCTGGGAGCGCGGAAGGCCGGTAAGATCCGGTATATCGGTTTCACCGGGCACAAAGATCCGGCAGTACATCTCCGCATGCTGGAACTGGCGCGGGCACATGGTTTCCATTTCGATGCTGTTCTCTTTCCCTCGAATGTCATGGACTGGAGTTTTCGGAGCTTCATACATCAGGTAATGCCTGTGGCCATAAAGGACGGAATCGCGATTCAGACCATGAAGCCAATGGGAGACAAGTTCGTTCTCGAAGCCGGCGTTGCCTCTCCTACCGAGTGTCTTCAGTACGCCCTGAGTCAACCGGTCTCAGTGGTGATTCATGGCATGGAGAAGATGGAATATCTCGACCACGCGCTGCAGGTGGTGAAGAGCTTCAAACCGCTCAGTGCGGAGCAGATATCGGCGCTGGGCGCAAGGGCGAAGGAAGCCGCGATGACCGGCAAGTACGAGCTATTTAAAACAACCAACCATTTCGATTCCACAGCGCAGAACCCCTCATGGCTGGGCTGATACCAGAATCACTGGTTTACTTGCAACATTTCGTGGACTGCGGTCTTTGTGTTTACACCCGGAATTCCGTCCGATTGAAAGCCGCCACCGACAACATGGAAGGTATTGCCGCGGCAAATCCATGATGAGCGAGTTGCATACGCGGCAGCGTTTCCCATCGGCCATTGGAGGGATCGAACGATTCCACAGCCCAGAATGCCTTCGCGCCTTCCGAATCCTGAAATTCGCCTCCCGCCGTGTATATCTTGCCGTTGTGTGCGCCGCCCGCCATGCCGCTCCGGCGAATTGGTGCACGGCCCTTGTCGTTCCACTGATCGGCACCGGGATCGTACTCCTCGACCACATTCGTATCGTCGGCGACCGTGATTTGTGCGGACCCAAGCCTGCCGCCGATGGCGTAGATCTTGCCGTTTATCGCCGCCGCAAGCAGGTGATTCCGTGGAGTCGGCATCGGCGCGCAGCTGCGCCATCGATCGGTGGCCGGATCGTATGCTTCCACCGTGCCCAGAACCAACTGCGGGGTACCCGGCAGGAATGGAGCGGTCGGGTCCCCTCGCACATTTGCCTGGGCACCTCCGATGACGTAGATCTTGCCGTTTAGCTCCACGGCCCAGCCGGCGCCGCGCGGTGTCGGCAGGGGTGCAAGGTCCCGCCATTCATCTTTCGCTGGATCGTAGACAGTAGCGTGGTCTGTCGGCTTCCAGGCGGCGACATTCGGCGGGCTCACAAAGCCGCCGAAAACATAAATTTTGCCGTCGAAAGCCGCAGTCATCATATGATGAGCGGCAACGGGCATCGCCTTCCTGGCCGTCCAAG
Source organism: Bryobacteraceae bacterium (assembly GCA_036272235.1). Lineage (GTDB taxonomy): Bacteria > Acidobacteriota > Terriglobia > Bryobacterales > Bryobacteraceae > BOG-234. Next base: position 141 of record DATAZF010000089.1, on the reverse strand, counting down.
TATTGTTCGCGGGATCGAAAACATTTACGGCACCGAGCGGCTTGTTGGTTTTTGTATCCAGACCTCCCATGACATACCATTTTCCGGCTACGACTGTACCCATGATTTCTCCCATCGGGGAGGGTAGCGGCCCAGCCATCG
>DATAZF010000088.1:0-15191 GCA_036272235.1 Bryobacteraceae bacterium | reverse complement strand
ATCGGGCGAACTTCAACATTCCGGTGACGACTTTGAATGCGCCAAATTTTGGGCGCATTACGAGTGATGTCACGGCTCCGGGTAGTGCCGCGGGCGATCCGCGGATCATGCAGCTTTCATTGAAGTACGCGTTTTAGGGGCAGCTTCGGTTTTTACTCCTGCTTGCTGCGCGCGCGGGCGCTGCGGCAGGGTCCACTGAAGGCGAGGGCCGGACTCAAAAGGACGGACGGTGGATTACTGTCCGCAGGCTGGTGGTGAAGGAAGCGGCACTGCGCGCTGAATCGCGATCCTCTTCTCCCGAGTGATCTTCGCCGGAGTGCACGTGCCTGTGTCATCTCGCCGGCGGAGAACTGGAGCAGTTCAGCTTTGCTGGGGCATGTCGGTCCAGACGATCGAGCGCTATCTCGGCTGCAGACTCAGCACGGATTGGCTCCCATTAAAAGGGGGCCAAATCCGCGCTGCGTGCGACGTCGGATTAAAACGTGAACCGGGCGACCAGCGTGCCCGCACGCTGGCCGAGGACTGAGCCGGTGAGCGGCGAAACGATGGTGCCGAAACCGCCGCTGTATGCGCCGGTGTTGACGCCCGAAGCGAACTTCGTGGGAGCGGCTGTGAAATTGCCGAGGTTGATTCCGCCCAGAGCTCCCGCCGCCGTCGGCAGCTGCAGCCGGTTGAAGATGTTCGTGAACTCCACGCGAACGTTCAGGCTGTAGCGTTCCTTGATCCGGAAGTCGCGGCCGAAGTTAGCATTCTCCTGTGGTATGCGGATGCCACGGAATGAGCGGATCGAGCTTTCATTCGCCGCGAACTGCCCATTGGGAACGTTGGTCCACGAAGCCGGGTTGAGCACCTGGGTCGTGGTGGGGTCAAAGCAATGGCAGTTGATGTTGAGCGGATCGGTGTGGTGGGTGCCGCTGAGGTCGGTCCAGTTCACCGACCACGGATTCGCGCCCGGAATCAACTGGGCGGGGCCGGGGCCGTAACCCAGGAAGTTGCTGATCGGTGTAGTGCCCGCACTGGTGGGCAGGCCTACCAGTGGCGCACTCTGATAGCTCAGGGACCAACCTGTACTCCAGCCGGACACAGCGTAGGAGATTATTTTGTTTTTCAGCACGGGAAGACTGGAGTGGAGCATCGGAACCTCGTATTGAGCCGTGAGCCGGAACTGCTGCGGAAGGTCGAAGGCGCTCAGGTTCTTACCCAGGTTCCGGTTGAACGGATCCTGCGTTGTGGTCAGAGAAAGAGTCTTGGAATAGGTGTAATTTGCATTGGCAACCAACCCATGGCTAAAGCGCTTGGTAAACGTAGTCTGGAGCGCGTCGTACCAATTTTTCCCGAGCGGAGCTCCCGAAGGAGTCAGAAGCCCGGTGTATTGAGGATAGGGCTTAATGGCCTGGAGTACATTCTGACTGGTTGGGAAGCCGGGATAGGGTTGGAGGTTCACCCCCTGGGCGGCCAACTGCGTCTTCTGTGCCGCGCTGAGGCTCGCAATGGGCGTGGTGAGCAGTGCCGATTGGGCCGCGCTGGTGAAGTCATTAAAGCCGAGGCTCGTCAGAGTCTGCTGACTCACCGCATTCAGGGCAGACAGAGTGGTGCCGGCTTCCTCCCAAACACCGCGATTGCCAACATAAGCGGCTTTCAGGATCATATTTGGTGTGATTTCGCGCTGCACCGTGAAGTTCCATTGCAGCAGGCGCATCGGGCGGCCGGCGTTCGGGTCGAGCAGCGTGGGCGGGGTCACGACGGCTCCCGGAGCCTGACCGGCGGCGGCACTGAAAGTCGGCCACTGGATGTTAACGCTGGCCGGTATCCCGTTCTGCAACTGGCCGACAACCTGCCCGAAGGCCGGCGTAGAGGCGCTGGCGACGTTCGTGGTACTGCCAGTCTGGGCCGTGTTGGCACCGTAAACGATACCAAAACCGCCGTTGACGACGGTCTTACTATTGACCTGGTAAGCAGCGCCCACGCGCGGTCCAATCGCGTAGGGATAATTGTGTGCAAAGTTGCAGTTGCAGTTTGCTTCAAAAATCTGGCCGCCTAAATGTCCGCCAGCCGACGGATTCGCAACCGTAGGAGAGAAGGAAGCATAGCGGCCGAACTGCTCGTGCTGGTAGGTCCCGTAGTCCCAGCGCAGGCCGTAGTCCACTGTCAACTTGCGAGTGACTTTCCAGGAGTCCTGCAAAAAGAGGGCGCTCTCGTAGTTTTCCGTCATGGCCGCGATAGGCGCGTTGATGGTAGCTCCGCTTACGCCACCGAGCAGGAAGGAAGCGAGACCGAATCCGGCAAAGCCGGAGGCGATGGTGGTACCGGCCAGCGAGGGCTGGGTGGTGTAATTGGAAGGCGCCAGGGCCGTCGATCCGCCGAACTGATAGTTGCCCGCGGAGCCGCTCCAATTGTAATTGGGATACTTCTGCTGGCGGATTTCGCCTCCGAGTTTGAACGTATGCGCGCCGCGCACATATGTAGCGGAAACGTTGAACGCGGGCCGTCGCTCAAAAAAGTGCTGGTCAAACGATCCGCCAATCGTACTCAGGCCGCCCTCCGCCAGGTTCGTCGGTTGAGTGTTGGCAATGCTTGTGGCCGAGAGGCCGTTGGTATTGATGATCGGGAACGTGCGGGCCGCCGTTTGGCCGGGCAGGCCGAGTGCCGATTGCGCGTCGTAGGGAAAGTTCTGGCTTTGCAGCAGGAAATCGGAGTCGTTCCAGCCCAGCGTGGAGTGGAACAGGAGCCGCGGTGACGCAGTGTAGTCCAGGTTAACGCGCGCGGTCCGGGCGGCGTTACCGGAAATGGCCGAGCCCGTAATATCATTCGGCAAGTCGTCGGCTGCCGTAGCCGTGCGCGGCGTACTGGTGTCGGTCCGCTGGAAGTAGAATGCCATGTGCAAATTTGCCCCCACGGCCTGGTCAACCTTGATGGAGGGGATGCTGGACACACGGCTTTCGTCGAACGGCGCCAGATAATTGGCCCCCGCCGCCCCCGCGTTCGGACCCAGCGGCTGCGGGATCAGCGCCAGGATTTTGGCGGCAACCGGATCAAAGCGGGAAACCGGAATCTTATTGCCCGGGAAAGGATTCCGGACCACGACACCATTGATTACGGTGCTGTCGTTCGGGTCGAAGATCGTGCCGCTGGGGATGGTACGGTTCAGCGGGTCGGTGTACGGGCCGGAAGCAGTTGTCACCAGGCGATTTTCCGTGGTGATGAGGCTGGAAAAATCGCCCTGGCGATAGGCCGCTATCGGTACCGTGTCCGGCAACGTGTTATTGATCAGCTTTTGGCGGAACTGTTCGAAGCTGAAGAAGAAGAACGTCCTGTTTTTGCCGTTGTAAACCTTGGGAATCCAAACCGGACCGCCAACCGTAAATCCGTAGTCATTCTGGCGAAGCTTGTTCTTGATTCCGGTGTAAGGCTGAGCGGCGTTCAGGGCTTCATTGACCAGGTAGTCATAGCCGCTGCCGTGGAGACTGTTGGTGCCGCTCTTGGTGACCATATTCACCACCGCGCCGCCGGCCGTGCCGAACTCCGGGGCGAAGTTGCTGGTCAGAATGGCAACTTCCTGAATAGAGTCGGTCGAGGGCTGCGTCTCCATGGTCGCCCCAAGCAGGCGCAGGCTGGTAGGGTTCATGGTCGCGCCATCCAGGCGAGTCTGAAGCGTATTGGACGGAGTTCCGTTCACCACGGCAGTGACAACCGCGCTGGAGTTGCCGCTATCGTTGTACTGGATTCCGGGAAGCAGCCGCGAGGCGGCAAAATAATCGCGCAGGCCGTCGTTGGTCGCGCCGACCGATAGCAGCGGCAGGTTGTCAAGCTGTGACAGCGTGACATTGTGCACCAATTGACTGCTTTCGGTCTGCAGCAGAGAGGATTCCGCCGACACTGTGACCGACTCGGTCGACTGGCCCACCTGAAGCGCAATGTCCTCCCGCAGGGTCTGGCCCGCCGACAGGTGGAATTTGTCGTGCTCATAGGTTTTGAACCCAGGAACCGCGACGGTCAGATTATAGTCGCCGACGGGCAATTGCGCCACGCTGTAATTGCCGGTGTCCGAACTGGCGCCGGCATAGACTTGTCCGGTGTCGACGCTTTTGAGCGAGACGGGGCCGTTTGCGACTACGGCTCCTGTTGCGTCAGTAATCGTTCCCGTCACTGTGGCCAAAGCGGTCTGGCCAAAGGCGACCGGAGCAGACAAAAGAAATGCAGACAACAGAAATAGAGCTACTTGAGAGATTCGCTTCACGGAGACTCCTCTTTTCAATCCCTCAACACACGGGGACGAAACGAGGTACAAAATTTGCCTCATTCACACATCCCACCTTGTCGAGTACTTTAAATCTTATAATTTCGAATCGATCCTTAGGACCGTTGGAATTGATAGCATTTATCAATAAAACTGATCTGGCTCTCAGTTGCGAGATCCAGGGAAAGCACTGCGAATACGCGAGATCGGTCTTCGCATGTCCTGCTGGAGCCAGGCCCGCCGGCGTGAACATAAAGATGCTCAACTCCGGCCCGCGTCATGGCCAGAGTGCGTGGCAGTTAACGAATATTCGCAGGGAGCCCAGGACCCGGCCCGTGGTGAATTGATGCGTGCTCGTCACAGTTGCGGAGAGAGAGCGGCGGGCGCGAGATAACTTACAAAGGCCAAAATGCGGGAATTCCTGAACCGTGGGGTCGCAGAACTCAAAGTCACTTCGGATGAAGACACCATACTCTGGAACGCCGCCTCGAAACGGGATACAATCATCCCGAGTGCGATTTGACATCCCTTTGAAATTGATGCAGACGACAGTCCCCGTCGCCTTGTGCTGCCTGCTTCTTTTAACCGCATCGCACTCTGCCGGCCAGTCGTCGCCAGCCTCCAGCGCCGCGGCGGCCCATGGCAAAACGCTTATTCAATACTGCGCCCCGTGTCATAACGATAAAGCGAAAATCGCGAATCTCTCGCTCCAAAAGGCCGACCTCAGCACCGCAGGCGACCACCCGGAGCTTTGGGAAAAGGTCGTCCGCAAACTTCGCGCTGGAGTGATGCCACCGCCCGGTATGCCGCGCCCGCCGCTTTCACAGTACGAGGGTCTTCGCGACTTTCTTGAAAACGAGATCGATCGAAGAGCCGCCGCCCACCCCAACCCCGGTGCGATCATTCTGCACCGTCTCAATCGCACTGAGTACACCAACGCAATTCGCGATCTGCTGGATCTCGAAGTCGATCCGACCACGCTTCTTCCGCAGGACGACTCCGCTCGCGGCTTCGACAACATTGCCGGTTCGCTGACGATCTCCCCCACACTGCTCGAAGCCTACATGACGGCCGCAACGCGCATCGCCCGCAGCGCCGTGGGCTTCTGGAAAACGCCGACCGAGGCCGTCTATATTGCGCCGGGCGATACCTCACAGACGCAGCATCTGGAAGGTCTGCCGCTTGGCACGCGCGGCGGTATGCTCGTGCACCACGTATTTCCGGCCGACGGGGATTACAAATTTTCCATCCAGAACTTCGGTCTTGGCCGCTATACGCCCGGCGAGAAGGTTGAACTTCTGATCGACAGGCAGCGGGCGAAGCTGACCGACTACGCGGGCGTCGGGATGAACCAGGGCGTCAACGAAGCCGATGGATCGCTCAACATCACAGTGCCCGTGAAGGCGGGCTCCCACGCGGTGGGCATCACATTTGTGGCGACGAATTACCGGCCGAACCTCGACCTCATCCGGCAATACGAGCGAAAGTCCCTCGAGGACAACACCTTCCCGCAGCTCCAGTATTACCCCGCGATCGGCTACCTGCAGATTCAGGGACCCTTCGACGCAAAGCGTCCGCAGGATTCGGCCAGCCTGCGTAAAGTGATGACCTGCCATCCGGCCGATACCTCACAGGAAGAAGCCTGCGCCAAAGAGATCCTGGGGACGCTCATGCGCCGGGCGTTTCGGCGTCCCCCGACGCCAGGCGATATGGAATGGGTGTGGGGCTTTTATCAGGAAGGCCGCCGGGATGGCGCCTTCGCCGACGGCATCGAGCTTGGTCTCCGCCGTATTCTGGTCAGCCCTCAGTTTCTTGTGCGCGCCGAGCAGGCGCCGGCCAAAACTCTCACGGGCCAGACCTATCGCATCAGCGACCTGGAGCTCGCGTCGCGCCTGTCTTTCTTCCTGTGGTCCAGTATTCCCGACGATGAGCTGATTACGCTCGCCGCTCAGAACAAACTGCATGCGCCCGCGGTTCTCGAGCATCAGGTCCGCCGCATGCTGATCGACCCGCGGTCGAAAGCGCTCGTGGAGAATTTTGCCGGCCAGATGCTTTACCTGCGCAACCTTCCGGCGACCTCGCCCGACGGCGTTTACTATCCGGACTGGGACGACGAATTGCGCCAGAGCTTCCGGCGGGAAACGGAGCTTCTCTTCGAGAGCATCGTGCGGGAGGACAGAAACGTTGTCGACCTGCTTACTGCCGATTACACATTCCTCGACGAGCGGCTCGCGCAGCATTACGGTATCCCCGGCATCTATGGGTCTCGCTTTCGCCGTGTAAATCTCGGGCCTGAGCTCGATTACCGGCGCGGTCTGCTCGGCCAGGGAAGCTTTCTCTCCGTCACATGGGTGCAGAACTTCCGTACATCTCCCGTCAAACGCGGCGTCTGGGTGCTCGAAAATATCCTCGGCACTCCGCCCCCGGAGCCTCCACCGAACGTGCCTCCGCTCGAAGACAGCAAAGGCGACGCGGGCAAGGTGTTGACTCTGCGCGAGCAGATGACGATGCACCGCAAAAACGAGCCCTGCGCATCCTGCCACAAGCTGATGGACCCCATCGGGTTCGCACTCGAAAATTTCGATGCCGATGCCAAATACCGCACCAAACAGGGTGGCGACGGCGGCGTACCGATCGATGCCTCCGTCGAGCTTTGGGACGGCTCGAAAGTCAACGGCCCTGTCGAGCTGCGCAAAGCGCTGCTTCGCTACTCACCCCAGTTTGTCCGTATGGTTACCGAGAAGCTCATGACTTATGGTCTCGGCAGAGGTGTCGAATACTACGATATGACTACGATCCGGTCGATTGTCCGGGATGCGGATAAAAGTAACGACCGATTCTCATCCATTTTGATGGGAATTATCCGGAGCGCTCCGTTTCAAACGCGGACCGTTCCGGCCAAAACGACTTTGGCGCGCAATTATTTTGGCCCAGGAGAAACCAGATAAATGTTCCTGACAAAGAAGCACATTCCGCGGCGGACGTTTTTGCGCGGAGCCGGCGTAACGCTGGCTCTGCCGCTGCTTGACTCGATGGTTCCCGCGCAAACGCCGCTGCGCAACACGGCGGCTGTAGCGCCCAAACGTTTTGTCGGCGTCTGGCATCCGCATGGCGCGGCGCCGGGCTATTGGAGTCCCGTGCAGCAGGGCGCGGACTTTGATTTCTCCTTCATTACCAAACCACTCGAGCCCTTCCGCGATCGAGTCACTCTGATCACCGGGCTCGACATGCCCGAAGCCATGGCAACCGCGGAGGAGCCCGGCGGCGATCACGCCCGCGGAGCTGTTCTCCTCTCGGGTGCGAAGCCGCGGCGCAATGCTGTCAGTCCATACCTCGGCGTTACGGTCGACCAGTTGATTGCGCAGAAGTACGGGCAGGATACGATCCTCTCCTCGCTCCAGCTCGGCATCGAAGATACGGGCAATTTCGGCAACTGCAACTGGGGCTATAGCTGCGCCTACACGAATTCGATTTCCTGGTCGACTCCTTCCCAGCCGCTCCCGACTCAGATCAATCCGCGCGTCGTCTTCGAGCGCATGTTCGGCGACGGCGGCAGTGCGGAGGAGCGCCGCCTCGGCCGCAAGAGGAACGCGAGCATCCTTGATTCGGTCACCCACGAGATCAATGCCTTCAAAAAGCCTCTTGTTCCCGAGGACCAGAGCCGGCTCGATGACTATCTCGATAACATTCGTGAGATTGAACGGCGCATCCTCATAGCAATGGACGCCCGGGTGACAGAACCCTCGGAAGAGATTCCCTTCGGCGTGCCCGCCAGCAGACACGTTCACTATCGATTGATGTACGATCTGATGGCCCTCGCCTTCGAGGGCGACATCACGCGTGCCATCACCTTCATGATCGGGCGCGATCTCTCGGGCTCGAGCTTCCCCGAATCCGGCTTTACCGGCGGGTGGCACGGCACTTCCCACCATGGCGACAAACCCGAAAACGTTGCCAACTACGCGAAAATCAATCGCTATCACGTGCAGAACTTCGCATACTTCATTGACAAGCTGAAGAAGACACGCGACGGCGATGGAAGCCTGCTTGACCACGTGCTGGTCTACAAAGGCAGCAACATGGGAAACTCGCATCGCCACGCGCACGAAAAAGTGCCCGTGATTCTGGTCGGCGGGCTCGACGGCGCCTTCCCCGGAAATCGCCACATCGTCTTTCCCGATAACAAAGAGCGTACGTCGAATATGCTCCTGAGCCTCCTGCATCTCTACGGCATCGAGCGCGACAGCATTGGGACAAGCACCGGACCTCTGTCGCTGGCGTAATGGAGATCCGCTCGCTATTTGCACTCCCGCTGCTGGCCGCACTCGTTGTCCCGGCCACCGCGCAGCGCAAGCCGGCACGCCCGCAGATCACGCGTCCGGATGGCCCCGTCTGGGATACCATCCGCAAAAATTGCACCAGATGCCACGGGATTGACGATTACGCGTTCTTCGCACTGGATAAATCCGGCTGGGACAAGTTAATCGATTCGAAGCACGGCGCGACGAAGTTCGCCATGTCCGGCAGCGAGCGAGGTTTGCTGGTCGATTATCTGGCAGCGAATTTCGGCCCCGCGACTAAACCCTTTCCGCGCACTTACGTGCCGCAGGAGATTTCGGACTTCTTCTCCGATCCTGAAGCGTATCGCTTGCTGAATCGCGCCTGCACCGGATGCCACGCGCTCGATCACGTGGATAAACAGCGCAATAAGGAAGAAGGCTGGCGGGCCATTGTCCTCGACATGCGCGAGCGGGGCGCGAGCATATCGGATCACGAAGTGGAACAGCTGGTGGAATGGCTGGGCCGCGTGCGAGGCACCAATCAGGACAAATGAAAATATGAAGTGTCAACTGCGCAACTTGCTTCTCTGTGCCGTCCTGCTTCCCGGCGCCGTTCCTTTCGCGAGCGCCGCGTCGAGCGAAGTCGCCGATGCCGCGATGAATGGCGACAAGAGTGCGGTCCGTGCGCTGCTGCAACGAAAGGCGGATGTGAACGCACCGCAGGTCGACGGCACCACGGCACTCGAATGGGCCGCCCGGAACGACGATATCGAGACGGCGGACATACTGATCCGGGCCGGCGCCAAAATCACTGCGGCGAATCTGGATGGCGCCACGCCTCTGTTGATGGCCAGCATCAACGGAAGTGCGTCGATGCTCGCCAAGCTCCTCGATGCCGGAGCCGATCCGAATACGCCTGTGACTGCTTCGAACGACACAGCGCTCATGATCGCCTCCCGGACCGGCCGAACCGATGCGCTCAAGGTACTTCTGGATCATGGCGCCAACGTCAACGCCAAAGAAAGCTGGGGCGGCACGACCGCAATTATGTGGGCCGTTGCCGAGCGTCGGCCCGCCGCGGTGCAGGTTCTCATTGAGCGCGGCGCGGACCTCAACGTGCGTTCCAGATTTCTGCCTGCCGCCAACAGCCGTACCTATGAAGGCAGCAGGCCGGTCGATCTGAAACCCGGTCAGGGCGCAACCGAACTTTCGAGCGGAGTGCTGACGCCTCTGATGTTCGCTGCCCGGGAAGCCGATATCGCTTCGACGCGCCTCCTGGTCAAAGCAGGCGCCGACCTGAACCTGCGCGACGGCGACGGCAAAGACGCTCTGTCCCTTGCGCTTTTCAATGGCAACTACGAAGTCGCTTCGTTCCTGATTGACAGCCACGCCAACCTGAACGCGGCCGACGCACAGGGCTTCACTCCATTGTTCTGGGCCATCGACCGCCGCAATATGGAAACGGCGCCGAACTTCCCGTGGAAAGTCACGGCGGACCCGATGTTCCTGATACGGAAGCTGCTCGACGGCGGCGCGAATCCGAACGCCATCATCAACAACACTCCACGTTCCCGCATGCGCGAAGGTTCTCCACGCATCGTATTCGCTACAGCCCTGATGCGTGCCGCATTCGCAGCCGATCTGGAGGTCTTTAACCTCCTTCTCGCTCATGGCGCCGATCCCCACATCAAGTCCTCCGACCGCGAGACCACGCTCGAAGCCGCTTCCGGCCTCGGTTACATCCGCAGCTATCACAAAGAACGCCCTGTCGCCGACCGTCTCCAGATCATCAAAACCCTGATTCAATCCGGCGAGGACGTAAATGCCGCGGACAATTACGGAATCACTTCCCTGATGGTCGCGGCCAACATGGGCGAGGTCTCGATCATCCAGTATCTGATTGATCAGGGAGCCGATCTTGACGCCCACGATCTCGGGAAGAAGAACGATGGCCAGTTTGGCTCGAGCATCGAGCCCCTGATGCCGGTCGACTATGCCATCGGGGTCGGCACCTTCATTCCGAACAACGCGGTGTTCATCAACGAAGATGCGTACAAACTGATCAGCCGCCTGATGAAGGAACGGGGCATCGAACATACCACGTCGGAATGTACGCTGCGCGGTTTCACCTGCCCGGTGGCGAACGTCGATCCCAAAACGGCGACCCCCTCCGAAATCGCCCGCGCGCGAAAAGTTCAGACCGGCTACCAGGTCGACGGTATCACCGGTGGCCTCGCTGTCAAGGACAAGGAATCCAAAGACAAGAAGTGATTCTGGAAGTTCATCAACTGTCCCTTGACGCGATTTATCCCGCGGCAAAGCACAGTTCCCAGTCGCGATAGCCGGCTCGGCTTACTCGTACAACTCGCACATCCTCTGGACCGCTTTTTTCGTCGCTTTTTTCGTCTTGCCACCCGCCCTGAAATCTGCCAAAGTATAGTTGCACGGAAAGGCGAACAAAAAGCGAAAATGGGCGCACTCGCAATCCAGTTAAGAGCCGAATTAAGGAGCCGGTTCGACACCCCGTTTGAAGTCTGCAAACGACTGGAAAGAGAGCAGATCCCTACCGGAATCCCGGCCATAGACAAGCTCACCGAAGGGGGGATTCCCCGCGGCACTCTGACCGAGATCTACGGCACGGAGTCGACGGGCCGCACTGCACTGGTTTTTGCCCTTCTCAGCCAGGCAACGCAGCGCGGGGAATGCTGCGCCTGGATCGATACAGCGGGCGCTTTCGACCCTGCTTCGGCTGTCGAAGCAGGCGCGGACCTCGACCGCATCCTTTGGGTAAATTGCCAGGGAAATGCTCAGCATGCTTTGAAATCCACCGACCTGTTGATTCAGGGAGGCGGATTCGGCCTGGTTGTGCTCGATATGGCGGATACTCCGGATGCTACAGCTCGCCGGATTCCGCTGGCTTCGTGGTTCCGGCTGCGGCATGCGGCGGAGCGGACCGGCGCAGCGCTGGTGGCTGTGGAACGACGGATCAACGCGCAATCCTGCTCCGCCTTGCAGATCGAGATGCGGATGCAGAAACAATTTTGGATCGGGAAGTTGCTGCGAGGTCTTCTCGCGCAGGCCCAAAGTAAAAAACACCATCTGCTGAAGGTGGCGGAGTTTTCCGCGGTGCGCTGATGTCTCTGTTCGCCTGTCTTCACGCTCCCGGAAATCTGCCGCTGGCTGTGGAATGCGCGCGCGGATTCTCTCCATATATAGAAGAAAATCCGCCGGACACGGTGGTGTTCGATGTGCGCGGGCTCGAATCCTTGTATGGTCCGCCGGAGGAACTGGCGCGCGAGATCGAGCGGCGTATCGGGGTACCGGCGTCGATCGCGATTGCGGCCAATCCGGATGCGGCGATTCACGCGGCGCACGGCATACGCGGCGTGACGGTCATCGCACCGGGCAGGGAAGCGGAAGTGCTGGCATCGCTGCCGGTGAATTTGCTGGCGGCGGGGCATTCCGATGCACCCCCCGATCGCATGTCGAGCCAGACGGCCGAGTTGTTGCATTTGTGGGGCGTGCGCACCTTCGGGGAATTTGCCGATCTGCCGCCGCTGGGAGTGGCGGCGCGCATTGGCGATGAAGGTGTGCATTTGCAGCGGCTCGCGCGCGGCGAGAGCTACCGGCAATTGCGGCCCCTTGTGGATCCGCTCGAGTTTGAAGAGGAGTTGGAACTCGAGGATGCGGTGGAATCGATCGAGGCGCTGGCATTCATCCTCGCGCGGCTGTTGAACGAAGTGTGTGGGCGGCTGGGAGCGCGGTCGCTGGCGACGAATGAAATCCGCTTGCGGCTGTTAATTGAAAACGCGCCCGAGCATACTGTGCTGCTCCGGCTGCCCGTTCCCATGCTCGATGCCAGGGCGTTCCTCAAGATGTTGCAGCTCGATTTGAACGCGCGTCCGCCGGTGGCGCCCGTGCTGAAGGTTTATCTCAAAGCCGAGCCGGTGAAGCCGCGGCGCACGCAACATGGATTATTCGTGCCGTCTTCGCCCGAGCCGGAAAAGCTGGAACTGACAGTGGCGCGGCTGCGGCACCTGCTGGGAGAGGGTCAGGTCGGGACGCCGGAGCTGCGGGATACGCATCGTCCGGATAGTTTCGTGATGCGTGGCTTCGCGCCGCGCCAGTCTTCCACATCGACCCGCGCTGCCGTTGCGGAAATGCCGATGCCGGAATCGCCACCAGCCCCCCGGCTGTGTCTGCGCCGCTTCCGTCCCCCCAGATATGCGCAGGTGATCGTGGTGAATCATCAGCCTGTGCGGGTGGTGTCGCCATCGGTAAACGGCCGGGTGGTGATGGCGAAAGGCCCGTGGCGCACGTCGGGCGAGTGGTGGGGAGAAGACGCATGGAATCGCGATGAGTGGGATGTAGCGCTCGAATCCGGGGCTTTATACAGACTGTTTCAGGAAGCCGGGGGGCGATGGTTCATCGAGGGCAGTTACGATTGAGTGGCCGTCTCACTCCAGCGCAAAGACCCAGACCGCGCCACCTTCCGGCACTTCGGGAAATTCACCGGGAAACAGGCGGTTCAGAGTATTCTGGTCGCCGCGTGAATCTCCGCCCCATCCCGACTCGATCGCGATATATTGTTTTCCGTCAACCAGAAATGACGTCGGCGGAGCCAGAATTCCGGAGTTCACTGGAAACTCCCAGACCATCCGCCCGGTCGTGGCATCGAAGGCATGGAGTTTTCTATCGATCGTGCCCCCGCTGAACACGAGTCCGCCCGCAGTGGCCAGCATTGAGCCCCAATTGGGCGATTTCGCGTAATTGTGCGTCCACACTTTCTGGCCCGTGTCCACATTCCAGGCTTGTACTTCGCCGAAATGGTCCGCGCCGGGAACGGTGAAAGGCCGGCTTCCGCCGATGCCCACGAAGCCTTTGCCCGCCTTGTACTCTACTTTCACGCCCATATTGGAACTGCACATATTGTTGTTCGCCGGGATGTAAATCATGCGGGTTTTCGGACTGAATGCCGCCGGCGGCCAGGTTTTTCCGCCGTGCGATCCGGGGCAGAAGTCCGCCCGTTTGCCAGTGCCAGGCTTGTGTTCGGGATCCAGCTCAAGACGCCCGGTCTTCGCATCGACGCCTTTGAACACGTTCGTGTAAACGTAGGGCTTGCTCTCGACGAAGCCGATCCGCGGCGGTCCCGATGCGCCGGCGCCTGCCGGAGTGCTGCCCGATAAGCCCCCGCGATCGAGGAACCACAAATATCCGTCGCGCGCGACATCAATCAGTCCTTTGATCGTGCGCCCATTGCGCCGATAATCCACAAGCACCGGCGGCGAAACTTCGTCATAGTCCCAGGAATCGTTGGGATGATATTGGAAATAACCTTTGATCGCGCCTGATGCGACATCGAGCGCGAGCGTCGAAGCTGTGTAAAGATTGGCGCCCGGACGATTGTCGCCGATGGTCGGCCCCCCATTACCTGTACCGAAAAATGCCAGGTTCGTATCCGGATCGTAGTTTCCCGTGACCCAGACCGGCGCGCCCCCGGTCTTCCATTCGTCTCCTTTTGGCCAGGTCTCGCTGCCGGGCTCTCCAGGCGCGGGCACGGTATACGTTCTCCATAATTCCTTGCCTGTTTCAGGATTGAAGGCGGCAATGAAGCCGCGGATTCCGAACTCTCCGCCTGAAGCTCCCACCATCACAGCGCCTCCTGCAATCAATGGCGCCAGCGTCATGTAGTAAGAGGACCGATTGTCCGCCACTTCCGTCGTCCACACTTCCTTACCGGTCTTCGCATCGAGGGCGACGAGAACGGCTTCACCTGCCGCGAAGTAGACCTTGTCTCCATAGAGCGCGATGCCGCGGTTGGTTTCGTGCGGCACGGAAGCTCCGGCGGGCCGGTTCCTGCGGTAGCGCCAGAGGAGATTGCCGCTCTTCACATCGAGCGCAATCACCTGGTTCATCGGCGAGGTGACAAACATGACCCCGTTGTTGACGACCGGCGCCGACTCATGCGCTCTGGTCTCCCCGGTCGAGAACACCCATACTGGTTTCAAGCCCCTGATATTGGCAGGCGTGACCTGATCGAGCGGACTGTAACCCCAGCCGTCATAAGTGCGGCGGATCATCAACCAGCTGCCGTCCTCGGGATGCCTGAGCCGCTCAGCCGTTACCGGCGAATAATTCTGAAGCGCGGCAGGCGCAGGGAACTCCACCGCCGGCTGTTGCCGCTGAGCGGATGCCGGTGTGAAAACTACCCCAATGGCAACTGCGCCAATCGAAACGATCGCGAAAAAGTTTCTGATCCTGTCCATAACTCCGGCCTTCCCTGTGGCCAGGACGAATATATACCGGCTCATCCCGGTCGATCAACACCTGAAACCGCCTTGACCTGAATCACCCGACAGGCCGGCTTTTGATGGCCGCCCTGCGAAGTTGATATATTCAGCATCATCGTGAACCGCCAGCCCAGCCCGCAGTTGCTCGGCTTTCTCGCCGCTTATGATCCATCCATAGTCGAGCTTGCGCTGGCGCTGCGCCAGATTGTGCTCGAGGAAGCGCCCGATGCGTCCGAGTCGGTCTACCAGGTCTACACGGTCGCCATCTGGTTCGGGTTCAGCGGAAAGATGAAAGACAGCTTCTGCTACATCACCACGCACGCGAAGCACGTGAATCTCGGCTTCCCGCGTGGCGCAACACTGCCCGATCCGAATCGCGTGCTG
>DATAZF010000087.1:0-11755 GCA_036272235.1 Bryobacteraceae bacterium | reverse complement strand
AGAAAATCCAGCAGTTCCAGACGCACGCCGTTCGGATCGATCACGTTCGTGATGCTCGTTCGGGTCGAGCCGGTCCGCGGATCGTCCACCTTCGCCCCACGCTGCCGCAGGGCCGCAACGGTCGCGCTCAGATTCTCCGGCCAGATGCCCACATGGCTGAGCCCGGCAGGCCGCTCCGCGGTGGCCGGCGCCAGCTCCAGAAACGTGTCCTTCGTAATTTGAAGATATGCGAGCGTCGGTTTACCGTCTTTGTCCTTGATCGAGAACGCTTCCCGAAATCCCATGGTTTTCGTGTAGAAGCGCATGGATTCGTCGAAATCCTTCGTGTAAATTCCTACATGATTCAGCCGCAGCCCCGGATTCGGACTCTGCTGAGCCGCGGCAGGATACATCAGAAAGACGCCCACGCCGACTCCGGTCGCGAATAAGGCGATACTGCCAGGCAGACTGCGCATATATAATTCTCCCGATCTCGATCCATACAATAACAGGAAAGACGGACGCCGCCGTATCGTCAGGCACCATGGGAGCGCAGCCGCAGCCGCCGTGTTTGGTTAATTACGTACGTTATCCAGGGATGAAAAACAGTACCGTGACCCTCCCGGCGCGCGTTAACGTCTTGAAATCCACAATTTCCGAAATTTGTAGGACAATGGATGGGTTACCCCTATGCGATACCTTGCGTTAGCCCTCGTTGCGGTCTCTCTGATCTCCTGCAACAGGGATCCCAACTACCTGAAACAGAAGTACCTTCAAAGCGGCATCAAGTACTACGATGGCGGGCGGTACAAGGAAGCGGCCATCATGTTCCGGAAATCGATCGAAGCCGACCGGAAATTCGGCCCGCCTTACTATCGCCTGGCGCTGACGTATCTCAAGCAGAGCCAGGTTGCGAACGCCGTCCCCGCCTTCCGGCGCGCCCACGAGCTGCTGACGCCAGGGACCGAGAGTGCCGACGATACGGATCTCAAGCTTTCGGAAATCATCATCATCGCCGCCCAGACTCAGCAGAACAATGACGCCCTCATCAAGGAAGTGCAGCAGACTGTGGATGGCCTCCTGAAGCGCAATCCGAAAGGATGGCAAGGCCACAAGTTAAGTGGCGATCTCGCCATGCTGTCGACCGCGAAGCTGTACCGGGCCGGCTCGGTGGAAGATGCCAAGAAGGAAGTCGGCGTTGCCATTTCGGAATACCGCCAGGCTCTGAACGCGAAACCCGCCGATCCGGTGATCACTCTGGCCCTCGGCCGTACGCTGGTCGTAGACGGGGAAACCGGCGAAGCCGAAAATCTCTTCAAAGGGATGATCGCGAAAGATAAGAAAAATCTAAACGGATACTACGAGCTCTATCGGGTTTACCTCGGGCAGCGGAAAGTCCCTGAAGCCGAAAGCGTCCTCAAAGACGCGATAAGGGAGAATCCGAAAGACACACAATTGCGCCTCACGCTCGCGCAGTTCTACTTCGGGACCAACAACCGCACGCAGCTCGTGACCCTCCTGAACCAGATGAAGGGCGACCTAAAGGAATTTCCCGACGCCTATTTTCAATCGGGCGACTTCTACCTTCGCGTAAACTCGGTCGACGAAGCGGTGAAACAGTATGAAGAAGGAATCCAGAAGGATCCCTCGCGCCGCAACACCTATCTCAAACATGAGATCGAAGCCTACGTGCGGGCCGGCAAGACGAATCTCGCATTCGACAAGAATGAACAGATCCTGAAGAACGATCCGAAGGATCCCGAAGCCCGCGGACTTCGCGCGACCTTCAAGCTCGATCAGGGCGATGTGAACGCCGCCATGGGCGAATTGCAGTCGGTTGTTACGGCGAAGCCGAACAACTTCGTCGCCCGCTTCAACCTGGGGCGCGCGCACTTCGCCCGCCAGGAGTACGAACAAGCCCGTCAGGAATTCGACGCCGCCATTCAGTTACGTCCCGATTACATCCCGGCCCGCCTGGCGCAGATCCAGGTAGCCCTGCTGCGCGGCGATAACGATGCGGCTCTGCATAACGCCGACCAGACCATCAGTATTGCCCCAAACAATGTCCAGGTCCGGGTGATGAAGGCTGCCGCCTTGCAACGCCTTGGCCGCTTTGATGACGCTCGATCATTGTTGACCGTCATCCTCGACAAGCAGCCGAAGCAGGTGGAAACCCTGCTGGAGCTCGGCGTCCTCGACCTCAATCAGAAGAAAAACAAGGATGCCGAGGATATTTTCCACCGCGCCTATGAAGCCAATCCCAACAACCTGCGCGGTCTGCTCGGGGAATCCCGTGCATTATTGCTCGAGAATCAGCCCGACAAGTCCGTTCAGATCGTCGAAGCCGAGGCGCAGAAAAAGCCCGCCAGCCTCGATCTCCAGAGAGAGCTGGGCAACACGGAAATGAGCGCCGGCCAATACGACAAAGCGATCATGACTTATCAGAGTCTGATGGGCAAGGTTGCCAACCCGCGCCAGCAATCCGACCTCTGGATTCGCGCCGGCGAGGCCTATCTGCGCAAGGGCGACGTCCAGCAGAGTATCAATTCGCTGGAGAAATCCCGCACCGGTCAGCCGAACAACGCGTCCATCACGACCAATCTCGGCATGCTCTACGAGATGCAGAACAAGACCGATGTGGCGCGCAAATACTACGAGCAGTCGATCAAGGCGGATCCCAACAACCCGCTTGCTCTCAATAATCTCGCCTACCTGATCACGCAGACCAACGGCGATCTGGATCTGGCGCTGACCTATGCGCAACGCGCCAAGCAGCGATTGCCGGAGCACACCGAGGTCAACGACACTTTAGGCTGGATTTACCTGAAGAAGAACCTCACCGACAACGCGATCGACACCTTCAAGACTCTGGTCGTGAAGGCCCCGCAAAACCCGACGTATCACTACCACTACGCGATGGCGCTGCTGCAGAAGGGCGACCGGGATACGGCAAAGAAGGAATGCCAGACCGCCCTCGCCGACAAGCCAAACAAGCAGCAGGAAAACGACATCCGCCAGTTGATGGCGAAAGTCGGGTAGCGAGCGTATCAGATCAGAAGGATCGCGGCCGGTAACCCGGCCTCGATCTTACGCGGTAGTGCTTCCCGGTGTCGCTGACGATCTGAATATCGATCTTCCGGAAGCCCTCATTCGGATTCGGCTGCGGGTAGTACGTCACGGTATAGGAATTCCCGAGATCTTCGCGGATGGCTTCGAACGCTTCAACCTGCTTCTGCCACGTCTTCGCCCAGTAAGCCTTGCCGCCGGTACGCGTCGAAATGCGCTTGAATACGTTGCTCGAGATCGGATCCTTGCTGACATCATTGGTCGAAATCACATAGATCGGAATGCCCTCATCTTCGGCGACTGCGCGCACATCGTCCGGCGCCACCATGCTGGCGTTGTCCGGTCCGTTCGAAAAAACAATGACGACCTTGCGGCCGGGGACTTTCGCGGCATCCCGGAGCGTCAGAAGCAGCCCGTTGTAAAGAGCCGTATCGTCGCCGGCCACGGATTTGCGCAGTCCGAAGATGGCGTCGTTTCTGTCGTGCGTCAGATCCGCGGCGCGCGACAGGTTGCGGCTGAATGTGTAAACGGCAACCGAATCCGCCTTGTCGAGGCCGCGCACGAAATCGGCGATGGCATCCTCGGCATAGACGAACCCGTGATACATGAAGTTGCTTGTGTCGAAGAGAACGAATACGTTGGTGCCCACGAAGGCGTCGCCGCCCGGGGCGTTGACCGCCAGACGCTCTCCTTCCGGCTGCTCCGGGGGCACGGCGGGTTTCATGGTGCCATCCTCCAGAATCTGCATCGCCGGACGGTTCCCCTCGGAAAACGTCGACAGTTTCTCCCTGATGCCATCCTCCGCGATCCGGAAGTCCGTGGGTTTGAGGCCGTTCACGTACTTGCCCTTGTTATCGGTGACCGTAAAGCTGAGCACGACCAGATCGACGCGCGACTTGAAAATCGGCGTGCGTGCGCCAGCGGTGGCGCCATCCTGCGCGAAGAGCCAGATGCCTCCGCCTACCGCCACCATGACACCGGCCAACGCGCCGAAACGCACGCAAGTTTTGAGTTTGAGAACCCGCATTCTTCTGTCCGCCCCTGATTATTTCAATTCCCCGGCCGCTCCGTATTCGCCGCCAGTTGAGTACCCTGTACGCGCAACTCATTACCCACCGATCGCACGCTCTTGAGCAGAGCCGGCCAGTCTTCGAGATGCGATGCAAAGATCCGCTCCACCACTTTTTCCGTCCACTCCGGCACGAGCACATTCAGTTGGGCCGGCTGCACGCCTATTTGATCTCCGACATCGGCCCAGTACAACAGATTCGACTCCCAGCTCTCCGCCATGATGCGGCTCGAATAACCCATCAGCGTCGGGAATGTTCTCAGATTCAGGAGCTCGGGGCGATAGGAATTAGCCAGCGTCGGCTTGGGCGTGCCCCATGCGTGCGAGATCGCCGCAGTGCTCACCTGATCAGGCACCAGCGCGCGGAGATGCAGAATCCCCGCCAGTTCCGGATCGGTAGAGGAATCTTTCGCCTGAGCATCGCCCGCTTGCGTAAGGCCGTCGGCGATCGAATACATCTCGGATGGCGTCAGAGCATTGATCGCGTCCCGGACATCTCCTTCCGCAATCGAATTCATCACGAGCGCGGCGCGCGCCGGATTCGCCACCCGGTACACCGCATTCGAAACCTGGTCGCGTTCGGACGGAACCAGGGCGGCTTCGGCGACGAGATCCTCGGCGTAGCGCATATGCATTCCTACCCAGTGCATTTGCGCCGGCGTTACGGTCCAGAATCTTGTCGCCCGCGCGGTCAGCATCATCTGCGGAACGAGATCTCCCCAAATCAGCGCCTGCGTCTGCGTCGGGATCAGGAAGTTCTGTTCCGATTCCGCCAGCGCATACGGCAGCCCCGACAGCGAGCCGACGAGCCTGCCACCCGCATTCGACGGCCAGCCGGTTCCATACATCTCGGTGGTACGCCAGCTATGGTTCGCGCCGGCCATGCCAAGGAAATCGTGGCCGCGCACGAACAACGGATTGGTAATCAGAATCTGCGCTCCCGGTGGCGCGTAGTGAACGTAGTTATAGCCGACGATCGTGTCGCGCAGCGTGGGCGCAAGCTGGCCGCGGATATCCTTGAGCTTTTCGGGATCTTTGGCGGCCTTGTCGATGATGGCGCGGAGGTTGACTTTGCGCTCGTCGTCGACATGTTTGTCGACGTAGTAACCGAAGGCCATCGCGTTCTTTTCCACGCCGGTCATGG
Organism: Bryobacteraceae bacterium; assembly: GCA_036272235.1. Taxonomy (GTDB): domain Bacteria; phylum Acidobacteriota; class Terriglobia; order Bryobacterales; family Bryobacteraceae; genus BOG-234. The sequence goes on along the minus strand of DATAZF010000087.1, from coordinate 6,497 downwards.
CATTGCGCGGCAACTGGATGTCGGCCACGCGGGCCGCCAGCCGCGCCGAAAGCTGCGCATTCAGCTTTTCGCCTTTGGTGACCGCCTGCAGGTTGTCGGCAAGCTCAAACAGCAGATCGAGCGGAAGCAGCTTTTGCGCCTCGAAAATTCGTTGCTCCTGCTGCACCAGTTCCGCGCGCGAGTCGGAATCGTCGAGCCGCGGACCGCCGGCGAGCAACCCGAGGATCCGGTCCTGCACAGAGCCGTGGCCAGGAGCCGCAGAAGTTCCCGTGGCCTTGAGCAGGACGTTTACACCCGCCCGGCCAGCGTCGAAAAGATCGCGCGAGCTTTTCAAACCGACAAACGGCGTGACGATCGCGAGCAGTGCCTCATCGGCCTGGGCGGCGGGTATGCTTCCCTGGCGGCTGAAAATTTGCCAGATTCCGGTGAGGCCCTGAACCATTCCTATAGCGTCCTGGCGGAACAACGAGTCGCGGATTTTGTCCAGCGCTTCAGCGTTGTCCAGCCAGGCCATGATCGTCTTGTCGCTCAGCCCGGGCGCATCGTTGAAGATCGTGTACTGCGCACCGTAGATGTTCCAGCCGCGGATCAGGCGCTGCACGGTTTCCGGTTTCAGCGGCTCGGCGCGGTTTCGGTCCACATCGCTCAGGGCCATGAAGATTTTCAGAGGCTCGTTATCAACCGGCTTGCGGCACAATGCGAACAGGGCCTCAACGACGTCGTCGGCATCCTTCCAGCTCACCGCCGCTTTACTGAGTTTCGCGTCGTACTTGCCTCGCGGATTCCTCTGAAACAACTCCTTCCATACCTCGAGTTCGCCCGGCACATGGACGCGGCCGTTGGCATCGATATGCAGGCGGGTTGTGAGCAGCATCATTTCCGCATTGGCCCGGAATACGGGGCGCGCGGGACCGGGAGTGGTCACACGCCCGCGCACGGCAGTGTACAGGCGCTTCATCCGCGACGGCTCGGTCAGGTAATCCTGGAGGGGGCCGTGGATGCGCGCGAGCGCGTCATAAAGGCTGGCCAGCCAGCCATCATCCCTGATCATCAACTTCTCGAAAAACTCGGCGCCTTTGTCCGGAGACGCGCCGGCGAGTTCGCCCCATACCGCCGCCGACCTGGCGCCGCCTGGAACAAGCGCTTTTCCCTGCCGGATTTCAAAGTTACCGCCGAAGAAATCGAGCACGCTCGCGAAAGAGCGCAGCCGGGTGGGCAGGTTCGCATTCCTGAGATCCTCAGCGGTCTCGGGATCGAGCTTGGCCATTCCGAGATAAAAGCGGCAGAGGCCGGGGTCGCCCAGAAATGCGTCGATGAAGTCGCCCTGCGTTTTTTCACGCGCGCTCAGCCAGTAATCGGGCGTATAGAGAAGAGCGGCCCGCGCCGGATGGTAGTCATAGGAAAACGGCTTGTCGGTGCGAAGCCCTTCTTCAAGCTCAGCCAGGGGGAAACCGGAATCGGTAGTGATGAAGGCGCGAGCCGCGTTCACGGTTTCGAGCACAACTTCGCTGCCGCAACCCCCGCGCATGCGGTACCCGAGAGTGCGCAGCAGATCGTTTGTCTGGGTCGAATCGCAAGTCGCGACCTTGATAACCTTATCGGCTCCGGCCAGCTTGTCGAGCTCACGTGCCTGCGACAAATAACGACGCACGAGCTTGAGGAATTCGGTCTCTTCCAGCTCATCGTTGGCGTGCGAGGCCTGGTACCCATTGGTTACGACGTTGCGCGCCAGAGCGGTGAGAATGTCTTCGGGTTGAATGTCGGGCGAGAGCGCCGCCATGCGCGCGAAGGAGCGCATGGGCCCGGGAATCGAGATGTATTCCTGCTTCCGGGCGTTGGCCGTGGCCGACGGCAGTTGCAGATCGTTGCCGCCAAGGTCCCGGTAAGAAGCGAGGTCTTTCTCCGCGGATGCCCGATCGCCCGCGATCAAATCGAGCATGACGGCGCGGCGAGCGGAACGGGCGGCATCCTGCGTCTTGCTGGCTGTTTTCCAAAGTCCCGCGCTTTTCCGCCAGGCGTCACGTGCGCCTGGATCTTTATAGCGTTCCAGTACTTGCGCATAGCCTGTCAGAATCGTGGGGTCATTGGGGGCCGACTGCAGCGCTTTCGCATAGACTTCCTTTGCGGCCGCCGACTCGCCGGCATCCTCGAGCTTTTGAGCGCGGTCGACGATTTCGTTGGCGGAGAGCCCGTTGAAAATCCCCGCACAACCGAGCAAAGCCAGCAAAAGAATGGAGCGCACCCGCATCCTGCCCTCACTTTTATTGCGCACAACGGACCGACTTGTGCGCCCTTTAACGCCGCACAACGACTGCCCGGCGCGCGTTTGGTAGTTCACTCTAGCACGTTCGGAAAAGGCGTGTGTAACGACGATGTAAAAGTGGCAACTATACTTGAAACCGGAATGCCCCTGCTGCGCGTCGAAGAACGGGGTCTTTGGTGCGAAGCCGGCCAATTCCACGTCGATCCGTGGCTGCCGGTCCCCCGGGCTTTGATCACGCACGGGCATTCGGACCACGCGCGACCGGGCTCCGAAGCTTACCTTTCCACTCCCTTGACGGCGGCCATATTGCGCGAAAGGCTGGGTGGGGGAGAGGTTTTCGAGACAGCGGATTACGGCGAGCGGCTGCGGCTCGGGGAGGTTGACGTTTCCTTCCATCCTGCCGGTCACGTGCTGGGGGCGGCGCAGATCCGGATCGAGCATCGGGGCGAAGTCTGGGTAGTCTCCGGCGACTACAAGCTTGCTCCAGATCGGACCTGTACGCCATTCGAGCCGGTTCGATGCGATACGTTCGTGACCGAGTCGACCTTCGGTCTGCCGATTTACCGCTGGCCGGAGCAGGACCAGGTGCTGGCGGACGTGCACGGGTGGTGGCGCGGCAATCGGGAGCGCGGGAAATGCAGTGTGCTGTTCGCATATCCGCTTGGGAAGGCACAGCGGCTGCTTGCCGGGTTGCCTGAAGAGGGCGGGGCGATTTTCTGCCACGGCGCGGTCGAGCGGATGAACCGGGTCTATCGGGCGAGCGGTGTCGACCTGCCGGAGACACAATGGCCCGGCGATCAGCCGAAGGGCTTTGACTGGACGCAGGCGCTGGTGATCGCGCCGCCTTCGGCTCAGGTATCTCCATGGATGAAACGCTTCGGCGTCGTCTCGACGGCGTTCGCCTCGGGCTGGATGCGGATTCGCGGAACGCGGCGAAGGAAATCGATCGATCGCGGATTTGTGCTTTCGGATCATGCGGACTGGTCCGGTCTGCAGCAGGCAATCAGCGCGAGTGGCGCGCCGAAGGTTCTGGTGACGCATGGCCATCGGGCTCCCATGGTTCGCTGGCTTCGGGAGAAGGGTCTGGAGGCCGAGGCGCTCGAAACACCGTTCGAAGGCGAGAGGAACGAGGTTGAAGACGCACCGGAGCCAAACGCGTGAGAGCATTCGCGCAGCTTTATACGGCGCTCGACGAGACTACGAAGACGAACGAGAAAGTGGACGCGCTGGTTCAGTACTTCCGCGCGGCGGCGCCTGAGGATGCGGTCTGGACGATCCACTTTCTGACCGGACGGCGGATCAAGCGCCTGATCGAAGTTCGCAAACTGGTGGAGTGGGCGATCGCGGAGGCGGGAGTTCCCGAATGGATCTTCGGCGACTGCTACTCGGCGGTGGGAGATCTTGCCGAGACGATTGCGCTGTTGCTGCCGGTTCCGTCGTCGACGACCGACAAGCCGTTGCACTACTGGGTTGAAGAGCGCCTGCTGCCGCTGCGGGAATGGAGCGACGAACAGCGGCGCGAATCGCTCGTCTTCGCGTGGCTCGAGCTGGATGAGCAGCAGCGCTTCGTCTGGAACAAACTGATCACCGGCGAATTCCGCGTGGGCGTTTCGCAAAATCTGGTCGTGCGCGGCATCGCCGCGTTCACGGGATTGACGACCGAGGTCGTCTCGCACCGGTTGATGGGCGATTGGATTCCCGATGCGGCGTACTACGCGCAGCTCGTGGCAACGGAGACCGGCGATACCGATGTCAGCCGGCCGTATCCGTTCTTTCTGGCTTATCCCATTGAAGGCGATCCGGCGCAATTGGGCGATTCCGCTGAGTGGATTGCCGAATGGAAGTGGGATGGTATCCGGTCGCAGATGATCCGGCGGAAGGGGCAGACGTTTGTGTGGTCGCGGGGCGAAGAACTGGTGACGGAGCGCTTCCCCGAGCTTGTGCACGTGGGCGCTTTGCTGCCAGAGGGAACGGTGATCGATGGCGAGATCCTGCCATGGAAAGAGGGCTTGCCGCTGCCGTTCGCGCAGATGCAAAGGCGAATTGGCAGGAAGGCGCCGGGGGCGAAGATTCTGGCGGATGTGCCTGTGGTGCTGCTGGCTTACGATTTGCTGGAGTGGGGTGGCGAAGATGTGCGCGAGTGGCCAATCGAGCGCCGCCGCGAGACACTGGCGACGATGGCGGCCGGCGCGCTGGTTCTTTCCGAAGAGGTTTCGTTTGGCACGTGGGGAGAGCTCGCGGAACTGCGCCGGCATTCGCGGGAACGCCGTGTGGAAGGTTTCATGCTCAAGCGCCGCGGCTCTCCCTATCGGGTTGGACGGCGGCGCGGGGACTGGTGGAAATGGAAGATTGAGCCGTGGTCCATCGATTGTGTGCTGATTTACGCACAACCTGGAAGCGGCAAGCGCGCCAGTCTTCTCACCGACTACACGTTCGGCGTGTGGGATGCGGGTGAGCTTGTGCCGTTCGCCAAGGCTTACTCGGGGCTGACGAACGAAGAGATTGCCGAGGTGGACGCGTGGATCCGGCGGAATACGGTGGAGCGATTCGGGCCGGTGAGGAAGGTCAAGCCGGAGATGGTTTTCGAGCTGGCATTCGAGGGGATTCAGAAGAGTTCGCGGCACCGATCGGGGATTGCGGTACGATTTCCGCGCATGGCTCGATGGCGGCGGGATAAGAAGGCCGAGGACGCGGACTCGATCGATACGATTCGTGCGTTGATTCCGGAGTGAGTGCATCGTCATTGGTTTCCTGGTCTCCTTTCAAATGAAAACGCCGGCATTGTGATGCCGACGTTGTGGTGTTTCGATGTGGCCTTTCGGCCAGCTCCGATTAATTAAATTATTAAATTCGCCGGCGGCCGAAGACCGCCAGCGCTACATATGGCTGAATATTCGCGACGGCTCGGGCGGTAGGGCGTTCGAGAAATTTTACCGGTTCATAGGCGCCAGCTCCGCGAGATTGAGGCGGCCGGTGTAGATGGCCATGCCTACCGCCGAGTTGATGTTCATGGTTGTGAGAGCGTGGATGTCTTCGAGTGTCGTGATACCTCCGGCCGCGGTGATTTCGTGGTTCGTGGCGGCGCGGAGGCGGCGGAACCAGTCGAGGTCGGTGCCCTGCATCATGCCTTCTTTGTCGACATAGGTGCAGAGGAAGCCCCCGCAGTATGGCTCGAGCTGGTGGATCACGGCTTCGGCTGTGAACTGCGTGGCTTCCTGCCAGCCTTTGACGACGATGTGTCCGCCCTTTGAGTCGAGAGCGAGGACGATACGGTCTTGTCCGATGGCGTGGGTGAGCGATTGCAGGAAGGCGTGGTTGGGGCCGCCGGCGCTAAAGGCCGAGGTGCCGACGATGACGCGATATGCGCCCTGATCGAGAAGCGTACGGGCGCGTTCGACAGTGCGGACTCCGCCGCCTACGCGGGTGACGGCTTTCGAGGCGAGCATCTCGACGAGGCCGTCGTTCGCGCCGTGTCCCATGGCTGCGTCAAGGTCGATGACCTGGATCTGTGGGAAGGCGGAGAAGCGGCGCAACATTTCATCCGGGCTGTCGGCTTCGAGGGCTTTTTCGCGTCCCTGGACAAGTTGGACGACTTTGCCGTCCATGAGATCGATGCAGGGGAGGATCATAAGACAAAGCTCATTGGGCCGGCCTCACCGGTATGCCTGCGCGGGTCAGGCTCTCTTTGAGATCGCCAACGGTGTAAGTGCCGTAGTGAAAGACGGAAGCGGCGAGGGCGGCGTCGGCTTCTCCGTCGGTAAGGACCTCGGCGAAGTGTTCGGGGGTCCCGGCGCCGCCAGATGCGATGACCGGGATGTGCGTGGCACGGGAAACGGCGCGAGTGAGGGCACAGTCGAAGCCGGTTTGGACTCCATCGGTATCCATGGAGGTGAGAAGGATTTCGCCGGCGCCGAGGGCTTCGGCTCGCGCGGCCCATTCGATGGCGTCGATGCCTTCGTCATCGCGTCCGCCGCGTGTATAAACGTGCCATCCGCCAGGACCGTGGCGGCGGGCGTCTATTGCGAGGATGACCGCCTGCGCTCCGAATTCCTGGCTGAGCTCGGAGATGAGCCCGGGGCGGCGGACGGCGGCTGTGTTGATCGAGACTTTGTCGGCTCCGGACATCAGGATCCGGCGGGCGTCGGCGACGGATCGGATGCCTCCGCCGACTGCGAGCGGGATGAAAACTTTGCGGGCGGTTCGGGCGACGACGTCGGCCATGATGGCACGGGCG
>DATAZF010000086.1:0-4811 GCA_036272235.1 Bryobacteraceae bacterium | reverse complement strand
TCACTCACAATCGGCCTTGACTCGCCTTTGATGGCGCGGACGCTTCGGTCGCTGTTGATGCCTACGATCAGGATGTCTCCGAGTGCCTTCGCGTCCCGGAAGCTGCGAATGTGCCCGACGTGCAGGAGATCGAAACAGCCGCTGGTCCAGACAATAGTCTTCGCTGCCTGAAGCCAGACGCCGCGAAGGGCAATCAAGTCGTCGAGCGTCCTGACTTTCGAGCCGGACGTGTCCATCACACAAACCAGACCTGGGAGCTAGCGCAACACGTAAATCGACGCGCTGGTGGCGGCAGCCCCGACGTTCGTCAAAGTGGTGAGAAGGTTCGCGGTGATTCGTCGTCTCGAACTGTCCGGCACCCACAAAACATCCCGCGCCTGAAGCGCCACGTCGGGAATCTTGCGGGATTGAATCTTTCCGAGGTCGACTGCAATCTCATGCCGTGCGCCTGTAGGATCGGTAGGATCGGGCCGGTAAATGTATACGGTATGGTCGTAGAATTGGATCGTTCCCTGGGCTTGTGCGATCGCGGTCATGACCGTGTTGGCGTTGCCATCGAGCACGGGGTACGGTCCCGGGTGAACGACGCTGCCGGCCACGATGAACTTCTCCACGTCGGGGACCCGGACCTCTTCGCCGCCTACCAGCTTGATATTCAATTCCGGCTGTGAGCTGCTCATAAGCGGCTTAATGGGAATGCGCTGGATCGACTGCGTCCCGGTGTCGCCGTTCGGGCGCGTGACGATAATTTCCGCCCCCGCCTGGTCGGTGAGAATACCGCCGGCACGCGCGAGCGCGTCGAGCAGGGTGACGTTACCGATAGCCTGGAAGATAGTAGGCGTGCGAACCTGACCGGTCACGCTGATCGGGCGGCTGTGATACTCCATCACGGTTGTCGTCACGAATGGATCCACGTAAAGCTGTTCTCGGATAAGCGCTTCCTTGACAAGGACACTGATGTCGTCCGGCATCAAGCCCTGGACGCGAATGGGATCATGCAGGCCCGCCATCTGGATCGTACCGCCCGCCGACACGCGCACCGTTCGGGTGAATTCGGGCGCGTCGTAAACCTGAATGCCGATCAAATCGTCCGGGCCGACCTTCTGCTGGACCAGGTTCGACGTTGGGCTCAGATCTGCGACGGCGACGGGCGTGATCTGGTTCTGCTGGGCGGCCAACGGTGAGGAAATCACTAAAACGGTGGAAAGAGCAAGGAAGGTTTTCCTGTGCGACATAGACTGTTTGACTCCGGGAGGTTCGTCCGATTATCTCATGGAATTCGATGTCCGGCGCTTCGGCCCGAAGGCCATCAGTAGAGCCCCCGCCAGGATATCCACTGTGTAAAGGATCTGGGTATCGCTCACATTTCCCGGCCCGACGATGGTTGTATAGGGGCCTCGCTCCACCGTCGCCGTTGCAGGGTGTTACCCGCCAAAAAGGTCTCGGAGAGGGTGTCCAATCAGTCCGGCCACGCGTGCGAAGGGGAAAACAGGCTGACAAGTCCCGCCGAAAGGCAGATAATTCGCATATTTACGCGGGTCATAGCAGGTGTTCACCCGCATATGTCGACTTTTTCAAAGTGGCTACCGATTTAACATCTGCGCTTGAAATGCCTGTACCGATACTCGATTTGAGGCGAATTGGCGTCCCCAGGGGGATTCGAACCCCCGTTACCGCCGTGAAAGGGCGATGTCCTGGGCCTCTAGACGATGGGGACCAAAGGCAGGAGGTAATACTTCAATCTACCGTTCCGGCGTGGCCGCCGTCAATCCGGCATTCTCCTGCCGAAAATCCACCGCCTGAAGGATTTTAACTTCCTCCTGCGCCGAGTCGCGGCGCGCATCCCTTTCGCCCATCCGCCACTTCGCACTAAACTGGAATTTCCATGTCCGAAACAGATCAGAATTTCTATCGCATTCAGAAACTGCCCCCCTACGTGTTTGCTGTCATCAACGAGATGAAGGCGAAGGCACGCGCGGCGCAGATGGATGTGGTCGATCTCGGGATGGGCAACCCCGACGGAGCGACCCCGCAGGTCGTTGTCGACAAGTTGATCGAAGCCGCGCGCAATCCACGCAATCATCGCTACTCGGTTTCGCGCGGGATCCAGCACCTGCGGGAGGAGATCGTCAAGCGCTATGAGCGCCGCCACGGAATCTCGCTCGATCCCGACACCGAGGCCATTGTGACGATGGGCGCCAAAGATGCGCTGGCTCATCTGCTTTTTGCCACCATCGGGCCCGGGGACATCGTCGTGTCGCCGAATCCCGCTTATCCGATCCATCAGTACGGGGTGATCATGTCCGAAGGACATGCCTGCATGCTGCCCATGCCGAATGCCGAGACCTTCCTCGGCCGCCTTCAGGAGTTTTACCGGGAGGCGCCGAAGCCGCCGAAGATGCTGCTGATTTCGTTCCCGCATAATCCGACGACGACCTGTGTGGACCTCCCGTTCCTTAAAGAGATCGTGGAACTGGCGCGCGCGCACGGCACGCTCATCGTGCATGATTTCGCGTATGCGGATCTCGGCTTCGACGGCTATACTCCGCCGAGTATCCTCGAAGTTCCCGGCGCGAAGGATATCGCGGTCGAGATTTTCTCGATGTCGAAGAGTTTCAACATGGCGGGCTGGAGGGTCGGCTTCTGTCTGGGCAACGCAAAGATGATCGCTGCTCTGGCTCGCATCAAGAGCTATCTGGATTACGGCGTGTTTCAGCCAATTCAGATCGCATCGATTGTTGCGTTGCGCGATTGCGAAGACGAGTCGGTGAAGATCCGCGAGTTCTACAAGAAGCGCCGGGATGTGCTTGTCGAAGGGCTCTGCCGCTCCGGCTGGCCTGTGCAATCGCCAAAGGGCACCATGTTTCTGTGGGCTCCCATACCTGAACGCTACAAAGACCTCGGCTCACTCGAGTTCTCCAAGCTTCTGATGGAGAAAGCGTTAGTGGCGGTTTCACCCGGAATCGGATTCGGACCGATGGGAGAAGGCTTCGTACGGTTTGCGCTGATTGAGAACGAACACCGGACGCGCCAGGCGACGCGCTCGATTGGGCAGTTCCTGCGGCATTAAGCGTTGGCATCAGGCGTTGGCATTAGACATTGAAAGATAGCGCCGTACGGCGGGCTTCGCCCATCCATTGGCGAAGGCCGAAGATGCAGAGGAGCAGGAAGACCAGGTTGAGGATCGAGGTCAGCCAGAGGTCTTTATACATGTACATGGGGATGTAGATCAGGTCGACGAGAATCCAGATCCACCAGGATTCCAGAAGCTTGCGTGCCTGGCCGTATGTGGCGGCCAGTGAGAGGGCGGTAGTGAGCCCGTCCCATCCGGGTACTGTGGAATCGGTAAAGCGCGCGAGGAACCAATGCAGGCTAACGGCTGCGAGGACCGTGGTCGCTGAGAGTGCTGTCCATTCTCGTGCGGTTGTGCGCGTGACAGGTAGTTCAGCCGCGCCGCCGCCACGGTGCCAGAGCTGCCAGCCGTAAATTCCGACGATGATGTAGACGACCTGGAGGCCGGCGTCTCCGTAGAGTCCGGAGGTGGCGAAGAGAATCGTGTACGCCAGGTTGTTGGCTATGCCGATGGGCCAGTTCCAGATGTTCTGCCGGGCGAGCAGCCAGACGTTCACCACGCCGGTGACGAACCCGAAGACTTCGGTCCAGCTTACCCGCGGCCAGAGGAAGTGCAAGCTTACGCTGCCGCCGTGAGCAGAATCGGAGCGCTGCGCGTAACCACGATGGTGTGCTCGTAATGCGCGGAAAGCGTGTGATCGGCTGTGACGATGGTCCAGCGGTCCTGTTGCAAAGTGGATTTACCGTTGCCGGCGGAAATGATCGGTTCGATAGTGATGACGAGGCCATCTGTCAGGCGCGAACGTGAGCGCGGCTCGTGGTAGTTCGGAATGCTCGGTTCTTCGTGGATGGTGCGTCCGACGCCGTGCCCGCAGAGTTCGCGGAGGACCCTGAATCCGCGGGTTTTCACTTCGCGCTCAACCGCACGGCCGATCTCGTAGACGCGGGTTCCGGCTCGGGCGGCTTTCGCCCCTTCGCGGAAGGCGGCCTCGACAGCGCGGATCAGGGCCGCCGCTGTTGGCGATCCGGCGCCGACGGCTACCGTTACAGCGGCATCGGCGTAGAATCCATTTTTCCCAGCGACGAGATCGAGCTTGACGAGATCTCCTTCGGCAAGGGCGCGCGATCCCGGGATGCCGTGAATGGCCTCGTCGTTGACGCTGATGCAGACATCGCCGGGGAAGCCGTAGATCATGGGCGGGGCGGAATACGCGCCTTCCGAAGAGAGAACACGCGAGCCGATGCGGTCAAGTTCAGCAGTCGTGATGCCGGGCCGGACGGCGGCTGCCATCGCGTCGAGCGCCTTCCTGACAATGCGGCCGATGGCTTGCAGATGCCGGAACTCCTTATCCGATTTGATCGACATCGTTATTTCATTTGGCGAAGATTTTGAAATAGCTGTCCGGCTTCCACTGCGGAGGGTGGGGCGCGTTGGCGACGCGCTCCAGCAACGCGAGCAGAATTGAATTGAACTGGGCGGCTGCGGCGCGGTCGACTGGTTGATTCACATCGTCCGCTACGCCGTGGTACCGGTCACGATACCAGTCGCGGAAGGTCTTTTCTTCCGGACTGCCGGGAATCCAGCCAAATTTGAACGCGAGCGCGGGCACGCCCTTCTTGACGAAGCTGTATTGATCGCTGCGGATGAAGCGATTGGCATTGGGGTCTTTGTCAGCCTGAATTTCCACGCGCGCGGCACCGGCGACGGCCCGAATATCGTCGCCAAGGGTCGATTCGTT
>DATAZF010000085.1:0-52447 GCA_036272235.1 Bryobacteraceae bacterium | reverse complement strand
GGCCACTGGCTGGCCGCTTCAATCTCCGGATAGAACGGCGGCTTTTGCGCGCTGCGCGTGGGGACGTACGTTCGGTTGGGCGGGACTGATGGATAATTCGGGCCGCGGAATCGCTTAGCCACGTTTGTGCCTCGGAAATCGTCTTCTTGTCGAAGTCATCAATATTCTGATTTTGCTGAGCTCACCGGCGGGACGGGTTTCGGTTGCCTGTTCCGATTATATTTCATCGCGTTCGGTACTATCCGATTTCGCGTACATCCGCGAAAGCAAAACCGTCGCGTTCGACCTTTTCACCGGTTTCGATCGCGATAGGGCTCGAGAACACCGGGGCCTCATAAACGAAGGTGTGGAATTCACCATTCTCTCCACAGGGATCGATGCCGGCAGGCAGGCTGCGCAGGAATTCCTCATCATACTCGCGGCCGGCGTAAGACGCGTCAAGCTTTGCCAGGTCGACACAAGTGATCTTCGCTTTGACGCCCGCATCGATCAGGTCATGCGCGAGCGCGCTCGTGGGAATTTCCCAGACAGGAAAAAGGGGCCGCAGCCCGGTCGGCTCCAGCTGGCGTTCGCGATAGGTGCGGATGTCACGCAAGAAAAGGTCGCCGAAGGCGATCGCTGTTATGCCGGCGCCGATGGCGCGCTCGCAGGCATCCGCCATCAGGCTTTCGTACACGGCGTTCGAACACGGCCAGGGCAGATTGATCGGCCACAGAGGTAATCCGATCCGCTCGGCCTGAGCAGTCACAAGCTCCCGGCGCACTGCGTGCATGGCTACCCGATCGGCGCCCGAGTTAAACGTGGTGAGCACAGCGACAACCTCAATCTCCGGATTCCGGCGAAGCAGATGCAGCGACCATGCGCTGTCTTTGCCGCTGCTCCAGGAAAGGAGAACGCGCGTATTCACCACGCTTTCTTCAACTCGAAGGCGCCATCGGTCTCGAGTGACTTGAATCGATAGACTTCACCCTCATAGAGGACTTCATTCCCCCGCATCTCGCGCAATGCTTTGGCCGAGGGAAGCGTGACCAGTCGCCCGGCGATGAGTTCCGGGGAATCGAACGGACCGCTGGCTTGCATGTTCGCGTCCGCCTGCATCTCACGGTATTCGCCCTTTGACCTGGGGTAAATCGAAATCAGCATCGCCAACGCCGACACTGCGGACGGAGAAATAACAGCGGGCTATTCTTTCACTTTCAAGCGCGAGCGGTTCTCGTCGATGAAGGATTTAATGTCCTCCGACAACGCCAGTAATTTCTGCCACTGCTCCTGATAAAGAGTGACCGGGAACCGGCCCAGGCCGTAAACCGAAACCGCGCCTTTCTCGCTTACTTTCATCGACACGGCGCTCGAGCGTTTCTGCTTCAGTGCTTCATTCTCGGCCTTGAGCCGCTCGATCTGAGCCTGCAAATCTTCGTCTGCCATCGCTTCCCCTTCGCCGCCTCCTGGGCTCGGGAGAGAGCCGCTGGCAGCACCAATGCAGTATAACAGCGGAACCCCTTTACAAATCGTTTCACCCCGAGCTGCATTCCAAACAAAGACCGGGGCCACGCGGCGCCCGCCCGGGCGGCGGTTTTGATCTACAATTCACGCCGTCCCGACGAAAAACAGACTGAAAATAAACGGCAAACTGCCTCTTTCAAAATCGATACCGGTACTATCCGATTTTTAATAGCCGTTATTATTCGACCTTGCTGCTAACCATTGACGGGATTTACCGGTGCCGGTTTAATCCTTACAATTCATTCATGCCGTGCCCGTCATGCGGATCGAGGAAATTAATACTGCGTGAAGCAACCGGTATCGAACGCCTGAAACTTCTCTTCATTACCAAAAGACTCTTCCGATGCCGCGAATGCCGGACCAGATTCCGCGCACCAGACCGCCGGCTCACTCCACGGACCGGGACCAGTATCACGGCTAACGGCCTCCCGGCGGCGACCCGGCGACTGGAATCCTGAACCGTCGGCCCGAAAGCTTAAAAATGCAACACCTGTGCGGCGCGAACTGCCCCTGCCGCCTGGACCTTGACGAAGCCGCTCTCGATCTTGCGCGATTGCCGCGCCTGCTGTCGGATTCCGCCCGGATCAGTTCGGAAGACTTGATCGAGGTTTGCTATGCGAGATGGCGTGGCGTTGAGAGTTGTGAGCTGAGCGTTCCGGTACGGAAAGATTCATTCTTTACCCGTAATTTATGGATATTCCAGTAAGCTCGGGTTGTGGTTTGGTGGTGGATATTCATTTTCGGCGGCCTGGTGCTTGTTCTGGCCATAGCCGTCGCCGTTGTAATGATTGCGCGCAGCGAGCGCCGCATGCCCTGAGGGTTCACTCCGCTGCCTGGAATAAGGCCCTCGCGGTGGAAACGCAGGTGTCCACGATAGCGGCGGATTGTTCGCTAAGCTGAAGGTCATTCCGCGCGAAAGTCTCGCGATGCGATTTCAGATCTTTTTCGCAGGCGGCGAATTGCGAAGAAATTCCATTTTCAATCGCATCGTTGTGATTCGTCACCGCCTGCAGGGCGCGATTATCGTTTTCCAGATCGGTTGCGGGCGGCTGGAAAAGCTCTGCGGCACTGTCCCGGAATTGAGAAGCTCGTTGCAGAGCGTCAAGAGCAAGGCTCGTGGCCTCGCGGTACTCCTTGCGCAAATGCCTTTGATTCGGGTGCGAACATGCCAGTGAAATGGCAAGCAGCACGACGATGATCAAGCGATGGGTCAAGCCTGATCTTATACGGCTCTTCGTCCCCGCATGAAATGGATCAGCAGTGAAACCACGGCGATGATCAGCAGCAGGTGGATTGCGCCCCCGGCGACGTGGAATGCCGCCCAGGCGAGCAGCCAGCAAATTCCAAGAACGAAAAACAAAACCAGAAAGATCGAGTCTGCCAGGAATCGCATATTTGCTCCTCGATCTGAACACAGCACGAAGTGGGCCAAAGCCCCGAAAGCCCGGGCCTGGGACGATTGTGGGACAGCGCGGCTCAGCCACAAAGGGTGGGGAAGTGATGCCATGGGGGTCCGGTTGCCATCGCAGCCCTTCGAGAAGCCGTCAGTGTGCCCGGCGGTACTCCCAGGCTGCGAGCCCGCACCAGTGAAACGCGATATCTTTAGAGCCTGAAGGCAAGAGCCTGAGGACAGAGCCTGAGGGTAGGGCGCTTGTGCAGGCGGGCTCGTGACTTCAATAAATCGAGGCGGATGCATGTCAATTTCGCGACGGAAGATATTCACCACAGGAGCCGCGGCAGCGGCCGGCAGTCTCGCGTTCGTTCCGCAAGCAATAAAAGGACAGGCTCCCGCACAGCTTACGGGAACAAATGCCGGACGGCGCTTCAAGGCTTTTGTCCGGCGCGGCACCGGCGCTTCGGTTGAAGAGCTTCGGCTGAAAGCGATCCAGCCGCGCGAAGTCCTCGTACGGACGCAGGCGTCCGCCGTTTGCTACACCATCGTCGGAGGCGCGCTGGCCACCACGAACGTAGCCCGGGCGTCGATCCCCAACCATTCCGGGATGGGCATTGTTGAAGAGGCAGGCCCGCTCGTCAAGCGCGTGCAGAAGGGCGACCGTGTCGTGGTTCCGGGCACACCGCAATGCGGCGTTTGTTACCAGTGCCTGCAGGGGCGGGCGGACTGGTGCCAGTTTCTGGATACCGGTCCGGCTCATCCGCTGGCTGAGATGTCCGACGGGACCCAGATCTTCGAACAGGCGGGACTGGGCGGGTTAAGCGAGCTGATGGTGGTGCCTGAGGAATACTGCTGCCCGGTGTTCACCGATCTTCCGGCCGAGCAGCTGACTCTGCTCGGCGACACCGTCGGCACCGGTCTGGCCGCGGGCCGCGATCTCGTGCAGATCGAACCGGGCTGGAATGTTGTGGTGCAGGGCGCTGGTCCGGTGGGCATGGGGGCGATCCAGGCGGCGCGTCTGGCCAATGCGGGCCAGGTGATTGTGATTGAGCCGATCCGAAGCCGTCGTGAGATCGCCATGAAGGTTGGCGGCACAATCGCGCTTGATCCGAATGCGGAAGGCAACGGACTGGTCGCGAAGATTCACTCCCTGTGCAAGGGCGTCACCGACCGTCGCTTCGCCGGCGGGAGGATCTCCGGTGAGGACGGCCGCTTCGTGTCGGTGCCGGATGGCGCCGACTTCGTTATCAACGCGGTGGGCAGCGATTGGTTTCCGCCAAAGGTGGAAGTGGGTCCAGACCCCACCGCGATTCTCCCGCTGCAACAATGCTTCGACTTCACGCGCGCGGGCGGCCACATCGTGATGCTTGGCGTCGCCTGGCGCGGCAACGTGAGCTTCAACGCGGCGAATTTCTCAAACCGCGGGCGGACGTTCTACTCGGGGCAGCAGGGCGGGTTGAACATGTTGCGCGACATCCCGCGCTACGTGAGACTGATCGAGAAGGGCGTTATTGATATGAAGTCGATGGTCACGGCGACGTATCCGATCGAGCGGACGCGCGAGGCGATACAGGCAGTTGGGGATCGCACGGTGCTGGGCGCGGTGATTACATTCGCGTAGATGGCGTCTATCTTAGATGGCGTCTATCTTAGATGGCATCTATCTTAGATGGCATCTATAAGGAGAAGACAGGCCATGTCAAACGCTATTGACCTACAAGGCCTGCTTCGTAGAAAGTAGTTCGAGATGAGAATTATCAAGACTCCTCTCGCACTCCTGGCGATTCTGGCAGCTTGCGCGGTGACGACGTTCGCGCAGTGGCCCCAATACCCGACACCTGGACCCAGGACCAGTGACGGCAAAATCGACTTTGCCGCGGCGCCGCCCCGCACAGCCGACGGCAAACCGGACTTCTCCGGATTGTGGGAACCGGCACGGGGCCCAGGCGGCCGCGGCGGTGAGTCAATGAACGGCACGCTTCCGCTGCCTTTCGCGATTCCTTCTTCACCGGGCGATCCGCCGGTCGCGCAGTTCTTCAACATCGGCGCAGGCTTCAAGGATGGTCTTCTCCCATTCACACCCTGGGCCGCCCAGGTGCGGGTCGAGAGAAAAGGGAACAACAACAAGGACAACCCCGACGCGCTATGCGAGCCGCTCGGCCTGACGCAGCTGCACATGCACCCGCAGCCGCGCAAGATCGTGCAAACGCCGCGCGAGATCGTGATCCTTTACGAGGCCAACGGCAACACGCGGCAGATCCTCATGGACGGGCGAGGGCTGCCCAACAACGATCCGACACCCTGGTGGTACGGGTATTCGGCCGGGCACTGGGATGGCGACACCCTGGTGGTGGAAACCACGGGGTTCCGGGATGACGTCTGGCTGGATGTCGAAGGCAGTCCTCTTACCAGTACCGGTAAGATGACGGAACGGTGGCGCCGGCTAAAGTTCGGCCTGATGCAGATCGATATCACAATCGAAGACCCGAAGGCTTACACGAAGCCATTCACGGTACGGGTGAATCATCAGCTGATGCCGAACGCCGCGCTGATGGAGTTCGTTTGCGAGGAGAGAGACGCTGTGCACTACCTCGGGAAGGACAGGAGGAAGTAAGCGCCTACTCGCCCGAATGCGCGCGCCAGCCTTTCGGCGCATACAATTCACGAGCTACTTCGGCATAGGGTACCGGCGATACGATGGCCGGAATCTCAACCTGGCAATGAGGCTCGACGGTCGGCTTGGCGGATCCGCCATTGGGCTCGCCCCAAAGCAGTTCGACTCTCGCCCCGGGCTGGCTGTGCTCCGGGTCGACCATCGCGAGGCTGAGCATCCTGCCCTCGTTTGAGCTGTAGCCAATCCAGGTCGAGAGGCCGACGGTCTTCCCGTCCACCAGAACTCTGTCGAAGGGATGCATGGAGTACACGGCGCTCGGAAACTCCATGAACTTGGCGCGATTCGTCTTCTCGAAAGACGTTCCGAGGACCTTCAACACCTGCTCATTTTCGAGGGCGAGCGTGACCTTCTGCCGGTGCGGCCCTTTGGCCTTTTTCTCCAGGGCGGCGCGGCCAATGAAGTCATGGTCGAACTTCACGATGTGGCCGTAGCCAAGCTCCCACGGCGTCCGGTAATAGTCTTCGACGTTTTCCGAATAGAAGCTACCGCCGATCGACGCTTTCGCTTCATAGCAATCGGCCGGGAGCCATTCCCGATACGCTTTCAGTTCCTGACCTGTATAGATCGCCGGGAGCGGCGAGGGAATCCAGCCGGATTCGAGCGTGTTGGAGGAATACGCGCGACCGCCCACCTGGCGCAGACCGAACTCTTTTCCGGCTTCGACCAGAGCCAGACGGACGGCTTCTCCATCGTCCCAGGGGCCAAACAACTCCAGGCCGGGTTGTCCCGCCATTCCGTGCCGGAGGGCGCGAACTTTCCTGCCGGCGATTTCGGTCCAGGTCAGATGGAAGAACTTCACATCGGGAATCGGAGCTCCGGTGGCGCGCTCGATGACTTTTGCGGCGTTGGGGCCCTGGATCTGGAAACGATAGTTGCGCCGGCGGGAGGGATCCTCGCGGACGGCAGTGCGTTCGTCCAATTCGGCCTTGACGTTGTACCCGCCGGTTTCGGCATGGTAACGGACCCAGTTGATCGCGGGGATACGTCCGACGAGGTTGAACGTGTTTTCGGCCAGATGGAAAAGGATGACGTCGCCGATCACAAATCCATCGGGCGAGCAGGGTACGAACTGCTTGGCGCGATCCAGCGGGAAATTCGCAAAGCTGTTGACGCCAAGGCTGGTAAGCAGTTTCAAGGCATCCGGCCCCTCCACCTGGAGTTCGGCCATGTGATACGACTGGTTGAAAAGAACGCAGGTTTTCTGCCAGGCCTTCTGTTCGTCCCGCCAGTTGGTAAATTCAGGCGGCACGCCGGGGTAAACGTTGGGACCAGTCTGCTGATTGTAAAGGAAGTCAGCGATCCCCTTCGTGCCGGCCAGAAGTGCTTCCAAATTGGGTTGTGTCATTCGCGAAATTCTAAAATACACGTTTTCGCGCCGTCCTGGTATCACGCCGCCCTAGTATCAATGGAACGCTATAGAGGTATCAACTTTGTTGCAGCCGGGAAAAGGCCGGACAAACCGTTGAGATAGCGCTCGGGGGGTGGAGTGGGCTGCGGCTGTGTCCCCGCCGGCGATTACTTCTTCGTCGCCGCGTTTTGAAGAAGCGTGCGAATTTCGGCGACGTTTGCCGCGTTTGCTTCGCCGCGACCGCCTCGAACCGGTGTCCCGGCTCCACGCCCCGCCGGAGGCGTTCCACCCCTTCCAGGCGCGCCCGCTGTGCCAGCCAGATCGACCGGCTTGTGGCCATTCGCGTCGACGAGTTCGGTATTGGCGCCTTTGTCGAGGAGGTAGCGCACAAGGTCCAGCCGGCCCGCCTGCGATGCGACATGGAGGGCCGACATGCCTTCAGTCGAAGAAGGCGCGCGAGAGATACGCATGGAAAAAGTATTCGTACCCGTGACCTGGGCGTTGATATCGGCGCCGTGTTCGACAAGCAGATCCATGAGCGCCGTATTGGCGCCGCCGCCAGCGCTCGTCGATGCGGCAAGACCGGTTCCGCGGCCGCCGGTGCCCACGCCTGCCGCCACCAGGAAAGGTGTGAGCCCCATCCCGACGATGTTGGGGGCTGCGCCCTTTGCGAGCAGAGCCCGCGCCACTTCGACATCATTGCCAATGGCGGCGCGCAACAAGGGGGTACATCCTGTATTCAGAAACTCTTCGACGAAGCGTCCGCTGTTACCGCCGCGGCTCGGGCGATGCATGTTGAGGGCAACATCAGGATCGACGTCCGCCGCCAGCAACATTCTGACGATATCCATGCCGGACACGGTCGGCCGGCCCGAAACACGCGCCACTACCGGAGCGCCGCCGCCTCGGCCACCGCGGCCTCCGCTCCCGCGTGCAGGCGCGGCAATGGCTTCTTTTCGATCGACGGCGATGTAGAGCGCGGTGCGCCCCCACCAGTCCCAGACGCTCGGATTTGCGCCGCGCTCCAGCAGAAGTTTCGCGACCTCATTGTGGTCGTTGTCGATCGCCAACATCAGCGCGGTAACACCCTCGGGCGTTGGCACATTGACGTCGATCCCGGCCCCGAGCAGCGACTCGACGCATTCATAGCAGCCGTCGCGGGCTGCATACAGCATTGCGGTCAAACCACCGACGGGACGATATTGCGCACGCGGCTCGGACGTAATCTGGCTGTCCCAGTCGCTGTAGAGCGCGCGGGGCCTGGGGTTGGCATCCTTCGCCAAAAGCATCTTCACCAGCTCACCGGCATTTTTCGGGGCGGCGGCGGCCCACATCAGCGGCGTTTGTTTGTGGAATTTCTCAACCGTATTGACGTTTGCGCCGGCGTTGATCAGCATCTCGGCTACAGGTACTTCACCTGTTTTGATGGCCAGCATCAGGGCGGTCTCGCCGTCGTCGTTCACGCCCTCAGGCTCGGCGCCCGCGGCCAGCAGTGTCTTCACCAGACGGGCGTCCGCGAGTTTGGCGGCTTCGGCGATGGGCGTTGAGCCAAAATCGTTGCGGACGTTTACTTTCGCTTTCTTCGCGAGCAATGCGTCGAGCAACTCGTAGTCAACCTGATAAACCGCCCAATGCACGGGAGTCGTGCCGTCGGGTTGCGCCGCGTTGACATCCGCGCCGCCATGAATTCTCGTCAGCGCTGTCTTGCGGTCTCCCTTTTGAATCAGATCGGCAAGAGATTCTTTCGGAGCCTGCGCCAGCAAGGGTGCTGCGGCTGCGATCACGCAGCAGAGGGCGGGGATCACGCGTTTCATTTGCATCTTCCTAGACGACATTCGGGTCCAGCTTGTCATGGTGGGCCCACAGCCCTTTGGCCGCGGCATACATGAATTTCTCCGGATCTTTCCACGTGCGCGGCAGGTCTTTCAGAACGCCGGCCGCGAGCATGTCCTTCGGACTGTCGCCTTCCCGCACATACTTGAAGAGCCTCGCGCGCACTTCTTCCATCATGTCGCGCTCGGCCTTGAACGCGGCCTGGGTCATTACAGGACCATAAGCCGGCACGATCTTCGTTTGCTCGCTGCTGAGCTTGAGGAGCGTATCCATCGCGTCCACGCGGCCGCCGATCCACGCACCCGTGAAGTAGTCGAGCGACGGATCGAGCAGCGGCGAGGCGACGTCCCCCACGGCGAGAACGTTCGCGTTGCGGAAATAAACGTAGATATCGCCGCTGGTGTGAGCGAGCGTGAGGTATCCGTAGTCGATTTGTTCGCCGCCGGACTTTAAAGAGCCCGTCGTCAGAAAAGTTTGAGTGGGGCGCGCGGCTTTTGGACGGGCTTTTTCGTAGCGCTCCTCCAGCGGAACCCAATAGTCGGCCGACATCCATTCTTTTGTTCGAAGGTGCGCGATAATCTTCGCGCCGGTCGCCGCTACCTGTTCATTGTTGCCCGTTTGGTCCAGGTGGTAGTGGGTGTTGAAGAGCGTTTGTACTTTCGCGCCCTTGAGGGCCGCGGATAGCTTGTCCGCGGACTTCGGCGCTCCGCTGTCGACGAGCACTACGCCATCGCCGGATGAGAACACGACTACGTTTGGTCCGCCGCCATCGACCACCGTAATTTTGTCCGACACCTGGCGGGCGCCGCTGCTCTGCGCGCGCACCAGAGGCGACCCGGCCAGTAACCCGAGCGCGCCCTTAAGGATTTCTCTGCGATTCAACCTCGGCCTCCCTCAAGACCGCCGGCGCCACATTATGCCGACCGATTACTTTTTGGCGGCGGTCGCTTCAAGCATGGAGCGAATCTCCGCTACCGCTGCCGGGTCAGGGCCTCGTCCGGGACCGCCTCGACCAGTCGCGGCAGGCGCTGCACCGCCACCGCGTACGGGACGCAGGACGCCGGCGACATCGATCGCCTTCTTACCCTCGGCGTCGAGAATATCAGGATTGGCCCCGTGATCGATCAGATACTTCACGAGATCCGTCCGGCCCGAACGCGCCGCCTCATGGAGCGCCGAGGTGCCTTCATTGTTCGAAGGAGCGCGGGAAACGTTAAACGAGTAGATCTGGGTGCCGGTGACCTTCGCATTCACGTCGGCGCCATGCTGGATCATCAGGTCCAGCACCTGCATATTCACCTTAATGGCCGGACTGCCTCCGAAGCCGCCGCGCGCGGGAGGGCCAGCCCCGGCGGCCAGCAGAAAGGCGGTGTATCCCATGGTGTTGATGTTGGGATCGGCGCCTTTGGCGAGAAGAAGCCGAATGACTTCCATGTCGCTGTTCTGAACGGCGCGGAATAAAGGCGTAGTACCTGTGCTGATCTGATTGTCGGAAAAACGTCCTCTGCCGGGGGCGTTCGGACGATGAAAGTTCATCTCGGCATTTTCATTTGCGCCCGCACTCAGGAGAGCGTTGATGATGTCCATACTGGAAACGGCAGGCCGCCCGGTACCATCCGCGCCGGCGCCGCGAGGGGCGCCCGCGCCGGGTCCGCCGCGAGCCCGTCCACTACCTCCAGCGGCACCTCCTGCAGCACCTCCTGCCACACCTCCAGCAGCACCTCCGGCGCCGCGGGCTCCACCGCCACCCCGGGCTCCGCCTCCGAAACCGGGAGCAGTAGCTGTGGCTCGGCGATCGACGGCGATCCAGAGGGCCGTACGTCCCCACCAATCCCATACATGGATATTGGCTCCCTTATCCATGAGAAGTTTGGCCACGTCGTTGTGCTCGTTGTCGAGAGCGATCATCAGCGGTGTGACCGCTTCCGGAGTCGGCTTGTTTACATCGGCTCCGTGCGCGAGCAAATCTTCGACACATCCGTAACAGCCGCTGCGCGCGGCGTACAACAAGGCGTTTAGTCCACCGACGGAACGATACTGCGTACGGGGCTCACTGGTGATCTGGCTTGGCCAATCGGAGTAGAGAGCTCGCGGCCTGACGTCGGCATCTTTGGCGAGCAGCAACTTCACCATCTGGGCGGCGTTCCGGTTGCTGGAGGCGGCTGCGTACATCAGCGGCGTCTGGTTGTGCAGCTTCTCGATCGTATTGACGTTCGCGCCGGCGTTAATCAGCATCTGGACAATGGACACGTCGCCAGCAGTGATGGCCATCATCAGCGCGGTCTCACCGTCGGGGTTCGCGCAATCTGCTTTTGCGCCGGCATCGAGCAGCGCCTTGACGACGCGCTCATCGGAGTGCCGGGCGGCCATGGTCAAGGGGTTAGCGCCAAACTCGTTGGTGGCATTGGGGTCCGCTTTCTTTGCGATCAATGCCTCGGCGATTTCAGGCTCCCCGCGATCGATTGCCCAGATCAGAGGGCTGGTGCCGTCGGGCTGAACGCTGTTGACATCCGCCCCGGCTTTGATTTGTTCGATGGCCAGTTTGGTCTGACCGGACTGAATGAGCGTCGCGAGACTGGTGGGGGCCTTCTGGGCGTGCGCGACCAAAGCCAGAACTCCCGCGGCGGCGGCACATAAGACGGGCAGATTAAAGCGTTTCACGCATGTCTCCTACGCATCCATGTCTCCTACGCATCCATATCTCCTCGCATCGCCGATTAAACGACGTTCGCGCCCAACTTATCGTGGTACGCCCAGGCGCCCCTGGCGGCGGCGTACAAAAACTTCATCGGATCTTTCCACTTGCGCGGAAGGCCATCGAGAGCGCCGCCCTCCAGCATGTCCTGAGGGCCTTCGCCGGCCCGGACGTGGTCGAAGATACGCTGCCGGACTTCCTCCATCAGATCTCGCTCAGTCTTGAATTGCGCCTTTGTCATGACAGGGCCGAAAGCCGGGACGAAGCGGGTTTGATCGTTGGTGATCGACAGCAGCAAATCCATGGAATCGACGCGGCCGCCGACCCAGCCGCCCGTGAACCAGTCGAGTTCGGGATCGCGAACCGGCGACGCGACGTCGCCCACAACAATCACGTTAGCGTCTTTGAAGTGGACGTACATATCGCCGGAGGTATGGGCCATCAGAAGGTAGCCGTAGTCGATTTCCTCGTTACCGGCTTTCATCGATCCTTTGGTGCGAAAGGTTTCGGTGGGGAGCGCGGCGCTGGGGCGGGCCTTCTCAAAGCGGTCGTCGGCTGGAACCCAGTAATCGGTCGCCATCCATTCTTTGGTGCGCGTCTGGGAGATGATTTTGGCGCCTTGTTTGGCGAATTGCTCGTTGTTGGCGGTTTGGTCGAGGTGGTAGTGGGTGTTGAAGAGGGTTTGGACCTTGCCGTTGGGCGCCAAGCCTTTCAGCTCGGTTGTCAGGGTGTCGGCGGATCCGGGTGCTCCGCTGTCTACGAGGATGAAAGCTTCGCCGGTGGAGAAGGCTGTGACGTTGGCGCCGCCTGCATTGAGCACTGTGAGGGTGCCGGTGAGTTTGGTCGCGGGCTGTTGGGCGTTGAGCAGGCGCGGGGCCCAGAGTGTCAGGGCACCGGCGGCTGCACTTTGTAATAGTTCTCTGCGATTCACCTGGGGGACTCCTGATGCCGCGCTTCCAAATGATCGTAGCGGCCGATTGACAATCGATCGCAGGTTGCCAACCTGCCCTACATGCGCCGAGGGTCTGGTCTGGGGCGGCACACTAAACCTCGGAGATCGTACCGGTGCTGTCGCCAAAGTGATCCTGCTCGTGGCCCATCTTCTGCAACAGGGTCAGATGCAGGTTGGCGATGGGCGTGCGCTCCGGCAGCACCAGGTGCTGGCCGCCCTGCTTCAGCTTGCCGTTGCCGCCGCCGACGATCAGGTTCGGGATCGGGTAATTGTTGTGCTGGTCGCTGTTGCTCATGTTCGAGCCGTACATGAAGATCGAGTGGTCCAGCAGCGAGCCCTGCCCGTCGGGCGTATCGGCCATCTTCCTGCAGAAGTCGGCGAACTGTTGCACGTGCCATTTCTGGATCTGCACCAGCTTCTGGATGCGCTCCATGATGTTGGCATGGTGCGAAACGGGGTGGAAGCCGTCGGAGATGTTGAGGAAGGGATAGGTCCGGTTGGTGCCTTCCGCCACGGTGATGTAGGTCGCGACGCGGGTGAGGTCGGCCTGATAAGCCAGGGCAAGAAGATCGTACATGATCTTTTCCTGCGCGGCGAAATCCTCCAGTTCACCGATCGGAGCGTTGGGGATTTTGATCGCCGATAGATTGGACTTGCCGTTGCCGGCCATCTTCGCGCGCCGTTCGATTTCACGAACGTTCTCGAGATAGCCGTCGAGAATGGCTTTGTCCTCGCCGCCGAGGTCACCCTTCAGCTTGTTGGTGCGATCGAGGATCATGTCCAGAATGCTGTTCTTCTGACGGGCCATGGCGACGCGTTCCTGCGGGGTGTCGCCTTCGCCGAACAACATGAGGAAGACTTTGCGTGGGTTGTATTCCATCGGCAGCGGCGTGTGCTCATCCCGGAACGACAGCGTCGTAAAGGGGCCGCCGTTGCCCGCGGCCACCTGCACGGTGGTCTCCGAGGAGAGCTCGAGTGAAGGAAACTGCGTGTCCTGACTGATGAACTTCGTCATCACCTGGTCGAGCGTTGTCGACATGTTGGTGCCGGTCGGGAGCGTGGCGCTCAGCCAGGTGGCCGGGTTGCGGACATGAACCGAACCGGCCGCGGCGGCGTTTTCCAGGTTGCCGAAGGTGGTCAACTGTTTCTTGAACGGCTCCATCGGCGAGTTGATCTCGTTCAGCTTATAGTTCGCGCCTGTGCCGGAGGGGGTCCAGCGATCCATCTCGGGGCCGTACTTCGTGTTGAACATGATGGCGCCGTGAGGGATGTAGAAGAAGCCGGCACGGAGCTTTGGATTCGCCGCTGTTTGCGCGAGGGCCGTGGAGGCCGGCACCATGGCGCTGAGGAAGGGGAGGGCTAGTCTGACGCCTGCGCCTTTCAGGACGGTTCTGCGGGACAGGTGCTTTTTGGTTATGAACATGGTGGTCTCCTTGCTATCGTGGAGGCCGATTGCCAATCGGCCGCAGGTTGCCAACCTGCCCTGCCTGCGGTGTTGCGAGTGCGGCGGTTGTGACTGGGGCCGCTGGTTTGGGAACACTGGATATTACCGCGGGCCCTTGCTTGCGGAATGCGTCCGTATTGACTACACCCAATACGAGGGACGGCAGAGTGTAGTCGTCTTTTTTGGCATCGCGCACCACCCGGCGAACCTGGGGCATATCGAAATACTCCAGCTGGCGGTTGATCGCGTACATCATCAGCTTCTCGGTGAGCGAACCGACGAAAGCATCGGCCTGGCCGGCGAGCTGGTTGCGCAGTTCGACCGGGCCGTTGATCGGGATGCCGTTCGGCAAAACCGTGCTCGCGTCGATGGGAGCGTTATTCGCCTCGCGGTCCACCTTACGGAACTGGCCGATGGCGTCAAAGTTCTCAAGCGCGAGACCGGTGGGATCAATCACGCCATGGCACATCTTGCAACTTGCGTTGTCGCGGTGCATCTCCAGCCGGGCACGGACTGTTTTCGGAGCTTCGCCAGGCACCTGCTGGGGCAGGTTGGTCACGACATTCGGCGGAGGCGGCGACGGAGGGGAGCCAATGATCTTGTCGAGCACCCATGCGCCGCGCAGCACAGGAGAGGTGCGGTCGCCGTAGGAAGTCCGCATCAGGACGGCAGCCTTGCCGAGCAGGCCGAAGCGGTTGGGGTCCTTGAGGATAACCTCCTTGAACGCCGACGTACCCGGTCCTTCAATTCCGTAGTGACGGGCCAGCCGGTTGTTCAGGAATGTATGATCCGAGGTCAGCAAGTCCACAATGCTCTTGTTCCCCAGCAGGATGCTGCCCAGGAACAGTTGCGCTTCCTTCTGGAAATCGCTCCGCATGGTGGCATCGAAACCGCGGAAGATCTTCGGGTCGGGCTGCACCAGGTCGAGGCTGTTGAGGTTCAACCACTTCATGGCGAAACCGGTCACCAGGCTCTCGGCCTTCGGATCGGCCATCATGCGCTTCACCTGTGTATCCAGAGCGCCGGGCTTGCTCAGCTGATGCGCTTCGGCCAGCTTCAGCAACTCGGCGTCGGGACCGGTATTCCAGATAAAGAAGGAGAGGCGCGAAGCTAATTCCAGGTCCGTGAGCGGAAACTCGCTGTTTTTTGACACGCCCTTCGGGGCGGGAATCGAGCGGAACAGGAAGTCGGGGCTGGCCAGAATCGCTGCCACCACTTCCGTAATGCCCTGATCGAAGGAGCCATCGTCGAGGCGCCCCTCCTTATAGAAGCCCATCAGGCGGGTGAGGTCATCCTCGGTCACGGGCCGGCGGAAGGCACGGTGCGCCAGGTTTTCGGTGATCTGTTTCGCACACGGCGCGTCGCCGACTTTGGCGTGATCGCAGATGAAGATCAGCGGGCGGCTGGGACTGTTCGTGATGCCCGTCGGATTGTACGGACCCTTGATCTCCATGACATCGATCTCCGGGTTGGGCAAGCGCGGCAAGGGGACACCAAGAGCGCCGCCGCGACCGCCGCCACCAGTTCCGCCGGCGACGTTCTCGTCGGACTCGACATGCGATCGGTCGATGAAGGCCAGGACGATGGTGTGCTTGCCGGCATCCACCTTGACCGGGATTTTTTGGAAGCGGTCCAAAATCTGCTGCCAGCCATCTGTACCCTTCACGTTGGCGAGCCGTAAATCCTCGGGGCCGCCCAAAGCGCCTTTGAAAACCGCCTTGCCATCCAACATCAACACGAGGGTCGCGGAGTTCTGCAAGCTGCTGTTGTAGAGGCCGATCGAGAGGTCGAACATGTTGAAGCGGTATTCGCCATCCGCCGGGAAGGTGTGCTCAAACTTGATGCCGCCTCGCAGACCCGGAGCCATGGGAACTTCGGGATCCTGGTTGCCCCGCGGCTTGAAGGTCCAGCTGGAGATGGGAGGACGCATATCGCCGACGGCCTTCTTCGCGGTACGGCGCGCGGCGTCGAGGTATTGGTCGAGGAATGCCGGCGAAGTGGTCAAAGCGGAGGCGATGTTGTCGAAGCCCTCGACCTGAATATCCTGCGGCAGGATGTCTTTTTCGTTCACATCGACAGCCAGGAGGGCTTTTACCGACGCAGCGTACTCGGTGCGATTCAGACGCTCGACGGCCACGTAGCCCGCTGTCGGGCCCTTCGGATGTGTGTCGAGGGTATTTTCCATCCAGGCCGTGAACGCTTCCACATCCTTGTGCGGCGGCTGGGGCAAGCCGGGCGGAGGCATCAGATTTCCGCGGAGTTTGCGCAGCGCTTTTTCCCAGACCTGGGCGTCGCCGGGTGCGTTCTGCAGGTCCATGCGATCGAAGGCTACGCCGCCGGTCTTCAATTTGGCGTTGTGGCACGTGACGCAGTAGGTGTTCAACATCGCGCGATATTGATCCGTACTGCCGGCCGCGGGAGTTTGCGCCACGGCCCCGGTTTGTGAAATCGCGACGGAGGCTATCGCGGCCAACAGGGGTTTTGTATATATGGAACGCTTCATCGTGGGCAACCCGTCGTCCGATCAATCATTTGCAATCGAATATTTATCACAGGGAGCCATCTTGTTTTAACACAAAAATTGATATCTCACAGAGGCCGGAAGGTGGCGAAACGACCTGCTGCGGCGGCTCTGGCGTCGTAAAGTGCATGCAGGGGCGGTTCGTAAAAATTGGTAAACAGACAATGCGGGGCCGAGGGCGCGAGCGGTAAGGGGGCTGCCGAAACATTTTGGGGGTGCATGGCCCGCCAGGTGGTGAGCATGAGGGCCGTCGGCTCCCATTCGCATGGCCCTTCCCCGTCGAGCTGCTGCAAGAGGTTGTGGAGAGTCAGCGCGCGTTGGCGCGGACGCAGGATTTATCTTTGTCGCCGGTGATTTTAAAGCAAAATCCCCATAGCCTCCGCATAAGCGCGCCGTACCGCCTCCGGCTGCCCGGCCTGAAAAGGATACTCACCCTCGTACTGCTTCCCGAGGACAGGGTGCCGCAGAAGCTCCTCCCGGGGGACACTGTCGGTCAGAAAACGCCGCTCGGCAATCGGAAGCGGCACCGCGACGTTCCGCCCAGGATCCCGGATCAAACCCTTCGGATCTTCACCCCGCTCCATCGCCGCCAGATCCTCGAACAATCGCTGCCGCAGCAGGATCACCCCGCGATCGCCGGTCCCGAGATGCTCCTGGGTCCGATCGGCAATAGTGCCCTGGCCGATCCACGCAATGAAGTCCTGGTTCATTACATGGCTCGAAATCCAGCGGCCGCTGTCGTCCTTCACCGGACCGCGCCAGCCAGGAATGCTCTTCTGCACATACGGCTCGCACTCGCGCGGCACTCTGGTGAACGCCCACGTGACGCTCAGCGTATTCTCGTCGTCTATCGGCACGCGCCACTCGAAATGATCGCCTGGGAACAGCGCATTAGGCCAGAGGCAGACGCGGCCGGTCGTCCACATCGAGTCGGATTCCTTCATGCCTTCGCGCAAGCGGCGGTAGACGAAGCCGTAATCGAACTCTTCGAATTCCAGCTTCAGATGCTTCGGCGAATAGGGGCCGGTATGATCCTTCAGCCGCATGCTCCAGTTCATGTGCATCCACTCGAAGTGCAGCGGATCGATGGAATTCTCCTGGCACTGCAGCCAGTTGCATGGCACCTCCGCAAAGACGATCTGGGCGAAGCCGTTCGTCCACGAGAATGGCTCCCAATCCGGCACCAGCGGAGCCGGCGACGGACCCAGATACGCCCACAGGAGCCCGCCGCGGGTCTCGACGGGATACGCCTTGATGTGGATCTTGTCTTTGAAGCGCGCTTCGGGCGCCGCGACGTCTTCCCATGGCTGCTCGATGCAATGTCCTGCCTCGTCGAAACGCCAGCCGTGATAATTGCAGCGCAATCCGCATGGCTCGACGAAGCCGTAGGCGAGGTCGGCGCGCCGGTGCGGGCACTGCCGGTCGACGAGGCCGAACGTTCCGCTCAGGTCTTTGTAGAGCGCCAGATCTTCGCCCATCAGCCGGATCGGTTTAACCGAGACGCTGTCGAACTCCGATACGGCCGCTATCGGCATCCAGTGCCGCCGCAACAACTGGCCCATGGGCGTTGCGTGGCCGACCCGGGTGAGCAATTGATTCTTCGCGCGATCCAGCATTTGTGGCCAGTATATGCGGAGTGCTTCGATATAATCCCGCTGTCATCATATTTCCACTTTCCGAAAGAAAGGCACCCATGATCATCGATTCCCACGGGCACGTCACCGCTCCCGACAAGCTTTACGTCTATAAGGCCGGCCTCATCTCGCATCGCGGCGCGCATGGCCGCGGCAGCTCCGGAGCCACCGACAACGATGTCCGGGACGCGCTCAATCAGCCCGTCTTCGGCGGCTCGTCGCATCTCGACCAGCTCAAGGAAGCCGGCACGGACATGCAGCTGATTTCGCCGCGGCCGTATCAGATGATGCACAGCGAGCACCCGCGGCTCGTGAACTGGTTCATGGAAGAAACCAACAACGTGATTGGGAAGCAGGCAAAGCTGTATCCGGACGTTTTCCGCGGCGTCTGCGGCCTCCCGCAAAGCCCTGGCGTCAGTCCGGCGAACTGCCTTGCGGAACTGGAGCGGTGCGTGAAACAGCTCGGATTCGTGGGATGCCTCATCAATCCCGATCCGGGCGAGGCGAGCGGTGTCGAAACGCCGCCGCTGGGCGATCGTTACTGGTATCCCCTCTACGAAAAGCTCGTCGAGCTGGATGTGCCGGGACATGTTCACGCCGCCGGCTGCCGGTCCGACCGCCTGCCTTACTCGCTGCACTTCATCAACGAGGAAAGCATCGGTGTCGTCTCGCTGGTGAACTCGAAAGTGTTTGAGGATTTCCCGACGCTGAAGATTCTGGTCTCGCACGGCGGCGGCGCCATCCCGCTGCACTGGGCGCGGTTCGAAGCGGCCTCGCTGCGCGTTCCGGGCGGCACGCGATTTTCGAAGCGGATGCGTAATCTGTATTACGACACGGTTCTTTACTCGAGCGATGCGCTCGCTTTGCTCATCAAGACTGTGGGCGCGGACCGCTGCCTGTTTGGCACCGAACGCCCCGGCGTCGGCACGGTGAAAGATCCGGACACAGGCAAATGGATGGACGAAACCCGCTACCTGATCGAAGCCTTCGACTGGCTGAGCGACGCCGACAAGAAGCTGATCTTCGAAGGCAACGCGAAGAGACTGTTCAAGCTGGAATCCGGAGCCCACGCATGAAACCGGTAATGGCGATTCTTGCCTCAGTGCTCGCTTTGCCGGCGCTCGCTCAGCTGAAACCCATCACGATCAACTACCCGGCCAAGGCCCCCGCGAACTGGCCGCTTTTCATCGCCAAAGAAGCCGGCTACTACCAGAAGTACGGGCTCGACGCGAAGCTCGTCTTCGCCGTTCATCCTTCCGGCATGGCCATGCTCGTCAGCGGTGAAGCGGTCATGACCAACTATCCAATGGACCAGGCCATGCAGGCGGCCATGCGCGACGGCTCGCTCGTCATTATGGGCAGCCCGCTCAATCGCGCGCTCTTCGCGATGATGACGGGCAAAGACGTCAAGAGCGTCCGCGACCTCAAAGGCAAACGCTTCGGCGTGAGCCAGCTCGGCGACCCGCCTTACAGCTTCGCGCTGGCGATTCTCGGCAAGTACGGGATCGGTCCGCGCGACGTGCAGTGGATCCCTCTGGGCACCGACGGCAACGGACGCGTGGCCGCGCTCGTAGGCGGCCGCGTCGACGCGACAATGGTGCCTCCGCCCGCGTATTTCAAGCTGGAGCCGCAGGGCTTCAAGGAGATCGCCAACCTGGCCGACCAGGCGGATCTCTACGCGCCGCTCGCCTATGTCTTCAAGAAGAGCGAAATCGCGGCCAATCCGAAATTACCGGAGTTGATGATCAAAGCGCAGGCGGAAGCCATCAAGCGCTATTACGATGACAAGGCGCTCGCCATGAAGGCATACGCCGCCTACGACACGCAAAGCCCCGCGGACGTGGAACGAATCTACGACCACGACAAAAAAGCCAACACCTACGAGCGTGTGCCGTATGTGCTGGCCGCGGGCGTCCAGTACATCGTCAACCATCAGGCCGATACGGAGATCTCCGCGCGGATGAAGGCGTACGACTTTCACAAAGTGGTCGACAACAGCGTGATCGACCGCCTCGTGCGTGAGCACTATTTCGAACAACTCTTCGGTCCGGGAATCAAGGCCGAGGAAGAGAGCAAGGCGAAACAGGCCTTCAAGTAGACTGGACCCTATATGGCGAAAATTGTTCTTGGCATCGGATCGTCGCACGGTCCGCTGCTCTCGACCCCTCCCGAGCAATGGGACCTCCGAGCGCAGGCCGATCGTGAAAACAAGAAGCACTGGTACCGCGGCAAGACCTGGGATTACCCATCGCTCCTGGCCGAGCGCGCACCTGGATTTGCGGCTGAAGTGACGCTCGAATCGCGCCGTGACCGGTTTCATCAGTGCCACCGCGCGATGGACGTGCTCACGCAGAAATTCCGCGAAGCGGCGCCCGAGGCGGTGGTTATCGTGGGCAACGATCAGCGAGAGTTTTTCGACGACGGGCTGACTCCGGCGATCACGGTCTACCGCGGCGCCGCAATCAAAAACCTCCAGCATTTGCCGAAGGACAATCCACCGGGCATCAACATCGCCGAGCCGGGAAACTCACCCGAGGCCGGCGCCAGTTATCCCGGCGCGACCGGGCTGGCCGATCACATTCTCGACTCGCTCGCCGACGAAAACTTCGACCTCGCGCAGTCGGACAAGACGCCGACAGGAGCGCCCCGCGGCGGCATTCCGCACGCTTACGGGTTTCTCTATCATTCGATTCTTGGCGATGCGCCCCCGCCCAGCGTGCCGATCATTCTCAACGTTCACTTTCCGCATAACGTTCCGAAGAATCGCCGCTGCCTCGACCTCGGAGCCGCGCTGCATCGCGCAATCGGCAGTTTCAAAGGATATGAACGGGTGGCGGTGATGGCATCCGGCGGCCTGACCCATTTCGTGATCGATGAAGATCTCGACCGGAAGATCCTGGCGGGAATGAAGGACGGCGATCTTAATGCGCTGGAAAATATTCCGGAAAATCTTTTCAAGGTCGGCACCGCGGAGACCAAGAACTGGTATCCGGTGATCGCGGCTGCGCAGGCTGCAGGGCTGAAGTACAACCTCGTCGATTACATTCCCTGCTACCGCTCTGAAGCGGGCACTGGAAACGCGATGGCCTTCGTCTACTGGAGCTGAAACCTAATGGCGGGCGACTTTGCCGGCATCTTTTTCGGGGATTACGAGCGGCGGTTCTTCGGGATGCTGCTTTACTTCCGTATCGATGTCTTCGAGTACGCCGCCCGATGCCGCGGAGTGCAACTGTTTTTCCAGCCGGCTCAATGCGACTCCAACGATGTCGCGGTGATGCAGTTTCGCCCCGTCGGCTCTGCAGCTTAACTCCAGCCACATGCGATGCAGGCGCTCGACATCCTCCGGCCACAACTGCGGAGGATGCGGGCCGAGGTTGAAGAATTTCGACCCTGAATCCGGAAGCACGATTTCGAGCGACATCGACGGGCGCGGCTCTTCGAGAGATTCCCACGCCTCGCCCACGATCTTGCCCTGTTCCGCCGGATTGTTGGCGTAGATGGGCGAGAGTCCGCAGACCACGCGTGAAGATTGCAGCTTCTGGGCGGTCTGCACGATGCCGAGCCATGGGTCGGCTGCCGCGACGGCGAGCAGTTCCACGTGCTTGCCTGCCTTTTCGGCGAGGGTTACGACGTGGGTGAAGAGGTCCTGCTCGGCGGCCGCGAAGATCTGGTCCGCCTGCAGGTCGTATTCGCCCGAAGCCGCGGCGGTCACGCGGTGCACCGACAGGACGACGATATCCAGCTTCCGTGTATCCGTCTTTTCGAGGACTTTCTCCAGGTGCTCCAGGTGGAAAGGATTGCGGCAGGCTACCAGCACATTGCCAGGGCGGGCAGTAATCTGACGCTTCGTTACTTCTTCGCTTTCATCGAGCCGGAATTGCTCCTGGTTCTGACGCTGGCGCGCGTGCTCCGCCTTATTCATCTTCTCGGAGACGAAAAAAACGACGAAGAATACGAGAGTGAATGAAGTGCCGGCGATGGTCGCGAGCTGCTTGGTGAAGAGGTTGATGCAGGCGAGCGTGAAGAGGAAAAGCGTGATCAGGCCAAGGCCGACGGGAATCTCCGTGTTTCCGATGCGGAAGTTGAGCGGCACTTTCCACTCGCGGTTTTCCGGCTGTTTGAACCGCAGCACCAGCACGGAGAGCGCGTTAAACGAGAAGCTCCAGACGACTCCGAAAGCATAGGCTTCGCCCAACGTGTTGACATCGCCCTGGCTCAGCACAATCGTGAAAATCTGCAGCAGGACGACGGTATTGATCAACCGGCTGGTGGTTCCGAAAGTCTTGTGTGGCTTGCGGAACCAGTTCGGCAGAACGCCGTCTTCCGCCACCCGGTTCAAGACACCGTTCGATCCGATGATGGCGGTATTGACCGCGCCCGCCAGAATCATGGTGCCGACGACGACAACGAATATGTGAAACAACAGCTTCAGCAGCGGCGGACCGGCCAGGAAAATCGACAACCCGCCGAGCAGGTTATCGAGATATTTCGGCCTTTCCGAATCCGGAATCAGCATCACCGCGAAGAACGACGCAAGCGACGTGAACAGCATGCTGTAGAGGAAAATCACGTTGCCGGCGCGCTTCAGGTTCTTCAGTTTTGGCGAATCGAGCTCGCGGTAGACCTGGGCGAGGGTCTCAAAGCCGCTCATCGCAAGCAGAGAATGCCCCAGCCCGATCATGATCGCGACGGCGGTAATGGTCGGTGCGATGGTCCCCTTCAACCAACCGAGCGATTCCTGGCTCAAGTGCAGGTTGGCCTTTACGGGCAGCGGGACGGGTTGAAATCCATGCAGCGCCATCGTCAGCAGCGACCAGGCGATCAGGACCACGACCATCACAGTCGTGATCTGCATAATCCGCAGGGCCTTGCCGCTCGATTCGTGCATTCCCAGAGTATTCTTGCGCCAGAAGTAGACCGTGGCCAGAATGGCGAATCCGGCGGCGAAGTGAGGAGCGTTGAAATGAAGCGCCTTGATCTGCCAGCGATCGCCCATTTCATTCAAAATTCCGGCGAGGTACAGGCCCGCGCTGACGCCACTGATGGGCCCGGTCAGAATGTAGTCGAACATGAGCGCGGAGACGGAAACCTTGGCAAGCGTTCCGCCCATCGCCTCGTGGACGACCTTATACACGCCGCCACGCACGAACATGCCGCAGCTCTCGACATAGATCGCACGCACCGCGTACGAGAACAGCATGATCGCGAGGATGAACCACGGCGCAGACTTGCCGATCTGGGTTTCGGCGATGCCGCCCGCGTAATAGGCGGACGAGGCGAGGTCACTGAGCACGATCGCCGCCGCCCGCCAAAACGAGATGAACGACAGCATGACCGTGGTGGCCACGACGACTTTGGTTTTGGTGGAGATATTACCGGCTAATCGCTGATCTTCAACAGGCACGCGAGTGCCCAGATTAGCACGGTGAATCGGGCCGCCTGCTGTCATCGACCGATACCTGATAGATGCAGTCGTAGCCGTTGTCGAACCAGCTGGCGTGGGCATGGGCAGGCCAGCCGGGAAAATCCGCCGGAATGCAGTTCTCCTCGCGCCGCCCGATCATGATGATCTCGTTCTCGGGCGTCGGCCAGACCCGGTGGGCGACCACTTTCAAGCGGCGTGCGGAGGGCTGCTGGCTGCCGAAAATGGAAATTCGCTGTACGCTCTGCACGGCCAGAGCCGCGGTGACGGTGTCGGAGAGAATCCGGAAGGTCTCATCGGCAGTGCAGGGAAGCGCGCAACCCTCGATCGCTATGGCGCCGGCCACTTTCCGCAAACGCTCGCCCAGAGCTGAAGCGTCCAAATCCGCTACCGCCGTGGCAAGATCCGCTTCGAGGCGCTTTGGAGCCGGTGCCCATTGCGTATCCGGAAGAGCCCTCCGTCTGCGCGACGGCGCGGTGTGCGTCAGCACCAGTCCGGTGGTGGCGTAAAAGGCGAGAGCAAGGACATCGCTGGTGCGCAGCACCCGAAAGGAGAAGACCGGCGGCATCATGAAGAACGCCATGACGGCTCCGCAGAGCGCCGTCAGCGCGAGGCCGGCGACACGGCCGACACGCATTGTTATTGCGAATACGAGAAGAATAAAGATCGCGAGTGACGCAATCACCATGAAGGACTTTGTTATAGCACTCCGGGCAGACTACTGCGGAGCCGCCGGTGACGGCCCTGGATTGCCGACCGTTCCGCGATCCACCTTCGTGGCTTTGCCCTGCTTCTCGAGATCGCGCGCGCCGGTAAGAGCGTCCGTCATCATGTAGTTGCCCTCGTGGCACGCGTACTCGTAAATCACGTAGCTGCGATCCATGTGATACGGCATGTGAATCGTCCACGGCTCGGTCCAGGTTTTCGGATCGTTGATCGTTGCATCGTAGCTCAGGTCTTCGGGGCCGATGCGTGTGAACCGTTCCGTCAGTTTCGCCGCATCGCTGAAGTAACCGCCGCCCGCGCCCGTCTTGTCGTTGAAGTTGGTCGTCTCGACGACGAGTGTGTTGCCTTCCCAGTGCCCGCGCGAGTCGCCCATGTAAGTTTTCAAATCGGACCCGACATGCGGCCGCCCGTCAGTCGGAATCACGCGTGTCTCATGGATCATTTCATTGCGGATGACGACATATCCCGGCGCCTGCATGATCTGATTACCAAAGTTGTAGAGCGTGGGCAGCATACTGCTCAGCAGACCGCGAGTAATGCAGCGGCTGTAAATATCGAAGTCTTCCCAGGAATCGACCTTGTCAGGGAAATGGCTGCCAGGTCCGAGGCCGCCACGCAGGCTCTTTACGAACTTCTGACCGGCGGGCGTCATCGCGGGAATACGTCCATTCGGCGGATCGACGACCAGCGAAGCCTGATGGTCCGGCTTGCCGTGCTCCTGCCAGTAGCCCGGAGGGTTGATCGTGACGTTCGCGCCCGCCGCTTGAGCGGGTGCGAATTCCTCGCTGTCGGATTCGCTCTGGCGCTGCGCCTGCTTCTGACGCTGGGCGAACTCTTCATTTGTCAGAAAAGCACGCGTGCCGAAACTTGCCGGCCGCTGCATCGGAATATTCGCGTACGCTGGCCATTCACCCTGCAGGTCCGGATCGCCCCATGGAGTCTTCGGTGGAGTATAGGCCGACTGGCCCGTTTTGGTTGCAGCCGGTTTGGGGGTTGTGGAAGTTTGTGCGAAAGCCGGCGCGCAGGCCAGCGCCGCGATCACTGGAAAATATAGCCGCGTTATACGAGGCTGACGCATGGAAACCTCCTACTTCTTTTGATCGTCCGGAATGTCCGGATTCGATCCGCCGACAAACAACTTCTTCCCATCCTTGAACGTAATGCTGCTGCCATTGGCCCGGAAAGTGCCGTTCTTGGCCTGATACCCTTTGACCGAAATTTCGGTTCCGACTTCAAGCGATCGCTTGGTGAAGCCGCGCCGCAGCATGATGTTCGGGCTCCCGCACTCGATCATCCAGTTCGTCGTCTTGCCGCTGGCGTCCGTCACGTCGATATGGATCCAGGAATGGGGATTGATCCACTCCATGCCCGTGACCTTGCCGGCGAGTGTGACCGGTTTTTTCTGGTCGAACTCCGCCTCGAAGGCGTGATGCGCCCAGACCGGCGTTCCCGCAAAGACAAGACCGAGCATCATCGCAACTGAAAGCCTGACTCGCATGAATAGCTTCTCCTCTGTATAAACTTATTTCGAAACTTTTGCCGCTTCGGCGTCGCGCGCCCCACTGAGAATATCGGTCATCGCGTAGTTCCCCTCATGACAGGCATACTCGAGAATCTGGTAGTCGTCGTTGCGCTCCAGCTGGAGCAGAATCGTCCAGGGTTGCACCCACGTCTTCGGATCGTTAACCGTGATTTTGTAATCGAGGTTCTTCGGACCCGTGCGGGTGAACCTCTCGATCACCTTCAACTGATCGCTGTGGTAACCGGGATCTCCGGGATAGCCCGCGCCGTTCGACCCGATCGCGTCTTTGTCGGTGAAGTTGGTCGTCTCCACCACCAGCGTGTTGCCTTCCCAATGGCCGCGTGAATCGCCCATGTACATCTTGATTGCCGGGCTCACGTGGGGGGCTCCATCGAGCGGAATGATGCGGCTCTCGTGAATCATCTCGTTGCGGAAAACCACATAGCCCGGCGCCTGCATGATCTGGTTGCCGTTGTTGTAAACCACGGGAATCACCGAGCCCAGCAAGCCGCGTGTGATGCAGCGGTAGTAGATGTTCAGATCTTCCCAGGAGTCGGCGCTGCCGCTCCATGCGCCGGGCAGCCCTTTGCCGCCGCGCGCTTCTTTGCGGTATTTCACGGCTTCAGGCGTCAGCGCGGGAAGCCGGCCGTTGGGCGGATCGACGATGAGCGAAGTCTGGCGGGTCGGCTTGCCGCGTTCGGTCCAGTACGAGGGCGGACCGATCCCCACACGGCTGTCACTCGCGGCGGTGGACTCCGAATCCGCCTGCGCCTGTTTCTCTGCCTGCGCCTGCTTTTTCGAGAACTCTTCGTCGGTCAGCACGGCCCGGTCACCGGTGTTGGCCGGCCTCTGCATCGGGACGCCCATGTTGCCCGGCCAGATTCCCTGCAGATCCGGGTCGCCCCATGCAGTCTTCGGCGGCGTGTAAGAGCTGCCCGATGTCTGGGCCGCAAGAGAACCCGTCGCAACAAACACGATTAATGCCACGCGGTGGCAGGACTTCATTGCTGCCCCCCTTTTCTGTATTTTCCGTAAAGCAGTTCTTCCGCAAACTCCGTGCACTTGAACTCCAGCAACTGCGCACCTTTCTCGGTGCGGCGATAGAGCGGCATGCTGATGGTCCATGGCTTTGTGTATAGCGAGGGGTCGTCGATCGTCGCCGTGTAGTTCATCGTCTCCGGACTGGTTCGGGTAAATCGCTCGACGACGTGTACCTTCTCGCTGGCATAGTCGCCGGCGCGATCGAGCCAGGCGAGTCCGTTCAAGCCGGTCACATCGACCACCAGCGTTTCGCCATCCCAGCGGCCATTGTTCGTGCCCATCCACGTATCGGACCCGGCCTCCTGCGGCTTGCCCATGTTTATCAGCCGGTTCGAGCTTGCGAATTCGTAGACGAAGAGAATGTCCTTCCCCGTCTCGACGATTTGAAACGGATACGGCATGTAGTTTGCGCGAGGAATGCCCGGCATATAGCACTTGGCCTCGGGATCTTCGGTGCGGCGGTTCTGAAAGTTCTCCTTCAGCTTTGCGAGCGCTTCCGGCTTGTAGGGGATAACGCCACCGTCGACGACACTGCGCCCCGGCGGCACTGCGGCGATCGCTCCCAGTTCCCACATCGGGCCGGCTGACGCCGGATGATCCTGCAGGTTCCAGTTGGCGGTGTTCACCGCTTGCCAGATACCATTCAGATTCGGATGGCCGGTCAGACGCGGGGCCCTGTAGGCTGGGGTTTGGGCTTGCAGGAGGGAAACGGAAATGTATAGAAACGTGGAGGTTTTCAGTAAAACTCGCATGAAGAGATCGACTAAATGCTACATGGGATTAATTTCGGAGTCAAATCGGATGCCGCGACTCTCAAGCCGCGGTGCTCCCGTATATAATCGCCAGTGACCTGGAACGTCCAATAACAATGCGTGTTCTTAGCCACGGGGCTCTGATTTTCAGCGTGGCCCTGCGCGTCCTTTTCGCCCAACCGGCGCAACCCGCCCAACAGCCGAAGCTTGCCAAAGATCCTGGCGCGTTCGATCCGGCGGCGCCTGATCCATCGAGGCGCCGCGCGCCGCTTCCACCCGCCGGACCGGTTCCGCACCTCGCCGACGGCCGCCCCGACTTCGGCGGCAAAGGAGCCTGGTTTCCGGGCTTTTCCGGCAACATTGCCGAGCTAAAGTGGAAAGGCGTGAAGAGCGCCGACAAGCACGTTGACGTGCCGTTCCTGCCGGAATCCCTCAGCCTGTTCAATTACCGCGTCGAGACCATCGGCAAGGACGACCCGGAAGCAAAGTGCCTCCCGGTCGGCGTGCCGCGCTATATGTTCGACCCGTACGCCTTCCAGATGATCCAGTTTCCGGACCGGGTCGTTTTTCTCTTCGAAGGGGACAATTACCCGTGGAGGATCATCCCTACCGACGGACGGCAGCATCCGAAGAATCTGAAGCCGACCTGGATGGGCGACGCCGTCGGACGTTACGAAGGCGACACGCTGGTCGTCGACGTGGTCGGATTCAACGGGGAAGCGTGGCTCGATCAGGCCGGGCATCAGCAGTCGACAAAGGCGCACATCACCGAGCGCTATACGCGCACCGACTCGCGCACGCTGAAATACGAGGTCACGATCGACGATCCGGGCGCTTATTCGAAGCCGTGGGCGGCCAGCAACACCGTCTCCTGGCGGCCCGGCTTTGAACTGATGGAGTACGTCTGCAACGAGAACGAGAAGAGTTCAGTCCACATGATCGGGAAGTGATATGACGAGAATCGCTGTCATCGTTGTTTTCGCATTAATCGCCGGAGCCGCAGCGGCGCAAAAACCGGCTGCAGCTCCGCCGAAGCCCGCTCCGCGCCTCGCCAGCGGACGCGTCGATTTTTCCGGCGTCTGGCGGCCCGGCGATATTTTCCTGATCGAGGACATCGCTCTGGGCCTGAAGAAAGGCGACTCGATCGACCTGACGCCCGCAGGCGACACGGCGATGAAGAAGCATCTCTCGAAGGATGATCCGGAAACGAACTGTCTGCCGACCGGCGTCCCGCGGCAGGCGCCTTATCCGTGGAAGATCGTCGAGACTCCGGAATACGTCTACTTTCTGTTCGAGGGCAACATCCACAGCTATCGGCAGATTTTCATGGACGGGCGCAAACATCCGGCGGATCCGAATCCGACGTGGTATGGGCACTCAGTAGGGCACTGGGACAAAGACACGCTGGTGGTTGATACGGTCGGGTACAACGATCTTTTCTGGTTTGACTTCGTCGGCCATCCGCACACCGAGCAACTTCACACGATCGAGAGATATACGCGAACAAGTCTTGCGACCATGACCGAAGAGGTCACGATCGACGACCCCGCAACCTACAAACATCCATTCACGGTTGTGTCTTCGCACCGGTTGCTGCCGGGCGACGAACTAATGGAATACATCTGCCAGGAGAACAACCGGGACGTGCGGCATCTGGTGGGTCCGGCGGGACGGCCTTAGAAGGCCACTCTACTTCGCGCGGAGCGTTACTTTCTGCACGCGCCAGTTCCCGATCTCGCCGACCAGAAGCTCATTTTCGCGCCGGCAATCGATCGCATTCGCGGTGCCGAACTCCTTTGGCAGCTTCCCGGCCTTGCCGAACTGCCCGGCGATTTTGCCATCGAGGTCCAGTTTATAGATCTCGCCGCCGCTGTCGATATCGTCAGGCGGATTCGAATTCGAGCTGTACAAATACTGATGTGCGCCCGGCGTCATGCAAATTGCCGACGGAGTTCCTATGTTGGTGAACTGCGTCTTGTAAGTCCCATCGCCGTCGAACACCTGAATTCTTTTGTTGCCTGCATCCGCGACGTAGACGTTCCCCTGGGCATCGAGCGCAATTCCACGGACCGAGTTGAACTGGCCGTTCGCCGAGCCTTTGGAACCCCACGACTTGATGAACCTGCCGTTCTTGTCGAACTTTGCGATCCGCGCGTTGTTGCCGAGGCCATCGGCGACGTAGATGTTTCCGGCAGCATCCCAGGCGACGTCGGTTGGCCGCTGGAACAAGTCGCTTTGCTGACCCGCGCCGGGCGCTGCTCCGCCACGTCCTGCCCGCCCCGGGGCATCCAGCGGCGCCGCCGGCACGCGCTCCGATTCCGACTTCCGGCCCAGCAGCAGCTGCACACGCCCATTCGGGTCGAACTTGATGACCATGCTCGACAACTGGTCGATCACCCAGATGTTGTCCCGCGGATCGACGCGCACCTGTTGCGCGACTTCGAATCCATAGGAGTCCTTGCCGATCTCGCGCACGAATTTACCGGTGCGATCGAATTGATACAGCCGTGATCCCCCGTGCGCGAACGGACGCGAGGTGCCGAGCGAGATCGTTGGATGCCCGGTCCGCGTGTAAACGAAAATATCGCCTTTTGAATTCGTCGCCACGCCCGCCACTTCGCCTTCCGGGGCCGCGTCGGAGAACCGCACCGCGCTGGCCGAGTCGAAAGCGATCTCCTGCGCCGAAACATGGACCGCCAGCGGCAACCCGGCAAGAAACACAACCTGCAGGAAACGTCTCGTAGATGTGCCTCTCATTTCGATGTGCCTCTCATTTCGCGGCTCCATTCGCAGCCGCCGGCTTCAGCAGTAGTTTCTGCACGCGCCACGACTCGATCTCCGCGACGAAAATCTGGTTCGGATTGCGGCAATCCATCATGTGCACCACCTGAAATCCGCCGGGCTGTTTGCCGGCGTGGCCGAAGCGGCCAAGGATCGTCCCATCGAGCTCCATTTTGTAAATCTCGCCGGTGATATCCCAGGTCCCTGGACCGTTCCCGTTCGGATTCGAATTCGAAGTAAACAAATACTGGTGCGGGCCAGGCGATACGCAGACCGTCCACGAGTCGCCGATGTTGTCATAGCTCGCTTTGAATTTCAGGTCATTGTCGAAGACCTGCAGCCGGTGGTTCGATCGGTCGGCGACATATACATTACCCTTCGCGTCGACCGCGATGCCGTGTGGCAGGTTCAACTGATTCTGCCCGTTGCCCGCCTTCTCGCTGCCCACCTGGGCAAGAAACCGGCCGTTCTTGTCGTACTTCACGACGCGGTTGTTGACGTAGCCGTCGGACACGAAGATATTCCCCTGCGGATCCCATGCCACATCGGTCGGGCGTCCCAGAATGTACTTCGCCGCTGGAACGACCGGCACGTTGGTCGTCGCCACCGCGCCCGCGACCGCATCGGGACGGTGACCGATCACCATCATGACCCGCCCGGCAGGATTGAATTTGATCACCAGATTGGTGCCTTCATCGACGACCCAGATATTGTCCTGGGGGTCGACGCGCACCGAATGCGCGAACTCGAAGCCGTAATTACCGGCGCCGATTTCGCGCACATAGTTGCCATTCTGATCGAACTCGAACAGGCGGGTGGTGGCGCTGCGCGTGAAAACGAAGAAGTGCCCCTTCGAATTCGTTGCCACTCCCATTGATTCGCCCAGGTACAAGTCCGGAGGCATCTTGATGAAATTGGGCACGGAGTCATAGGGGATCTCCGGCACGCCCGTCGCCTTCGCTTTCGTCTGGGCAGCCACCGGGATGGCTGCCCAGACGGCCAACGCTATAAATAAAAACGGTCGTTTCATGCGCCCGGCTTCTTCGTCAGTTCCTGGTACACGACCTGAGTGAAGGTCGGGAAGCCACCGCGTCCACCACCCCCGGCGCGAGCGGGCGGCGGGGCGGGATCGCCCACTGCCGTCCGGATTTCATCGAGCGATTTGCCCTGGGCCACGAGGTCCTTGATCTTCGCGCGCTTCGCTTCTATATCCGCGAGCTTCTTCTCGATGAAGGGTTTCTTTTGCAGATCGCCATGGCCACCTACAAACTGGTCGGCGTTGAGTGCCGCCATTCCTTTTACCGTCGTGATCCAGCCTTCCGACGACCCATTTTTTTCGAGATGGATGAGGGGGTCTCCGGTGCCGCCGATGATGTCGCCCGTAAATACGATTTGGTCGTTGGGCAGAAAAACGATCAGGTCCCCGCTTGTGTGCGCCGGCTCCCAGTGGTGCAGCTCGAACTTTACTCCTTCGAGTTTGAGGGTTTCTTTCGGTTTTGTAATTACCTGCGTGGGCAGATGGTCCGCGGGCGGTGCGCCGCGGCCGCCGGCCTTGAGCGCCGCTTCCTGTTCCTTCTTGTTGTTCTCCTGTGCGATGACTTTTACGCCCGCCGGGAACGAAGCCAGCCCGTTCACGTGATCGCCGTCGCTATGCGTCAGGATGACCGTCGTTACGGGCTTCGGAGTGATTTTCGCGATGTCGTCGAGCAGTTCTTTTCCGCCCGCCGGGGTGGTCTTGGCGTCGATGACGACTACGCCTTTGGAGCCGATGATGACGCCGCTGTTTCCGCCCCCGCCTTCTATCCAGTAAATGTTCGGCCTCAACTGGTGAGTAACAAAGGGCGCGGCCGCCTGTTGTCCGCGGCCGGGAGGCGCCTGTGCTGCCGCC
The DNA here is from genome assembly GCA_036272235.1 of Bryobacteraceae bacterium. Taxonomy (GTDB): domain Bacteria; phylum Acidobacteriota; class Terriglobia; order Bryobacterales; family Bryobacteraceae; genus BOG-234. The sequence continues at coordinate 20,318 of DATAZF010000085.1, read as the reverse complement.
AGCGCGGCAAATGCGAATCCGATGGCAAATGCGTTTCGAAGCTTCATGTCAGATCTCCCTTTGGCGTCGTTAGCACTCATTCAAATCCGCAGCTGAGCAAACCTGGCGAGCGCGGAACTGAGCGGCAACTCCTGCCTCAAGAAATCTATCACGCGCGGGGCGGGGCGGTTGCCGAATGCCAGTCGATTCTGCCTTGCGGGTCACTTTTTGCGCTGCGAATCGTGGTGCCGTCGCGGCGTGAAACGGGCGCTCCAACGATCCAGTCAACTGGATTCAAGCTCCGTCTCTCACAGCGGTGTATGGCTGGGCGGATGGTTTGATCGAATACATCCGGCTCGATGACCCCGACGGAATGCGAATCGAATTCCGGCTGTGTGGTGAATAAGCGGGCTGCCTGACAGGCTTCCGGGAAAACTAAGTGGCATTAGCCACGCGCGACTGTAGTTCTTCGTGCGCGGCGATGGTATTTCGCGCGTACTCGCCGTAACGCGGGTTTTGCACGATTTGGGCCGCGACCAGTTCCGCGCCGGAAACCGGGACTATAACGGCGCCCGCGGCAACCGATTGCGCCATGGCATCCAGATGGGCGGCGACCTTCCTGCGCATCTCCATCAGCGCGGGCTCCGTCAGAAAATCGCGATCCTCTTCCCGCTGCAGGATCGCAAGCTGGTTCCAGAAAAACGGCACTGCGGTCAGCGCCGCCTGCAAGACGGCCTCGCCTGCGCGAATGTGGGCATCGCGATCCAGCCCGAATTCATACACTACGGCGTCGTTCATCCCGCGCATGCCGGCAATTGTTTTCGCGAGCTGATCTCGTATTCCATCCACCTGTGCCAGGCGAACTTTAGCGGAGGTGTCGCTTTCAAAAAGGCGCAGAAACCGCGCTTCGCACTTGAGCACGGCCACCAGGGCACGCCGCATCGCCGTCACGGTTCGTACGGGCCAGAGCTGATCGTATACAAACCAGATCACAACCAGCGCCACCATGATTCCGACGAGACGATCGCGCGCGGGAGCCAGCTCCGCAGGCGCGCTGAAGCCCTCGAAGGCCACGAGATAAAACGAGAATGCGATCTGGAATCCGCCGTATCCAAACTGCCGTCCTCCCGCCCACCAGGCGGACCCAAACGCTACGACGGCGATGAGCACCACGAGGGACGTGAGCGAGTCCATCCGGGGAAATAGAAACGCCGTCGCCAGGATTGCGAGTCCGCCGCCGATGGCCGACCCTACAAAGCGGTTGAACATTTTCTGTTTGATGGCGCCCGTATTGCCGAGGGCCACGAGGAACACCGTCGTCACCGACGTCGAAATTCCCGGCCACGCCACCGCGAAGTAGAACACGTAGCAGATCATCACGCTTAACGTGAGCTTCAACGCATAAGCGATCGTATCTTTATTGGAAACCGCTCCGGGAATCAGAAACGGCATTTTGCTTGAGGGCAGGGCAGCCAGCTCTTCATCGCCTGCTGCCATTGCGCCGGCGGGCATCGAAAGCAGCGTGTGGAGCGCGGTGTCGACGCGGTCCAGCAGTCCCGGGCTTTCGTCCGACAGAACATGCCCGGGCGCCTCGCCGGACTTTCTTTCGTGGCACAACCGCGCGATTTCCGCGCACCGGCCACGCAAGTTTGGAGCGACGCCCGCCGTCTGCTGCGACGCAAACGCCGCGGCAACATCCGTGAACTGCGCAAGCAGAACGATACGTCCCCGTGCGCCCGCCGGCAGTTTGTCTACGCCCTGATCGCGCTCGATGGCCGCGTTGTAGAGCTCCAGCATTCCCCGCTGCCCCGTGGCCGCGAGACGATTCAGGCCTGCGATCGCCGCACCCAGCTGTGCGGGCGGCGCCCCTTTGGCGAACAGTGTGAATACGCCTTCGACGGTCTTGTAGCGGAGGTTCATCTGGTCGAGAAGCCGGTCTGCTGCTTTCCGGAAGGCAAACAGGTACTCGACCGCCACGGAGCAGAGAAACGCCAGAGTGACGGTTGCGACGACATACAAAGAGGCCTTCACCAGCGCATTGGCAGGCGCAGGCAGCTCCCATAGCGCGATCAACGTGCAGTAAATGAAGCCCCAGATTGCCGCGAAGGCGGGAAAACTGCTGGCCACCATCAATACGCCGGCGAGAAATGCGGCGACCGCGACGCTGAGTAAGCGGGCCCCGGGGTCGTTATCCGTCAGGATTACGACCGCGAGCTCCGCCGCGACCGCCAGCACGATCGTCAGGATCGCGATTACACCCATGCGGACGGAGGTCGCCGGGCTTTCCCGCACCACCAGAAAGATGTAATAGAGGCCGAGCGATGCGAACGGCAGTTGCCACACCATCATGAGGATGAGCGCGATCACCGTCGCGAGCGTGATGCGCAAAGCCCCGGCGAGCCGCCCCGGTGCGGGCTGCAGATCGAGCCACAATCGTTGGGCCCATGTCTGCTGGCTGAACGATGCTGGAGGGGCGGCCGTCAAATGTTCACCGTTGAAAGGTCCACTTTTCGTACAAAGAAGCCGGCGACAGGATCGCCAGCGGTACAAAAAAGGTCAGCATGGAAGGTCTACCTGATGACCGTGACGGCAGTGGCGCCGATGCGAAATAGGGTGGGGTCGGGATTCTGCACGTGCACACGCACCGGGAACCGCGCGGAGAGATGCACCCAGTTCAGTGTCCGCTGGATATTCGGCAGTCCGCCTGCGACGCCGCCGTCTTCCGGGAACACTCCGAAGCCCGTACTCTCGACGACGCCGTTGAATCTGCGGTCCGGGTGCCCCATCAGGTAAACATCCACGTGCATCCCGTTCCGAATGACCGAGAGATTCGACTCGCGGTAATTCGCAATCACATACCAGTTGCGGGTATCGATCAGCGTGATCATAGGCACGCCGGCCCGCGCATACGCACCTTCCGAGATGTTGAGATTGGTCACCCAGGCATCGAACGGCGCGACGACGTAACAACGCTCCAGATCGAGACGCGCACTCGCAACCTTCGCGGCGCGCGCGGGGCGCTGCGAGATCAGCGTGTCGAGCGTATCGACATTGTGCACGGCCTGCCCGAGGCGCGCCTGCGATTCCGTCACCACCGTGCCGGCTTCCTGCTGTCGCAACTCCGCGGCGCTCTGCTGCGCTTCCGCCGCTGCCAGCGCGGCTTTGGCTTCGTCGAAAGTCCCCTGCGCGACCGTCATGGCGGTGCGGACCTGATCCACCTGCTCGATGGTCACGTACTGTTTGGCCAAGAGGGGCTCGATGCGGTGTAAATTGTTGGTCGCGAGGCCGAGCTGCGCTTCCGCGTTCGCGGATGCCGAGCGCGCGCGGGCGCTCGCCGCCTTCGCCGCTTCGATGGAGGTCGCCGCTGTCTTCACGCCAGTGCTGGACCGTTCCACTGTCGCCTTTGCCGCCTCGACGGCGCTGCCTTCCGATGCGATGCGGCGCTTGTAATCGATAATCTGCTGTTCAAGAGAATCCTGATCGGACAGGGCCTGCTTCAACACGTATTCGTAGGGGCGCGGGTCGATCGCGAAGAGCAAATCCCCTTTCTTCGCGAGGGAGTTGTCTTTGATCGCGAGCTGCACGAGATGCCCGTTGACCTCGGGCGCGATTTCGATGAAGTTCGCCCGTACGTTGGCATCGTCAGTCCGCGGGTATCGATTGGTTTCCTGCACCACCAGCACGAGCATGACGACGGCTCCGACAAAGACGGCGAGGCCGATCAGCCGGCCAAGCCATTTGCGAGCGTTGTTTTGTGATCCCTGTTCCATTTGAATGTCCTAACGGAAATATGCCAGCCAGAGGAGACTGGTCAAAAGCGTCAGAAGGCTCGGATAGAACAGCGCCAGCGGACCGACTTCCGATTCCAGACGAACCTTCACGAGAACCGAGCGCACCACGAACGTCAACACCACCGCGATGGTCAGGCAGATCAACCAGCCGGGGAAAAACGAGCCGATGATATCGACGGATGGAGCGCGCGTGCATCCACTAAGAAGTATTGATAGCAGAACAAGATAGCGGGGATTGTTAAACTTTCGGATCATCTACTTGCCGCCTTGTGGCGTGGGAGTTGATTGCAGGCTCGTTGCGGAAGGCAGGCTCCGCATCAGATTGCCGGTGACGAATTCCAGATCGACGGCTTCGAGAAAAAGCTGCGAGCGGGCGGACACACCGGAAAGCCGCGCCTGCGCCAGTTGCTTTTCCGCGGTAACGACGTCGACGAGATTCCGTACGCCCAGGTTGTAGGCATCGAGCTGTGCCGAATAAGAAGTATTCGCCGACTCCAGCAGAGCCGCCGCGGCGTCGTTTTTGCGCACCGCCGAGCGGAAATTGATGTACGCGGTCCAGACCTCGCGGGTCGCGCGGTCGTGAATTTCCGTCAATTCGTCCTGCGCCTGGCGGCGCCGCGATTCGGCGGCTTCCACCTGATTGCGCCGGGCGCCTCCATCGAAGATTTTCCACTCGAGCGCGAGCTGCGCGGACCATGTCGGACGGCTGGCGGATCCCAACTCGCCGAAGCTCGAAGTCGGCCAGAGGGAAGTCTGGGCGATGTCTCCACTCACGACGATTTTGGGCTTGAACTCGGCCTTCGCCGCGCGGATCGCGTCATCCGCTGCGCGGATCTCGGCGGCCGCCGCCATGAGATCGGGGCGCCCGGCCACGGCGCGGTCGATCAGAGCATCGATCGAAAGCGTTAATTGTTGCGGGGCGGGAGCTGCCTTCTGCGTATCGATATTTATGTTCGGCGTGGGATCGGCGCCAATGGCTTCGGTGAGTGCTACCCGCGCGATCTTCTCGTCGCCATCGGCGGACTCGCGGTCGAACACCGCCTGTGCCGCTTCGGAACGGGCGTTGAGAACGTCCGGGAGAGTCGCTCGTCCGTTATTCAGCCGCGCCTCGGCGGATTCCTGTGTCGTTCGCGCGGTCTTCAGGGTGTCTTCGGCCGCCTGCAAACGCTCCTGCGCGGTGAGCAAGCGGTAGTAGGCGGATGCCACACGAAATGCCACTTCCTGATTAGCCTGAATGAAATTGGCGCCGGCGGCGATCTGTTCCTGCGTGGAAGCATCCACATGCGCGGCGCGCTCGCCGGCGTCAAAGAGCAGGTACTGGACTTTGAGCTCGGCCTGAACCGCGGGAATCATGACCATGGTGTAGCCATCGGGCGCGAGCGGCTTGGGAAATGGATTGATGATGCGCTGATCGGCGACCGCGGCGATCCCCGCGAGTACGGGATACCAGGCGCTCCTGGCGATGCCCAGTTGTGCGGCCCGCTGCTTCGCACGCTCCCAGACGATTCGAGTGCGTGGATTATTGTGCTCCGCGATATCGATCAACTCGGCCAGTGTGTAGGCGCGATTCGGATCGACAGCTGCGGTTCCGGTCTGAGGCAGGGAAGAAGCGGTGCAATCGGCCGCGGCGCGCGGCGTGGAAACGCTTCCTGCGCACTGCGCATGTGCGTACGAGCAAGCCATGCATGCGAGCAACGGTGCGAACCAACGGGTAGATTTCAAGCGATGCACGAGGCCTTCCAGCCCGGCCCGGCCTGCAGGCAGGTAATTAATGCTTCCAATCGGGAAATGCCTCTTACTGAATCGCCTAGTATAGCCCGAAGTCCGCGCCTTTGGCTGCAAAATCTGCGGCAGTACCGGCGTTGGTGCGGCCTTCGTTCGACGGGTGCGCCGCACGTGGCGGCAGGTGCTGGAGAGACCCCAAATCGCTGGCCGGCGATAAAGCCGATAAGAATTTCGATTTGTTTTGTCTCTGTTTATCTGCGGGTCAGAAGTCCGTAGACGTCGACTTCGCTTTTGAGGCCGATGTAAACGCGTCCGTTGGCGATTGACGGCACGGCAAAGCGCACGGCCGATCCGGCGCGATCGCGCGACTTGTTTTCTTCGGAATTGTACAGTTCGCGTCCGATGCTGTGGGCGTCATAAGCGTGAAGTACGGCCGGCCGGTTGCCGAAATCGTTCCACACTTTGGTCTCAATCAGCCAGACGATCCCATCCTTGTTTCCGTTTGCCGAGACGGCCGGGGTTGCCCCCGGATTGGCGAATTTCTGCTGACCGCGTTCGGCGAACTGGTCTGGCAGCCGCCCCTGCTCCAGCACAAAGTCCGCCAGGAAATCATCGCTCCCGAGCGCGTAGACGTGGCCGTTCCAATAAGCCGGTGCGGAATAGAAGCCATCGCCCAGCCGAAGAGTCTGCACGGCAGGCGCATTGCCGCCGGTCTGATATTGACCGAGACGGTCGCGGTCCAGCAAATAGAGAACGCCATTCTTGCCGGCCGCGATCAGCAGATGAAGATGGGTTCCCGGCTGATCCGGAAGCAGCATCACTCCGCCGGACCCCAGGTCGCCGTCGCGAGCGTTGAGCGCTTCCTGATTCGAAGGTGTGAAATAGTCGAGTACCGCCACCGCTCCGCTCTGAAATCCCAGTTTGAGAACGCTGTCGCCGTAGTCGCGCGCATTCCCGGAAACATTGAACTTTCCGTTACCGGTCGAGAGGTACACGTTCCCGGCGCCATCCGCGGCCGGGGCCATATCACTTTGCCAGATGCCGCTCTGGCCGGCATCCGGAGATGTATTGAGCACACCGGTCTGTTTCAGTGAGCGAGCATCATACGACATGACCCAGCCGTGATAGGGCCCTTCGTCGCATGACGAAGCCCATGTCAGGATGACCTGGCCGTTCGCGAGCGTGAGACCTGCGCGTGGCAACTCGCGGAGGCCGTCGAATCCTTTCGTCTGAACTTCAATCGGTCCGCCATACTTCTCTGCGCCGGTCGTGATGGCGAGAGCATGCAATTTGTGGAAGTAATGCGCGCCGCTTATGACCCCGCTCTTCTTCGTTCGGGCCAGAATATAGATAGTTCCCGACTGAAGATCGATGACAGGCGTCGGCGTAATGCCAATTTCCGGCTGGATGAACGGACACGAAACATCGTCGGCGGGTACGGTGGAAGTGCCCGGCTCCTGCTTCAGGAAATTTACTTGCCAAAGGGGCTCACGGGAAGCTCCATCCGCATCGAATGCATAAACGCTGTCGTGCTCAGTCGCTACAAACAGGACGTTATGAGTGCCCTTGCCAGGAATCTGCACCCGCGGCAAATAGAGAGGCTGGGCATATACATCTCCGTCGACACGGAAGGAGAAAAGCTTGCCGAACTGTCTGGCGTTTACGTTGGACGGTGTGAGGATTGTTTCGTGCGGGTTGGCGTTCGTGCGCGCGTTATCAACTTGTGAAGTCGTAATTTGAGCGCAAAGGCTACAGGCTGTGAAAAGAAGAGATACAGTCAGGGGCCTCGGATCCATCACGCGTATGACGCCGGATCATACCTGAAAGTTCCCGAGGCCGACGATCCTCACGTCTGCACGCCCAATGCTGAAAACGACCACGGTTTCCGGAGTTCTTAACGGGATTGCAGGATTGCCCAGGCCCGGCGCCGCTCACGATATAGCTGGAATGCGAAAAAGCCAGTTCCGAGAAAGGCAGCCAGCGTAAACGCCAAACCTGTCAAAAAAGAATTCGGCAAATAATCAAGAGCCACATGGCTGTCTCCGCCCGGAACGACCACACCTCGCAAGCCGCCATCGACCTTCAATATTTGCGCGGCACGACCGTTTACAGTCGCCCGCCAGCCCGGATAGAACAGTTCGCTAAAAACAAGCAGGGCCCGCCCGCCGGCGTGAACGTCAACGCGCACCTGGTCCTGTCGCGAGCTCAGCCAAACGACCCGTTCATTGTTGAGGTTGGATGGTTGATCCAGGCTTGCCTGTAGCGGCGCCGTGAGCAATGCGGCTCGGTGGAGGTCCGGTTTCCCTCCATCCAGCCGCTGGAAAAGTTTATCGGCGTCAGGTTCAATGGCGGTTTCATGAACAAGCCAGGCGCGCGGATAGGCGTTCGGCTTCTCATAGATTTTCCAGCTGGAATCCGCATAAATGGGGCCAGGCTCAGTTGCCGTAGCCGCCCGGATAACATAGCGTGTATTGAGAAGGTCGGCGTGGCTCTTCAATTTGCTGTAGTCAATCTGCAGCGTCACACCCGTGCCCCCGGTTTCTTCAACGCCGAACATGTCGCCGATGTTCGGAGCAAAATCAATGGCCCACTCCGTCCGGAACGGCCGAGGCCGGGATCCAAGAAAATCCACGGCTCCACGCAGACTAAGCAACCGCGACATTTCGTCGTGGCCCTGGGCGCCAACGGTGATTTTGTTGGCCTCAGTCCAATTGAAACCTCCCAGGTCGAAAATGATGAGAGCTATGACGAGAAAACGAGCCCCTTGGCCGCGGTTTCCGCCAGCGATGTAGCGATACAAGCCGTAAGTCAAAAGGATCAACAGGAGAGAAAAGGATATCCAGGCACCAAGATCACCCTTACCAAGCACGAACGGATAAAACAGAGCCGCGAGGGAAGCGACGGCGATCCACTTCAACACGTTGTTAAAGGCTGCCCAGGAGCCAGAGGGTACATGACTAAAGAGCACATCCAGGCCAAAGCCGGCTAGAAGCGCGATGCCAAAATCGGCGAGAAACATAAAGCGATCAGCTTCCCGCGCCAGCCAGAGAAAAGGTGTTATCGCGTAAAGAATACCGTGCAGAAAAGAAAAAGATCCAATGGAATACAAGCAAGCGGCGATCACGAGCCCGGACAGATAGCGCACCCACAAACAATCCCACCGCCTCCAGGCACCGACAACGGCAAGCAAGAGGGGCAGCACACCCAGATAGGGACTGAGGTATTCTCCGGAGCCGGGGCTTCCAGCGAAGGCAGGTATGAGAAGCCCAAGAAAGCTGTGAGGCCAAAGGGCATCAACCAGATAGTTGTAGGGGATTTTTTGCGTGGCCGGCAGAACAACACCACCCGAAAAGCGAAGCGCGAGGCGGCTGTACTCCATCGATGGAAGCAATTGGACGGCGCCGCCTGCTATAGCGACTCCGGCGGAGCAAAGCGCAACGGTCGAACAACGTATCCATTCGGAGCCCGGCCACGCCGGACCTGGCCACGCGGGACCTGGCGACAGAGCCCGGGAATGGCTGCGGATCCGCGACGAGGTTGCAGCGTAAAACACGCATGCGCTTACTACGACTATCAGTTCCATGATCACCATATGAAGGCCGCCCGCCAAAATAGCCATCGCTATGGAAAGACCGCACAAGCCCGAAAAGGCTAATGCGCCTTTGAGCTGACTGGAATTTAATGCTCGCAACAAAAGCAAAAAGATGAGGGGCATCCAAATGCCGCTTTGAAGCAAATGAGGCCATTCCGGCAGGCGTCCTAGAATTCCGCCGAGCGAGAAGCAGATACCTGATACAAGCGCAGCGAACGGACTCATGGCGAGTTCCCTGGCAAGCAAATACGTGAACCAGGCGCAGAGAAAGTGTGTCAGAGCGTAGAAAATATGATAAGCCTGCGGTGAAAACACCCCGTGGTGAAAGGGTATGGCTAAAAACACGGCGTACAACGGGTAAAAAGCACCCGTCTGCATCTCGCCGGCAAAGGCATGCCCGGAAAATGTAAAAGGGTCCCAGATCGGCCAGATGCCACGGCGCACGGTCGAGATCCAGAAATTGAGCCATGCGTAAGCCTGGTCAACTCCCTCATATCCGAGGAGCAGCGAGTACTGATGTACGAGGATAATCTTCCAGTAAAACGCTACCGTAACAGCCAGCAAGGTCAATGCTGATTTCCAACCGGCCCAGCGCCTGGCGCGCGGCAGACGCTCCGCCGGCTCAGTGTCCGATTGTTTCAGCTTGTTTGAATTCATGGGCGCTGGAGTCCTGTGGAATCCCGAAGATAACACGTGCCGCCACGACTGCCTTGCAGTGGTGTTCGGCAGGCCGAGGACATTCCGTCAGCCGTTTGGGGCACGGAAGAATGCGTCGGCCGCGGTCATTGCTGCACCGCGATGGAGGCGCCGTTCTGACTCTGCGCACCCAATATTGAAGCAATCACGGGGACGCTGCCGCTAACGCCCGCCGGCACAGTCACATTGAATTGATAAAGCCCGGCCTCGACAAGACCGGCGAAAGCAACCGGCGCGTTCGCGCCGCCGATCGAGATCTGGGCCGGATTGGCCAGCGGCTCCGCCGTCGTGACCAGCTGGTCGGTCGCCACCGCTGGATTCGTCGAGCCGAAGCCGGTTCCGTAAAGCACAATCACTTCGCCCGGTTTCGCGGGATGCGCGGCGTCGATGAGCGTATAGTCCGCGTGCACTGCCGCTATCGACGTGCCATCCGTAGTGAAAAACGCCGGTGCGAGACTTTGCTTCTGTGCGCTGAAGGAATTACTCTGCTGCTGGTTCGACGTCGACTGGATCTGAACTGAGCCGGTTGCGGCATCGTCCGGAGCCAGCACGTTGATCTGGCCTGGGCTGATGTATTCCACATATGCGGGTTTGCCATCGATCGTGACGGAGACCCCCTGCAGGGACACGGGAAGCTGACCGTTTACGAAATCCGCCGCCTGCCAGCTATAGGTAGTTGAGGCCAGGTTTGTGCCGAAAATCGAAATCCATGCAGCCGAGGCAAAGCCGGCCTGGAAGCTGCCGGCATTGCTCACGGCGGTGATCGTTGCGCCGCCGGTTTGCGTCCCCTGCACGACGAGCGTGACGCTAACAGACGCCGGGCTGTTGGTGGCACCTGAAGCCGAGATCTGGATGCTGCCGTTGTAGGTCCCGGCACTCAACGCCGAAGCATCGATCGAAACCGACACGGTCGAGGGCGCCGTTCCCGAGGCTGCCGATATCTTCAGCCACGCGTCGCTCGCAGTGGCGGTCCATGCCAGTGTGCCGCCGCCTGTGTTCGTGACCTGAATCGACTGCGGGTCGGGGGCTGCTCCATTGACGGAAGTGAATTGAAGGCTCGTTGGAGCGACTGTGATCGCCGGCGCCTGTGGAGACGCCACCATGATGTTGATCGTATCGTTACCAATACTGCCCTGAACGGAGAGCGTGACAAGACCCGACAGATTCGCCGGCAACTGCGCTGTAATTGACGTATTGCTCCAGGCCGACACGGAGAGCGTCTGTCCACTTGTGGAACCGGCGGGCGTGGCGATCACCTTGCAGCCATTGCAAAGCGCGCCGAGCGTCGCGCCGGTGATGGTCAGGGTGGAACCGGAAGTTACAACTTTGCCCGGCGTCGAGGCCAATGGCCCGACGGAGATGATCGTCGCAGCAACCTTGCACCGGGCCGCCGAGAAATATCCCGCGGCCTGTGTAATGGTGCCGCAATCGACCTGGCCAAGCGACTGGCTCGAGACCTGGAAGTCGCCGGTCCCAATTACGAAGTCATCGTAGAAGATTGTGCCGGCTGCTCCGCCGGTCTGCAGCTGGAGCGTTCCCCATGCAACCTGCGAAACATCCGTGACATAACTGCCTGTCCCATTTAAGAGCGCAAAAAGTGTGCCGCCATTGGTTCCGAGATAAAGATCGCTTGCGGGCGTGGTTCCAATGGACTTCCAGTCGGAGGTGCCGGCGAGAAAAGAACGCACTATCCGGCTGGTTGGGTGATCCTCGCTTGTAATGTTCGCGATTCCCGGCGCGTTGCAGTTATAGGGTTCGAGGCTGGCGTTCGTGAACGCTCCCGGGTCGACGTGGCAGTAAGGAACGATACGCGTGACGGAAGCGTCTTGCGCAACGAAGCCGAGAGAGGCGCTCGTCAGCGAAACCACACCATCGCCCGCGTTGACAAGCGACGAGGAGGTAAAGCTATTTACGTAAGTTCCCGCATTGCCGGCTATGGCCACGGCGTCGACGCCGCGCAGATCGTCGATGTGCTGGTTCCAGGTAGCGAGGTTCCACAGAAACGAGCTGCCGGGAATCAACTCGGCGCTCTGCGTACCGGAGGGGATGATGTTCTCGAAATTTCCGGCAACCACCGATCCGAAGTTTGGCGTAGCGATCAGAATGAGCTTGTGGACGAGCGTGTTTACGGGAGGATTCAGGGATTGATCCGGCTGCAATCCCGCGAGGTAGGCGCGTGCGATGAGGCCCCCCATGCTGTGCGCCACCAGATCGATCTGCTGCACCTGCGTCCCGTCGTCATACTGGACCGTGGCGAGGAACTTCGCCAGATCGGCGGCGAGGACTTCAATCGGCTGGTTAGGGTCTTCCGCGCAGTTGTCGAAGAAGTAAACCGCAGGGACGCCATCGGCTTTCAGGTATTGCTCGAGATTGCCGAAGGTATCGCTCGAGCTGTTGGAAACAGGGCAAGCATTGACGAAGCCCGTTTCCCAGCCGTTCAGCAGTACGACCGGCGCGCGCGTCGCATTGACCGGCACGGTCACTTTCGGGCTTACGACGACATCGACCGTGGTCTGCTGTTCTTCACCTGCTGCGTTCTTAGCGGTGAGGGTAACGGCGTACTCGCCCGGGCTGGTCCGCAATGAGGCTGCGAGCCTCATTCCAGTGCCGGCGCGGTCGGGTCCGACGGTAAAACCGGCTGAGCCGCCATTCACCGGCGCCGCATTCCGGCTGGCCGCGGCCAGGAGGAATTGCGTTGTGTCATCGGGAGCGGAAAGCTGGACGGAGTCTCCGGCTTTGAGCTCATAACGCGACTGCGCCAGAGTCATGGGTCTGGTCTGGGCATCGAGCAGAACAGTATTGCCAATGATGAGCCAGACAGTGGCAAGAGCCGGGATGATCCGCAAACAGAAGTGACGGCTGGGTAACGACAACTGCAGAGGCCAAGTTGGCGAATTATGTGCGTTTTAATACTTCAGCGATTTGGGCCTAACTCATGGATCGCTTTGCGCAGTTTGTTGCAGGCGTGCGCAGCAGCCTGGGCAGGATCGTGGGACGCGTTGTAGGTGATCGTGCCGATTCCCGCCAGTTCGGAGGGAAGCTTCATTTCTTCGGCGCGCGGTTCGACCAGAAAAGTCCGATGACGGCCCAGGCGGCCCATGAAAAATCCCAGCTCGAAAATCACGCTGTCGCGCGAAACTGTCTTCTCATGCGGGTCTACCAGCGCGATCGCAACGTCGGACTGATCGAGCGATTCCTCCAGTTTGTCGACCGCGTACCCACTGGCGCCGAATGCTCCGTCGGTCCAAAGCACTACGTTGAAACGATCCGCCTCGCAGGCGTTCCGTATCGCATGTGCGATTGCGCTTTTCGGACTCGATGCCAGGATCAGAATGCGGATGTCCTGATCACTCGGAGCAGTGGCCAGAATGTTGCGCTGCTCCAGACGGTGCGCCAGTTCGAGGGCAAAGAACCGCCAGATCTGGGCGAATCGGTTACCCAGATCCGCGATTTGCTCGTTCGAGAGCCGAACGACGACAGCGTCTTCGTGAGCCACTACGCTGGCCGCGCGCCGTTGCAAGGGAAGAAACGCGGCCATCTCGCCGATGTGGTCCGTCGCGATTCGGCGCGCTATCGTTTTCCCGTTGACGACGATGTGGAAAGATCCGGAGACTACGAGGTAAACGTCATCGTCCTCGCCGCCCTGATGGATAAGGGTGGTTTTCGCAGGAACGTCGATGGCTTCGCCGGTCTGCGCAATAGCTTCCGCCAGATCTGAGTTGCCGGCCACAATTTTCTGTTTTCTGAGAGCGTCTTTGAGCGCGTCTTTGGTAGCAAACCGAGTGGACATTCGAAACCCTCCGATGGTCAGGCTTCAGTTTACTGAAAGCGAGCCGCGCCGCTGGTGTTTTTGCGCACGACCCACGTCGTCATCGAGCGCTGATTGTGGACGACGGTGGTTTTCAAAGGGTCGACTAACTGTCCGCCGAGTTCCCCGGTGAGATCGAGGAGCCGCGCCGCATCCACGAGATAACGATCTGAACCATCGGGTAAATGAAAGCGTCTGCCCGCGATCGGTTTGACCTGGTCCTCCATGCCGATGGAAGATGCAAGGCGGCAGAAGAAGAGGCCGCCGGGTTTCAGGACGCGCCATGTTCCCCGCAGCATGGCTGTGAAGTCGTCGTCATCGCGCGCGAAATGGAGGACTGCGCTGCTCAGAACAACGTCGGTAAAGCTATCCGGAAAGGAGGTGCGGTCGAGCGGCTCCGCGCGGAAATTCTCCGGCGGGGCCGAAACAGCCATACGCCGCGTGGCGGCAATCGCTCGCGGGTCGGCGTCAACGCCGAACACTTCATAGCCGTTCCGCAGGAAGTAGACGAGATTGCGTCCGGATCCGCAGCCAGCATCGAAGATCTTCATTCCCGGCGCAATGTTCCCGCGCAGAATCTGATCGAACAGGTAGATATCGATCGGTCCGAACTGCTCCTGTAAGGAATCCACCTATTTCAGATCATTGCGGAAAACGACTCCGCCCTTCATGACGAATTTGACGCGTTCCATTTCGGTGATGTCGCTGAGTGGATCGCCAGAGACCGCGACGATGTCGGCGAACTTGCCCTTGTCGATACTACCGACCTGTTTGCCGAGGTCGAAGTTCAGGCTCGCCGCCGCACTGCTCGTTGCCATACGCAGCGCGTTTGCCGGGGATACTCCCCACTTGACGTAGTATGCGAATTGGAATGCCTGGACGCCGTGGCCGACGGTGTACGCCCCACTGCCGAAAACTTCCGTCACACCGGCCGCAACCAGGCGCTTGAAGCTTCGCTCCGTCAAAGAGAATCGCGTGGTTTTGCCGCCGGTGGCCTTCTTGTCCTTCGCTTCGAGATCGCCGATGAGATCCCACAGCGTTTGGATGACGGGCCGCATCGTGCCGTCGGCCAGCGGGACCTTGAAGAGGCGAAGCGTTTCGTCGTCAAGTCCTTCGGCTCCGGTGACGCCGACGATCACGTGCATCGGCATGTCCACACCCGCCGTCAGGCAGTTGCGCAGTCCCTCGCCGCCGTAAGCGTGGCAGGCAACCTTCAGGCCGCGGCGGTGAGCTTCATCGACTATGGCTTTGTCTTCTTCCAGAGTCAGGGACGGGACGTTGATCATCTTGCCGTTGGGAAGAAATGCTCCGGCTCCCTCCGGTTGCGGATAGCCGCCGCCCTCGTAGTCCTCGGTGTCGTAGACTTTGACCCAGTCGGTACCGTAGTGCGAATGCTCGCGCACGGCGGCGCGGGCGAGATCGGGTGAATTGATGTTGCTGGTGAGCTGCCACACGGGAGCGCCGGGCCCCATGCCGAACGGCGTGACGACGGACGGCGCGGGATAGTAAGTCGCACCGCGCGGATTGAGCTGCGGGCCGGCAACCTGCAGCCGTGGTCCCGGCACGAGACCTTTGTTGATGGCATCGCGCAGTTCGACGGTCGCATAGGTGAAGGGCGAGCCCATGTCCTGCAGGGTGGTGAATCCGGCATGGAGGTCTTTTAAAGCGTAGTGAAGGCCGAGCAAGCCGGCGCGGCCGTCGTTCGGCTGCTGCTCCTGAATCAGATGGACGTGGCGATCGATCAGACCGGGAAGCACGGTGGCCTGGCTGAGATCGATAATGCGCGCGCCCTGCGGGATCTGGATCTTGCCGGCGGCGCCAACGTCGGCGATGCGATCGCCTTTGATCACGATCACCTGGTTTGTCAGGTTCGTACCGGACTTCGGATCGAACAAACGCCCGGCGCGGATCGCAACGCCCTGTGGCGGCGGAGCCTCCATGTTGAGCGTCGCGGCGTTGAATGGAGGTGCTTCCGGGCGGCCGCCCTGCGCTTGTGTCAGGGATGCGAGGGCAAACAGCCCAGCCGCCGCGAGCAGCACAGAAGTTGATGACATCCGGAAGCCTCCCATTCGAGCAGGAACAGAAGAGTATATACCGGGTGCGCCGGTTTAAACTGAGAGGAAATGGCCTTCCGGCGCCTGTTCGCGGAAAAGGATGTGAAGATCTCGAGCCTGCCGGCGTTTCGCGCCGAGCATTTTCCTTACTCGGGCCCGTATCCCTGGCTCGATCTGCCGGACGCGGAAGAGCAGATCGACTCGCGACTCCGGCGGAACGAATTGAGCGAGAAAGATGCCGCGCTTTGCCGCTATTGGTCCGCGCACGGTTATGTGATTCTCGACAACCTCATCGAGAGCGAAATCCTCGACGATGTTTGGGCGGATTACGAGAAGGGTGTGGCTAACGGGAAGATCAAACTGCTTCCGGAAAAGGCCGGGGAGGAGGATCCTTATCCGGGCCGCTATCTGAATCCGCACAAGAAGGTCGGGACGTTCTGCCAGATCCTGAAGCATGCTGAGCTGTTGCGGTCGATTCGGCTGTTGATGGAGCGCGAGCCGCGCCCGCTGCAGACGATCGCATCGCACAAGGGTTCGCAGCAGGGCTTGCACTCGGATTCGATCCACATGACGACGTATCCGCTGGGCTATCTGACGGCGGCGTGGATTGCGTTTGAGGATATCGATCCGGACTGCGGTCCGCTGGTTTACTATCCGGGCAGCCACAAACTCCCGTACGTGTTCAGCCGGGAAGTCGGGATCAGCGAAGAAGATTTCAAAAAGGAAGGGTACGCGCCCTATCATGCACGGTACGAGCCGCGGATTCGGGAGATGGTCGAGAGCATGCAGCCGGCGTACTTCCATGCGAAAAAGGGCGACGTGTTGATCTGGCACGCGAACCTGATTCACGGGGGCTCGGCGCGAAGAAAGCTGGCGCTTTCGCGAAAGTCGGTGGTGTGTCATTTCTTTGTGAAGAACGCATTCGTGTATCACGATCTCGCAGCCGCGCAATCGAAACAGCAGTATCTCGGAACCTGCCTGCTGCGCGACGACAAGGGCAAACGCCGCTTGTTTTGACAACATTGCCCGAACCACGAATGGAGTCCCCGTGCAGAAACATCGACCAATGATCATCACCCGGCGCAGCGCTTTCAAACACGCGGGAGGCGTTCTCGCCGCAGCCGCTGCTTCCGGCTTCGGCAGAGCGGCCGAAGTGCCTGTGAGCGCGGTTACGACGCGGCTCAGCACGTATATGAGCGAAGCGGCTGGCCGCTCGCTTCCCGACGAAGTCGTTGAGAAGACCAAACACCACATCATCGACACGTTCGCGGCGATGATTTCGGGCGCGGATTTGCCTCCGGCGCGAATCGCGCTCAAGTTCGCGCGAGCGCATGCCGGGGAGAAGGTCGCGACAGTCGCGGCTTCGAACATCGTTTGTGGCGCGATCGACGCCGCGCTTGCCAACGGAATGCTGGCGCACTCCGACGAGACGGACGATTCACACGCGCCCTCGCATTCGCATCCAGGGTGCGCGGTGGTGCCGGCGGCACTCGCGGCAGGGGAGCACTTCGGGATCGACGGCACTCGCTTTCTGCGCGCTGTTGCGCTGGGCTACGACATCGGGCCGCGCGTGACCCTTACACTCGGGGGCCTGCCCTATCAAATGGAGACGCACCACAGCGCGCACAGCATCGCGGAAGATTTCGGCGCCGCGGCCGCGGCCGGATGCGCCGCCGGGCTGGACGCACATCAGATGCGATGGCTGCTCGATTACGCGGCACAGCAGGCCGGGGGCATCGCGGCGTGGGAGCGGGATACGGAGCACGTTGAGAAATCGCTGGTGTTCGCCGGATGGCCGGCCCGCAACGGTGTTACAGCCGCTTTGCTGATTCAATTGGGCGGCAGCGGTGTGGAAGACATTTTGTCCGGCCCGGACAACTTCCTGATGGCGTTTGCGCCGAAGGCCGATCCGGCAAAGCTGATTGAAAAGCTCGGTGAACGGTACGAGGTGACGCGCACGAGCATCAAGAAATGGACCGTCGGTTCGCCGATTCAAGCTCCGCTGGACGCGCTGCAGAACATGCTCAGAAAGCGGCCTTTCGATGCGGATCAGGTGCAGAGTGCGGTGGTGCGGGTGGCGACCAGCGAAGCGAATACGGTCAACAACCGCGAGATGCCGGACATCTGCCTGCAGCACATGATCGCAGTCATGCTGATCGATAAAACTGCGTCGTTCCAGGCCGCGCACGACAAGGGGCGCATGAAGAACCCGGAAGTGCTGCGGGTGCGGGCAAAGGTCCGGTTGATTCCGGATGAAGAGCTGGAACGGCTGTATCCAAAGCGTGAGACTCGCGTCGAAGTGACGCTCCATGATGGGACCCGGTTGACAGAGCGCGTCGAGGCAGTGCGGGGGACGCCCGAGAATCCAATGACACGCGACGAGGTGGTGGCGAAATGCCGGGACCTGACGGAGCCTTCGCTGGGCAAGACTCAGAGCGCGAAGCTGATTGAAGCGGTGCTGAACATCGAGCGCGTCCGGAATCTCCGGGAGCTTCGGCCGCTGCTGCAAAAGATTTGATGGCCAGACAAGAGACAGAGCTATTGCTGGAACACCTTTTCCGGCATCAGGCGGGACGCATCCTCGCGCATCTCACGCGCCTGCTCGGTCCGCGGTATCTGGAAATCGCCGAGGAGGCCGTGCAGGAGGCGATGCTGCGGGCCATGCAGACGTGGCCGCAGCAGGGCGCGCCGGAAAACGCGCCCGCCTGGCTTTTTCGCGTAGCCCACAACGCGGCGATCGACGCGGTCCGCCGGGAGCGCGCCGGTGGATTGAAAAGCGCCGAATTTGTCGAGGCGCTGAACCGCTCGGCGGCGGAAACGCCGGGAGACCCGGGCTTCGAAGAGCAGTTGCGGGACGACGAGCTGCGGCTGGTCTTCATGTGCTGCCATCCGGGGATTCCGCGCGAGGCCCGGGTTGTGTTGAGCCTGAAGATCGCCGGAGGCTTCAACGTGCGGGAAATCGCGCGTGCGTTTCTGGCTGCCGACGAAGCGATCGCACAAAAGCTGGTGCGCGCGCGGCGGCAGATCCGCGATCAGCAGATGACGCTCGAGATGCCGCGCGGCGCCGAACTTTCCGAGCGGCTGGATTCCGTGCTCGAAGTGATCTATTTCATGTTCAACGAAGGCTATGGGGCGCACGAGGGCGAGGGCCTGATCCGCACCGACCTCTGCTTCGAAGCTTTGCGGCTCGGCGATCTTATCGCGGCATCGTCGATTGCTGCGCCGCGGGTCCATGCTCTGATGGCCCTCATGGCGCTGCAGGCGGCGCGTCTGACTGCGCGCACTGACGACGCCGGCGATCTGATCCTTCTCGAAGAGCAGGACCGCGGGCGATGGGACCAGCGGTTGACCGCCGCCGGATTCCATCACTTCGAGCTATCGATCGCGGGCGATGACGTTTCGCAATATCACGCGCAGGCTGCCATCGCAGCCGCTCACGCGCGCGGCGCCGGCTGGCCGGAGGTTCTCGATCTCTACGAGCAGTTGTATGCGATCACGCCTTCACCTGTTGTCGCGCTGAACCGGGCGGTGGCGATCGCGAGGGTGAGGGGACCCGCCGAGGCGCTGCAATCGATCGAATCGCTGGAGTTGCCCGGCTATTATCTGTATCTCGCGGTGCGCGGCCATCTGTTGCTCGAGTTGGGCGCCCGCACGGATGCAGGCGCTTGCTTTCGTGCTGCGCTGGAGTGCCGCTGTTCCGAGCCGGAGAGGCGTTTTCTGCAGCGCAAAATGGCGGAATGCGCCGTCGCCGCGTCAGGGGGCGGGCGTGGCTAGAGGCTTGCCCTTTTCGACGACGTAGACGCCCACCAGCTTGAGCGGCACGGTACCGGTATTGTGGGCGTCGTGCTTCACTCCGGCGGGAATGACGAAACCGTCGCCTGCCTTGACCTTCAGGATTGGCTGGCCTTCCATCATGATTTCGCCCTCGCCCTCGAGAATGTAGCTGATCTCATCGCCGGGATGCGTGTGTCTGCCGGCGAATCCGCCGGGGGCTATCTCGACGCGGGCGACGATAGCTTCGCGTCCCGGCACGGAGACGTCTTTTTGCGTGACGACTGTGCGCTTGATCGCAGACGCCTGCGCGAAAAGGGCGGCGGTGGTGAGGAGGAGCAGCAGGAGCGTTTTCATTTCTGGCAATCGTATCAGAGGTGGCGGGTTTTCGTGTCGCCGCAGGATGGCGTGCGGCCCTACAATTGGGCGAAGTGGATGGCGGCGTCGCCGGTCAGGGCGCGGCGAAGGTAGTCAATCTGACCCAGATGGTAGTTCAGATGGCCGTTCAGATGAATGAGGAATTGGCGAGTTGAGAGTGGGACGCCGGTCACGTTCTCCGGATACTTCGCTTCGAGCGCCTCGATCGACAACGCTTCCACTACGCTCGAAATCAGCTCGGGCAATGGCTCGATGCGCTGCATCAGATCGGCCGCCGGAATCGGCGTGGAGCCGAACTCCAGATCGCGCTGCCGCTGGTAGGCGATTCCGCCCAACTGGCGGCCGATGTACTCGCGCTGGTTCCCTTCGAGATGGAGAAACAGGTTTCCGGCTGAGTTCGCGATGCCCGGCAGCTTGCCCCAGAGGGCAGCTGCCGACGGAAATGCCGCCAGTTCCTGCACGAGCCGTCGCAGGTCGCGCCGGTAAAGCCCGGCGAATTCGTGCGCGGCGTCCATTCTACTGGC
>DATAZF010000084.1:0-3072 GCA_036272235.1 Bryobacteraceae bacterium | reverse complement strand
ACTTATTTGTTGAAATTGTCATAAGCGCGGAACGGCGTACGCCAGCTTGCAATAATCAAAGGTCGCGGTGAACGATTACTACGATACACATCCAATCGATCTCTCCGGATTGAAGACCATACCGCTCGCCGAGCGCGGCGGCAAGGTGAAGCAGGCGGATTTCGCACGCGTGCACAAGCCCGATAGCGGAATTACCGGGTTTCTCGATTCCATTCCGCACATTCTGGCGGGCGACAGCCTGCGTGCCGTCGTCGAATCGATCGCGGCCGCGCGCTCGAGGCGGAAGCAGATCATCTGGGGGATGGGGGGCCACGTGATCAAGTGCGGGCTGAGCCCTGTCCTGATCGATCTGATGCGGCGGGGCTTCGCCACGGCCTTTGCGATGAACGGCTCGGCTTCCATCCACGACTTCGAGATCGCACTGGTGGGAGAGACCAGCGAGGACGTGGAATCCGTTCTGCCGGACGGGCGGTTTGGCGCAGCGGAAGAAACGGGTCGTGAATGGAATGCGGCCCTGCAACCCGGCGTCGGCGCCGGGGAGGCGCTGGGGCGCGCGCTCGACAAACTGGCGCCGGAGGCACACGCAAGCGCGAGCGTCCTCGTGCAGGCCTGGCGCGCGAAAACTCCGGTCACCGTTCATATTGCCGTCGGGACCGACACGCCTCATACCCATCCGGCGGCAAATCCTGAAATTCTTGGCAGCGCGACGCACCACGATTTTCGCTTGTTCTGCAGTCTGTTGGCGGGTATGAACGGCGGCGGCGTCTACATCAACGCGGGCTCGGCCGTGGTGATGCCGGAAGTATTTCTTAAAGCGGTTTCCTGCGTGCGCAATCTGGGTCACGAGCTGCGCGACTTCACCACCGTCAACCTGGATTTCCTGCAGCACTATCGGCCGCGCGTGAATGTGGTCGAACGCCCGCACGCGCAATCCGGCGGCCGGGGTTATGCGCTGACCGGTCATCATGAGATTATGATTCCCCTGCTCGCCGCCGCGCTTATCGAGAGAGACTCGTGACGCCCGTTCACCTGGCCGATCCGGAACGCCCTTTCTGGGGCTATGCGGAATTGCTGCTGATCGCTGCCCTGTTTCTTCCAGCCGTTTTTGCCGGGGGGCTCGCGGTACAAACGGTGAGTCCGTATTTGCACATCGATCCGCGGCTCGGATTCCCGTTGTTGATCGCCGAATTCATCGGCTATGGCATCGTCTTCATCGCGCTGCGTATACTCTTCGCGCGCCATGGGCAGCCGCTGCTTGAATCTCTTGGCTGGATTCCACAGCCCTTCAGGCCGTTACATCTCGTTGTTCTCGGACTGGTACTCGCCGTGGTCGTGGTGGTGCTCGGCAACATCCTCGGTTTTCCGAATGTCGAGACACCGTTCGATAAGCTGCTCAACGATACTGCCAGCCGTCTTGCGATCGCTCTGTTCGGCACGACACTCGGTCCCATCATCGAAGAATTGCTCTTTCGCGGGTTTCTGCAGCCGGTGCTGGTGGATTCCTTCGGTGTGTTCCCCGGAATCCTCGCGACATCCGTTCTGTTCGGCGCGATGCACCTGATGCAAAACGCCTTTCTCTGGCAAAGCGGCGTGCTGATTACGCTGGTGGGGTTCGTGCTCGGTGTGGTGCGGCACGTGTCCGGTTCCACGCGCGCGTCGGCCATCACGCATGTCGCTTACAACGCGCTGCCTTTTGTCCTGCTGGTGGCATCCCGAGGGGCAGACACGCATCCATGACCAATATCGAAACGATCCGATGGACAGACGAAGGGGTCGTCATGATCGACCAGACGAAGCTTCCTTCGCAAGTGAAATTCGAGACATGCCGGAACCACAGGGATGTCGCGAACGCGATTCGGACCATGATCATTCGTGGAGCGCCCGCCATCGGTGTGGCCGGAGCGATGGGCGTCGCGCTTGGCGTGGCAAAGGCGAAAGCCGCGGATCTGGATACACAATTCGCGCAAATCTGCAGCGAGCTTCGCAAGACGCGGCCTACCGCGGTGAATCTGGGCTGGGCCCTCGATCGGATGGCGGCCGTCTATGAGGAGATCCGCCAGTTGCCGCTGGCGCAGATCCGCAAACGTTTGATCGCGGAGGCCCGCCGGATCCGCGAAGAGGACATCGCGATCAACAAAGCCATGGGCCGGCATGGAGCGCCGCTGCTTCCCGATGAGGGCACGGTGCTGACGCATTGCAACGCGGGAGCGCTTGCGACCGCGGGTTATGGGACAGCGCTCGGGGTCATCCGCGCCGCGGTCAAAGCAGGCAAGAAGATCGGCGTTTATGCCGACGAGACGCGCCCGTTTCTGCAAGGGGCGCGCCTGACTGTATGGGAACTGCAGCAGAGCAGGATTCCGGTTACGCTCATAACCGACAGCATGGCAGGGTATTACCTGAAGTCCAAAGTCATCAGTTGCGTGATCGTGGGCGCGGACCGCATCGCGGCCAATGGTGACGTCGCGAACAAGATCGGTACGTACGGCGTGGCGGTGCTGGCGAAGACGAACAGAATTCCGTTTTATGTCGCGGCGCCAATCTCGACGCTGGATCTGACGCTGCCCGACGGCACGCACATTCCGATCGAAGAGCGAAGCGCCGCGGAGGTCACGCACCTTGGCGGCAAGCGCGTCGCGCCGGAAGGAACCAAAGTGCGAAATCCCGCTTTCGATGTTACCCCCCATCGCTATGTGACCGCTATTATTACGGAACGGGGTGTCGCGCGGACTCCCTACCGACAATCACTGCGCGCCCTCGCCGGGAGAGAATGAAATTGATGAAGCTGACCGCCCTGATATTAATTGCCTCTTGTACTTTGTTCGCGGCGGGGGAATATTCCAACCGCCGCGCGCCCGGATTCTCTCTCGCCGATTCGCGTTTTCAACAGCACGATCCGCAGGATTATCGCGGCAAGGTGCTGCTCATCGACTTTATGCAGACGACCTGTCCCATTTGCCAGCATCTCGTCGAGACGCTGCAGCAGGTGAAAACGAAGTACGGGGACAAAGTCGCGATCATGTCGGTCATGACGCTGCCGGATAATTTCGAGAAGGTCGACAAATTCGCCGCCGA
>DATAZF010000083.1:0-15260 GCA_036272235.1 Bryobacteraceae bacterium | reverse complement strand
TATTCACCACCGGCTAACAGGCGGCAGCATCTACAATCGGCGGATTCTGGACTGGCTGGCGCGGTCGAGCGAGGTGGAACTCCACTTGAATGCGACAGCGGACCACAGCGGGTCGCCTGGCGGATTATGGCTGATCGACAGCCTCTGCATTGCCGAGGGTGCGGCGCACCTTGCAACAAGCGCGGACGCTTCGGGCGTTTTGATCGCACACTATCTTGAAGTTCTCGATCCGGATCGAAATCATTCGGCGCGCGCGGTGGAGGAGACTTCCATGCTTCACCATTACCGCGGAGTAGTGACAAGCAGCCCGTTTGCCCGGAACGCTCTCCGGAACGCCGGTTTTCAAGGTGTGGTCGAGGCTATTCCCCCGGGTTTGGACGAAGCCTATCGGCAGCCGACCGGGCCATCACGTGATTCTCCCCGATCCTCCATCATCACAGTGGCAAGCGTTCTGCCCGACAAAGGTCTTTCAGAGATGCTGGGAGCCCTTGAAACGCTGGCCGACTTGAACTGGTCCTGGGAAGTGATCGGCGACGCCGACCTGAACACTGATTTCGCACGAGGGTTTTGCACTCGCATAGCCCAGTCGCCTGCACGGGATCGTATCGCGTTCCGTGGGGCGTTGCCCCCGCATGAAGTCATCGCGGCTTACGACCGTGCGGACATATTCGCTCTTCCCTCGCGTTTTGAAACCTGCAGCATGGCGACGATGGAGGCGATGGCACGGGGCCTGCCAGTAGCGGCTTTCCGCGTCGGAGGACTGCCGGATTTGCTGCCAGACGATTCACTACCGGTTCTCACCGATCCGGGCGACCGGGACGGCTGGAGGGAGTCGCTACGGCGCCTCATCACAAACCCGGCTGAGCGGCGCCGATTGGGCGAGGCGAATCGGCGCGCGGCCGACAGCTTCCAGTCGTGGGACGACTGCGGCCGCGCGATGCAACGCTTTCTTGAAACGTTTCTAAGCTGATTGAGTTAAGGCCATAACCGGCCACGCGGGGTCGCCCCAGAGTACGAGGTCTTCGCCAACCTTCGAGTGCAGGAAGCCATGCATGCCCGGGCCATCCATCAGTTCGGTTTGAACCCGCACCCGATGCGGTCCGCCGATGAAACGGGGCACAACCGTAACCACGAGGTAGTCGACTAACCGCGCTGCCATGAGGCTGCGAATCACCTGAACGCCGCCTTCCACCATGACGGATCGTATGCCACGTTCCGCGAGGCGCGGCATCAGAGCCTCGAGACTAACCCGGCGATCGCTCATGGCGGACACATCCAGAACTGTGGCGCCTGCCGCCTCAAGTTTCCGCCGCCGCCGTGGCGCGCTTCGTGCCGACGCCACGAGAAGGCTGCGCTGCGGATCGCGCAACAGATTGCAGTCGAGCGGAATGCGGAGCCGGCTATCGAGGACGATTGGCTGCGGATTGCGGCCCGTTGCGTGGCGTACCGTGAGCCTGGGATTATCGCTCAATACAGTTCCTATTCCAACCAGCACGGCGTCGTGAGAAGCGCGCAGGCGGTGGGTTAGCGCCAGGGCGCCGGCGCCGCTCAGAGGAAGCGGTTTTCCAGGTCGCGAAGAGAGGCAGCCGTCGAGGCTCTGCGCATAAGAGAGCGTGATGAACGGGCGTCCATGTCGATCGCTGAACCCGGCCGAGCGTGCCGCGATCGCCGCGATGGGGTCGGGATGTACCGGGGAGTGCCCGTTTTGGCCCGTAATCCCTGCCACGTTGCCGTTGGTCATGTCGATCTCATGCCGCATTCGCAAGACCTTGGTCTGCAAATAGCCGGCGCTTTCGGCGTGAATCGGGGCAACCAGGGGCTCACGGGCGTTTACGATGGTCCCCAGTTGACGCAGCCCTTCGATCTTGGACGGATTATTCGTCAGCAACCGCACCGATCTGATTCCAAGATCGCGCAGCATCAGCGCCGCAAGGTCGTAGGTCCGCTCGTCCGAATCGCGACCGAGCAGCAGGTTGGCGTCGACAGTGTCGTGGCCCAGATCCTGCAGATTATACGCGCGCAGTTTGTCGAGCAGGCCGATCCCCCGCCCCTCTTGCCGCAGATAGATCAGGACTCCGCGACCCTCCTGCGCAATCCTTCGCAGTGCGAGGCGAAGCTGGGCCGCGCAATCACAGCGCAGGGAGCCAAGAATTTCGCCGGTGAAGCACTCGGAGTGCACGCGAGTCAGGACATTCTCCCGTTCCGCAACGTCGCCCAGAACGAACGCGACATGATCTTCCTTTGTGCCGTCGCCGTACAGGTGCAGGACGAAATTACCAAATTCGGTCGGGATTCTCGCCTCAGCCAGTTTTTGCGACGTTTGCACTGCGGAGCCTCCGTGCGGATTTCATGACTTGCGGACTACAAATTGCAATCTTATTCTGCGAGAGGACGTGTTGCATATTACCACGTTCATTGGGTAAATCCGCTCGGAATGGAAGACGGTCTTGCCTGCGAGAATTACTGAACCGCTGGTGACATACGGTCAGCCGTAGGAAACGAATGGGGCCACGGCACGCTCCCCCGGAGGCGAATTATTAAAAAATTCCGGCAACTGATTGAAGGGTATCTCGCGATTCTGTAAAAAGTCGAACGCGGGGTCACGCAGGAGGGAAAACACGAGTTGTTTCCGGCGAACGCGATCCCACCGCGGCGTCTGGAACGCGGGGAGGTGGGAAACCTGACTCGCGATAATCGTCTTGCGCTGGCTATGGAAGGTGCCGCCGAGTCGCAGAGGCGTCTCCGCGGACCCATACCAGCTCACGTCAATAATGCGACCTTCCGGACCGACGCTGTCGATGGATTCCTGCAGCCCCGAAGCCGAGCCGCTGGTGTGAAACGCCAGGTCGAACTTTTCGTTTCCGTCGGGCCGGCCTGTGCGAAAGCCCAGAGCGCGTGCCGCCCGGTTTCTTGTATCGTCGAGCTCGGCGATGTACAGGTCGACGCCCGGCATACTTCGCAGGATCTGCGCGGTCAGGGCGCCGACGGAGCCGAAGCCGACGATCAGTATGCGCTCACCCACGGCCGGGCGGGCGTCCCAGATCGCAGTCACGGCGGTCTCCATGTTGCTGGCCAGGACGGCTCTTCGGGGAGGAACGTCTTCGGGTATCCGGAACACATCGGCGGTACGCACCCGGCAGATGTCCTGGTGCGGATGCAGCAGATGCACTGGAGCGCCGATAAGGTTTGCCGGGCCATCCTCGACGATGCCTGCCAGTGAATAGCCATATTTGACCGGGAAGGAAAAATCGCCCCCCATGTACGGGACTGTCATGGATTGATGCAGATCGGGCGGAACTTTGCCAGCCAGCACAAGACGTTCCGTGCCCTCGCTGATGGCGGAATAGAGTGTTCGGATTGTGCAGAATGCGTCCGTCTCGTGGGTTGCGACGGGGGTTGCCACAGGGGATACAACGGGGGATACGCCAGACTCCGGCAGCAAAGCGGCTTTACCGGGAGCGGTAAACCAAAGAGCGCGACTGTTGGAACTCATCACCAAAGCAGTTCCGGAGGCTTCAACATCAGCCGCCCGCTCCACAGATGGCGGGGCACGTCCAGTTGGTTTTCAATGGCGGTGCGGAAGCCGCAATCCGGCTCGGCGGTATGGCCCACAATCCGTTCCCACTGATGCAACACTCGCAGATAGGGCCGGTAGATCCACTTTCGCACCGCTCCCGCCGCGGGACGCATCAGGCCGGATTGATATAACCCCGATCGATATGGCCAGCGCGCTACCTGCCTCAGGCCGCTGAAATGATAAAACACCACCGGCTCGTCATCCGCCATGACCTGCCCCCCTTTTACCGCGATGCGGTAGTTTTCCACATTCCAGGGAGCGAGGTTTGCGCCCTTGTGTCGCAGTATGACGACGCCCTCGAACTGCTTCGACCAGTCGACGAGATACTTCTGGTCGCCGTATTTGCCGTCCTCGAGCCGGTCGTAACACCAGTTCAGACACCGGTCCGACCAGTCTTCGAGGCAAGCCATCCCTCGTGCGTCGCGGCGGATGGAGACCCAGCCTCCGTTGTAGATCCCATAGTCACGCGATGTTTCCGGTTCCAGCCTCGCCGGAAACCGATGCTCCGTGATGCCGACAGAACCTGCTCCCAATTCCCCAAGCACCGCACCCGGATCGGAGTAGAAGAACATATCGCTGTCGGCGAAGCTGAGCAGTTCCAGATCCTCATGCCGCCGAAGCAGCCAGCGCAGGAAGAACGACTTGCAGGTGATGCTGAATTCCTTCAGCGTGCGGTCCTCCGATGCCCTTCTGAGCCGATCGTCCATCACGGATGCAAGCGCCACCGGCTTCAATCCATCGGGAGCGAGGGCATTCAATGTATTCCAGGTGGCCTGGTCCATACACAGAACGTACAGGTCATAAGCCGGACCGTTCTTCGCCAAAGATGTGTAGAGCGCCAGTCCGCGCGTGAGGTAGTTCCGATCCATCACGGTGCAGAAGGCGCGCGGCTTCATGTCACTGCCTGATATTACTGCGGACGGGCTTCATGCCACTGAGGAAGCGGCTGCCTGCCTCATGACGTCAACCTTACCCATGGCAAGCGCGGGCAGGCCCAGAAAGTTGCATATTTCTTCCCCGGCGAGGGGGGCGCCCAATTGAACCAGTTTCAATCGTCCGCTTTCCCGGAAGAAAGAACGCAATTCGGCATGATGGCGGAAATGCATGCCGGCCAGTTCGGTATCGGTTATGTCGGCCAGGCGCGCCGGGCGGGACGGCAAATACCGCCAATAACCGGCCTTCTCATACGGCAGCAATGTCCGCGTCCCGATATGCCAGCGGACTGACTGAATCCAGTCCGGTGCCGGTCGCTCCGTGGCGACGAAAAGGGCGTCCGGATATCTGCGCGCAAACACATCGTAGAGAGCACAGATCGGCATGTCGCTCAACCCTTCAAAATCATCGACTATGGGTGCGAGCTTGTCGGCCAGGAATTCGAGATCGGTTTCCCGGCCCGCCACCATCGCCTGGACATCCACCTCACCGTGCAATACCGGCCAATGGATTGATTTGAGGCCCGATCTGATGAAAATATCATCGACGCTTTGTGTGCCCGAGCGATGCAGACTGACCACGAAAATTTTGTTCCGGGGCATATGCAATTGCGCATGATAGCAGGTTAAATGGGGCCGTTACACAATATTTCGATCTTGCCGGCCCGTGCTATTAAAAAGAGAAAAAAATCACCGAATATCGATCCGATTGGGTGTAGAATCACGAATTCCAGGAGGTAATTTCTTTTGATAAGGCTCGATCCGGTCGGCATCACCATTCAGAAAACGAATAATCAAATCGTTTTTGTGCCCGATCCCGCAGGTCTGATAGAGACAGGCGGGACGATCTTTTTTTCGAACGACACCGGATTGCAACTCGACATCACACTTTCAGGTGCGGCCCTGACATCGGTCGGACCCAGGGCCCAGTCGGACGGGATTGTGGTCGCCAGGAGCGGTCCGCAGGCCCTGAGCTGTTCGAATCAGGCCGCTGTCGCGTACACGCTGCAGGTTTCCGATCAGTTCACGCTCATTCAGCCTCCATCGGGTGGCCCGGGCGCTACGTTCCTGGCATTACAGCTTTCTCCCGGCAACTGGATGCTTTGGCAAAACAACGACACGCAGGCTCATCAGCCGGCGCCGGATGAGGGGACTACCTGGACGTCCAACCCTGCCTCGATCGAGCCCTATTCCTGGTCGCAGATGGTCCAGTTTCCGACGGCGGGAACTTATCCCTACCATTGCGCAGCGCATCCACAGGAAAAAGGCACGATTACAGTGTCGTAACGGCGCAGCCGGACAATCACAAGCTACAGGAGCCACTCAAATGCCAGATTCGACCGATTCACAGGACACTGTCACCGAATTGATACGCACTCCGAGAGAGAGCCGCAGAGGGTTCGTCGGCATGTTGGTCACTGCCGCATCGACCCTCGCGGCCAGCCGAATCCTGGAGGCGCCGGTTGTCGAGGCGGCCGAGAAAGACGCCACGATCTGTGTCGCAAGCTGCGTGGCGCCGGGGTCCCCGGGCGCGACGAATTGCGGCCTGGATCTGGAGACGATCGGCGAGATCGCGCGGGACAGCAACGGCGTCTTGCAGGGCTTGCTGATCGCGACGGCGGAGAACCGCAGTATTCCGTATGCGAACGGCGCCGCCTACGATTGCCGCATCACGCCACTGCGGGCATATGTCGGGTACCAGGGCTTCACTGAGGACCCGGCCAACCTGCGGACGAGACCGCCGGTTCACACGCCTGCAGGGCTCACGCGGCTGGCGCGGCCAGGCCCCACACTGCGAGCCCGGCTCGGCGACAAGATTGAAATCATCTTTCTGAACCGGATCGATGACAAGAAGTTTTTCAAGACCACTACGAGAAACTCCTGCGATGTGATTCAGGGTGTGACCAGTACGGCCATGATGCCCAACTGTGTTCACGGCGGCAATACCAGCAACCTGCACTTTCACGGGACGCATGTCAGCCCCAGCCGCTTCGCGGACAACGTGCTGATCCAGGTGCTTCCGGACAAGGACGCGAAACCCGAGTGGGTCAGGGATCTGCCGTTTCTGCGGGGAGACGCCAGCCAGGACCCGTCCAACAACCCTCAGTTCCAGACGTGGAAGGCCACCAGCGAGAAACGGCTGGAAGGCAAGGTGAAAGACCTGAAGGGCGTCGACGAGCAACTCGTAAAGGAGCACGAATGGCCGGAGTACTGGCTGGGCGCTTATCCTTATTCGTTTGTTCTGCCGAAGTGGGTCAAGGGCGGCCCGATGAAGATGGGTCAGGCGCCGGGCACCCATTGGTATCACGCCCACAAACACGGGGCCGCGGCTACACAGATGCTGAACGGCATGTCAGGCGCGTTCATCATCGAAGGCGACTACGACACGGAGTTGCGGGCGACATTCCCGGGGCTGCAGGAAAAGCTCCTCGTCGTCCAGCAGTATGATTCGGTGCCGAACGTCGAGCGGAGCGTCAGCGCCGGCGTGCCGCCGATTCAGATAAACGGTCAACTGCAGCCGACCATTAAAATGCAGCCCGGCGAAATTCAGTTATGGAGGTTGATCAACGCCACCGTGCAGGCTCCGACTATCAACACTTTCTTCTTTGTCGAGGCCGCAGCCGCGCCGCCGGCGGGAGGGGTTCCGACGGTCGTTCCAGTAGCGCAGCGCGGGACGGTGCCCGCCTTCCGCACGGTAGCCGTGGATGGGGTCCAGTTCGCGTGGGAGAATTACAACCGTCGCAAAGCGGATACGGAATTCAAGATGTCACTCGGCAACCGGATTGACATCCTTGTTCAGGCGCCGATGCTGACGGATGGAAAGCCGAAAGATATGGTCCTGATGTTCGCCGCGGTCGGCACGGCGCAGCCGGCTCCCAACCCCCAGAACACGATGCTGCGGGTGCGGGTGGAGGGTGCGGCCAAGCCCATGGACTGGCCGCAGCAATGGGAACCCGATCCCGGCAATCCGAAGAAGCCGCAGGGCAAGTACCTCACGTTCCCTGAATTTCTGGCAGACCTTCCGGCCGCCCCCGCTCCGGCAAGACAAGTGGTGTTCAGCAATGCCGCGGGAGATCTGTCGATCGATGGCAAACTGTTTCAGGACGGAGTCGTGAATCAGTGTATGTCGTTGAACACGATTGAAGAATGGAAGATCAGCAACGCGGGGGGGAGCTTTCACCCATTTCACATTCATGTCAACCCGTTTCAGGTCCTCGAGATCAACGACGGCACGACCACGACCCGTTTCGAGCAACCCTGGGTTTGGCAGGACACGATCGCACTTCCTCCCGGCGGCTACGTCATTACCCGGTCGAAGTTCGTGGACTTCACCGGCAAGTTCGTTCTACACTGCCATATTCTGGCGCATGAGGACCTCGGCATGATGCAGATGGTAGAAGTCCGGGAGGGCACTTGCCCCGCAACGCCGTACCATACGGCAGCCACGCACGGCCACTGATCGAGCCGGATCCCAACGGCTACCGGGAGCGCCTGTCGGGTCTTTACGACTGGCTCTCTCGTTTCAATTTGCTCACCAACATGGCGATGTTCGGCGCCGCCACCGCCGATCTCACCATGCACAAGACGCTGCAGGTTCAGGGCGACGCCGCGCCGTCGTACACCGGAGCAGCCCAGCGCTTGTGGATCAACGATCTCGCGCTGGATGCGGCGCAGCCTGGTCCGGAGCCTCATGTGCTCGATGCCGGCTGCGGTTTCGGCGGCACCATTTTCCGCTGGCACGAGAAGGCCGGAGGCCGGTATGACGGCCTGACACTCAGCCGCGTGCAGCATCGCCTGGCTGTCCGCGAGGCGCTCCGCCGTGGGATCGACCGTGAGTGCAGGTTCCACCTTCGCAGTTACGATGACCCCATCGCGGAACGTTACGACGTGGTCGTCTCCATTGAAGCGGTGGTGCACAGTCCCGCGTTTCCGGAGACGCTTCAAAATCTTTCGCGGGCGCTCAGGCCGGGCGGCAAACTCGTACTCGCCGAAGACATTCCGCTCGCGGGCGCGGAAGGGGACTCCGACCTCGAAAAGATCCGCAAATACTGGGGCCTTGCCCGCGTACCCACCGAAGACACGTACCGTGCCGCAATCGAGGCCAACGGTCTGCGCGTGCTGCACGACACGGACTATTCGGAAGGCTTCCGGACGTCCGCACCGGAGAAACTGGCGAAGCTCGAAACCCGGTACCTTCGGCTTTACGACCTGATACCGCTGGAAGGTCCCCGCTTTGTTCTTGCGGCGTTTCTGGGTGGGCTGGCACTCGAGCGCCTCTACCAGAAGCGGCTGGTCAAATACAGGCTGCTGGTATTGAAGCGCGAGAATTGAATGCCGCAGCGGATTTATCCGGGAAACTGGTTTTCGATCGGCATGTTTGCCGGGCCCTCGCCGCTCGAGCTTGCGCCCGCGCCGGGCGCGGCGAATCCGGTGCTCACCTATCGGGACGTCAGCGACGCACCGGCCATCTTTGTCGCTGACCCATTCATTGTTTATGACGGTGGGCGCTGGTACATGCTCCTCGAAGTCATGAATGACGCTGGTTATAAGGGCGAGATTTCAGTTGCCACAAGCGCGAACGGCATCCAGTGGGAGTACGAGGGCATTGTTCTGACCGAACCATTCAGTCTTTCGTATCCGTATGTTTTCGACTGGCAGGGCGACTACTACATGCTCCCGGAGATGTATCAGCAGAATTACCTGCGCCTTTACAAAGCCGAATCGTTCCCGCGCGGATGGCGGCCGGTGGCGACGTTTCTCGAAGGCGATCCGATTGCGGATGCGTCGATCTTCCAGTGGCAGGGTTCCTGGTACATACTGGCGTGCTCGAACCCCGCCGGCAACGACACTCTGCGCCTTTTTCAGGCTTCATGCCCGCTGGGCCCCTGGAGAGAGCATTCGCGCAGCCCTGTCGTTACCGGCGACCCACGCGCAGCGCGTCCCGGAGGCCGCGTGGTGGAGTGGAAGGGCAGCCTGATACGTTACGCGCAAGTGTGCGTGCCACGCTACGGCACGGACCTCCGTGCGTTCAGAATCACGCGGCTGACGCCGGAGGAGTATGCGGAAGAAGCCGTTGACGCGCCGCCCATCGCAAGACCAGGCCGGACCGCTTGGAATAGCCGCGCGATGCACCACGTTGACCCTTATTTATTACCCGACGGTACGTGGCTGGCAGTCGCCGACGGGCACGATCATCCGTCCTACGCGGAACCCGTCCCAACGGCGACGGCATAGTTCAGCGCGGCCGGCCGGCCCCCGGGGGACCACGCCCGCACTACCTGCGTTACCGGACAGTCGAATCCGCAGACCCGTGCCATTTCGTCGAACCGCCTGCCGTTCCATCGCAGGGACTCGCGCATCGTGACGTGCTCCAGGCGTTGCATGCCGCTCTCTTCGATGAGATACAGCAGCCGCCAGTCGATGTAGTCCTCGCCGCGGGCGGGAACACTGAGCGCCGTGCAACCTGCGGAGCCCTCCACGTGACGCCAGCGGAGTGACGCGCCCGGTACCGAAGCCCACCAGAGCTCGGAATCGTGCCGCAAGTCGGCTTCGCCCGAGTTCGCCGCCGCTCCCTGGAAAATCAGAACTCCGCCGGGACGCAGAACACCGCACAATCCACGCAGTGCCGCCGCCATTTCCTCATCGGTGTGAAGCCAGCTCAGAGCATCGCAGAACACGGCGTCGAATCGTTGCGTGGTTCGCGCGGGAAGCTCCTGCCAGGCACCCTGGAAAAAATCGATCTCGCGGCCATGGTTTTTTGCCATTTCCGCCGCGCGCGAGACGGCGAACCCGGAACGATCCGAGCCCGCAACGCGCAGCCCTGCTTCCGCGAAGGTTATCGCCTGCGAACCGAGGCCGCAGGAACAATCGAGCAGCAGGCCGTCCGCGAGTCCGCGCTCCCGCAGCAGGCCCGAAACGGCGTCGCGAAGCAGAAGCTTCGTGTCTCGAAAACGATCGAGCCACTGGCTCCGCCGGAACCACTCCCAAATGTGAACCATTTCCCACTGTTCCATCGCTTCAGAATTCATAACCAAATGCCTCGATGTCCTGGCCGTAGAGCCGCTCGATTCGCCGTTTGGAGGAGGCGTCGAAATACTCGCGATACGGCCGGCGATCGGACGCGTTGGTATGCGGAAGCGTTTTGTCTTCGAGGCAAAGGCGGCTGAAAATGCTTCCCGCATCCTGCTCCAGCCGCTCAAAGCGGCCGACGAAATCGACCAGAATGGAGCCGTCGGCATCATGCAGGAAGTCGAATTGCGGCAGCCATTGCACATGCTCGCGGCGTTCGATCAGGGCCAGGTAGTCGCTGAACGAAGTCTCCGCCGTCATTCCGATCAAGGCATGAAGATCGGTGCGGAGCCGCGTGTAGCAGAATTGTGAGACAGCCCGATCCCAGGGATTGCGAACAACCGCGAACTTGAAATAATCGCGAAATATCTCGTGCCCGACCTCCTGCCGGATCTGACGGGCAAGAAGGTGCTGCAGTCCCCCCGTCTGGTGCTTGTTCCCACGCGCCGAGACGAACCCCATCCAAAGATCTTCTTCGGTTCGCGGCCCGGGCCAGATCACGTCTTCCATGCTCGTTCCCCCCGTCTTCGGAATATGGACGAAGATGCAGCGGAGTTCGTGGGAAATCATATTTACGGCCTTATCGCAGCCAGTCGCAGCCCACCGCGGAGCAGATCGAGGCGCGCAAGTTTCCCGATGGTGTCAGACATCTCAAGCAGCAGCGCGATGCTTTGCGGCATGTCGCCCCGCTGAATAAAAGTCCAGGCGTCGATCTTCGCGCTGTCGAAGCCGGCGCGGCTTGAGAAAAGGCGGAGTTCATCCGCGGAAAGGTAGTGATCGGTCGATAACCGCCTCGTGTCGAAACCCATGGCTGGAGCCAGATACCGGTACCAGAGCGACCCGCCGTTCAGGGTGATACAGACAAATCGGCCCCCGGCGCGCAGGACTCGATACACGCTTCGAAACACCTGAGCCTGATCGAGCATATGCTCGATCGCGCCGATGCAGAAGACGACGTCGATGGAAGCATTCGCCACTGAGTCGAGGCGTTCTCCCTGATCGACGGCAAAGGTCACACGAGGTTCGAGCCTGGGCCGGCGGGCTGCAACGCGTGCAGCTTCGATCATGGCCGGCGAGAGGTCGACACCACGTCCGGAGCTAAACGCCCCGGCCAGCGCGAGCAGATGCAGTCCGTTACCGCATCCGACTTCGAGCACCGTATCGACAGGCCTGAAGCGCGCTGCTTCCCCGATCAGTTCAAGCCGATATTGCAACAGGCGTTCCGCCTCGCCGTGCTGTTCGGCATAGGTTGAAGCAGAGCCGTCGAAGAAGGCCGAGACGTCGGTGTGGGTGCTTGCGTGTCTGGTTTTGAGACGTGTTCCCATCGCGGCGCTACGCACCCGAGCCTATATTGATGAACACGCCGCGATGGAATTCCGAGTAGTTCGTCCCCAGAGAGTGTTGCTCAGGGGTATCCGCTTCAGCCCATGGCCTTTGGTTTTCGAACGCGGGCTCGAAGGCAAGCGATACGTCGGCGGGTCGTTGCCACGAAAGCACCTTCGAGCCCCGGTTCTTTCGCTCGCGACCCATCAGGGACTCGAGAGGACCGGCGATCCATCCGAGATCTCCCGCGCTATAGCCGGCGTAGTCGATGTAGTCGTACGCAAGCGCGACAGCCCAGGTTTCACGCGAGTCCGGGCTCGCCCCATCCAGGTGAAGGCTGACCAGTTCGCGCCAGACGGGATCGAGACACTTCGGTGCACGAACAGGGCCGAGATTGTAGAAGTAAGCGGGAAGCTCTCCGGCCGCAGAACGATGCCTCACCCGCCATACATAGTTCCAGGAATCGATCATCTGGCGTTGTGTCAGCGCGCCCGGAAGATCCAGATCGCTCACAAATGCGTTGAACCGCACGGGGTGTTTGTTGGGCTCGCCGGCGAGTTCCGCCGGAGCCGTGACGTCGCCTGTGAAGTGGTAGAAATGCATCCGGTCTTCCAGCCGGCCGTTATGCAGCGCGACGCTGCCGTTCTCGAAAGTCAGGATTTTTTTCGGATGGCAGTGATCGTCCCAGGTCTGCATCCACAGATGTTTCGGCAGTTCGTGAATATGCAGGCGGCCCTCCTCGCGCAGAGACGCAATAATCAGGGCCAGTTTATTCTGGTCGACCCGGAAGAACGTGCCCTCAATACCCTCGAAATCATGTGTTGACTGCGCCCAGAGGTCGATGAGCGGCGCATGATGTTCACGGTTCAGGCCGAGCAGTCCCGCGTTGTAGATTGGCAATCCGCGACTGTGAATCCCGGGGTGCCGCAACGTCCTGTGAAAGACGCTTTCCGCCGTGAGTTCTCTGGTGCGGCGATCTCTGCCTTTTGTGTCCGGCCGAACAGGATCGTACTCCCACTCCCGCACCGCGACGAAGTTCCCGGCCTCGATCTGGCTGAACGCCCCTTCGAGATCGCTCAGGACGATTGTGTCGGCGTCCATTTGCAACTCGACGGGGTCCAGACTTTCCGCCAGCATCCGCGGCCTGTAGTTCCAGTATTGGCGGTATCGATCGCCAAACACTCGCGGCGAGGGCGCCACTATTTCGGCGTATTGCGACAGGTACGTACGCGCCAGGTGCGGCAGGCCGGCGAAGTCGTAGAGCTTGATTCGCGCGCGAACCCGGAAGTGGAGAATGCTGTTGATCAGCGCCGCGGCGGCGGGAAGATAGGCGAGGTTGGTGAAAATGCCGACGGATCTCACTGCGCTGTGGTTCCTGGAATCAATTCCGCCCATTGTGCCCATTCCTTCGTGATTTGCATACCGCGGTCGAAATCGAATGCGGGACGATAACCGAGCATGCTTTGCGCTTTGGCGATCGAGTAGCGCGCCGTGGAGGAGTAGAAGCGGAGCACGTGCTCGGAAGGTATGCGGAACGGCGTGGCATATTCCGCCTTCGAGCAGGCGATACCGTCAGCGCTGAGTTGTGCGCGCAAGCGGTCCCGCGATTGTTGTCCGGCAGCCTCTGCGCGCGCATAGTCCCGAATCTCATCCGCCGTCATGCAGATTGTGGATGTCCGGCCCAGCATCGCCTCGAAGGCTCCGTAGTATCGGCGAAATGTCACCGGCTCCGCGCCGGAAATCAGGAACGTTTCGCCGATGGCGGCCGGATCGGTTGCGGCGAGCACCAGCGCATCCACGAGATCGTCGATGTAGACGCCCGGGAACAGACCTCTGCCACCGTCCACCAGCGCCACACTGCGCGTCCGCAATTCGCGCAGGGGATCGATCGTGAAGGCGAGGCCCCAGGGTCCGTAAACGCATGTCGGCTGAATGACCACGGCAGCCAGACCTTTTCGGCGATGCAGTTCCATCACCCGGCGCTCCCCTTCTCTCTTGGTTTGCGTGTAGAGATCGCCTGTTCCTTCGTGCGCAGTCGTTTCCGTGATCTCCCCCTTCGCGGGATGCCCGTAGACAGCCATCGTACTTACATGCACCAGCCTTGAAATTCCGGAACGCAGAACTTGCTGTGCAACCATCTCGGCGCCATCAACGTTGACCGCCTGGGCGGTACCGCGGCGGTTGCCATGGACGCAATGAAAAACGACATCCATGCCTTCCACCGCCCGGCGGACTGTATCCTCGTGCGTAACATCGCCACGCACGAACTCCACGGGGAAGCGCGCAATTCTGGCGGCGCGGGGAATGTCCCGGACCAGGGCACGGATGACGGCCCCGTGTTCCAGGCACAACTTTTCAATGAGGCGCCCACCGATGAAACCGGTTGCACCCGTCACAAGGACCCGCCGCCCGCGGAGCGTCATGCGCCGGGTGCCATCCATATCGGCTGAAGAGTTCGTCTGCGAGCGTAGCAGGCTTCAATCAAAGTGAGCGATTTCAAGGCTTCCGATCCCGGGACCATGGGTGAGCGCGCTTCAATAATGCTTGCCGCCCAGTCGGCGAGTTGCGCGCCGAAAATACCAGCGTCACCATGTTCTTTACCCGGCGAAAGCACGATTGTCTCGCCTTGCACGAACATCGACACTTTCCGACGGACAAGGTCCACTTCGAGAACAGCCTCCGAGCCTTCGATTCGCGTGGTGTTTCCCAGGTCGCGCGTACGGCTCAGTTCGACACGCCCGCGGACTCCCGACCCGAGGGTTAGAACGATTTCTGCGTCAGCCTCGACGCCTCCATAGCAGTCATCGGCATAATCCACAACCGCGAGTTCGCCAAGACAGAAAAACAGCGAGTCCAGCACGTGGACGCCTACGTCGATCAGGACCCCGCCGCCCGCGCTCTCCTTGCGCAAGGGTGCGTCGGTCAGCGACGGCCAGTCGTAAATCCGGCCTTCGCGAACGCTGAAGCCCATTATTTCGCCGAGGATTCCCGACGCGACGACCTGTTTTGCAAGGCGCAGTTCCGGAAGAAAGCGGCGCACCATTCCGGCAGTGAGGCTCGCGCCCCCGGCCTCGGCCGCGCACAAGATCTCACGGGCCTCGGCCGCCGAGAGAGCCATCGGTTTCTCGATAAGCACATGCACTCCGCGCCGCAGCAGCGCGGTCGCAACCGGGGCATGGCAGTGATGGGGCAGCGCGACGATCGCCGCCCGAGGAGGATCAGGAAGCGCGTCGAAGCTCCCGGAAGTTTGAGCGATATCGTAGCGGGCAGCAAGCTCCTCGGCGCGGGCGCGGTTCGCATCGACCAAAGCCGCCACACGGATGGAAGGAATTTTCATCGCGGCGGGCAAGTGTGCCTTT
>DATAZF010000082.1:0-3386 GCA_036272235.1 Bryobacteraceae bacterium | reverse complement strand
GGAGCGGGGCGGTTCCTGCGCCATTGCCACATTGACGGTCCTGCTGCCAATTGCCGAATAAATAGCCACAGTTCCGATCGCCAGCCAACGGTAAGTTACCGGCCAGGACTTTCCGGAAGCAGGCTTCCTGGAGCAAGATTGAACTTGAGATACACTTCGAGACGGCATGTTTTCTCCTTGCGGTTTCTGGTCCGGCACCTTATCGGATGGGGTGCTCTGGTCTCCCTGTTTCGCTGGCCAAGGCAGGCCATTGCCGAAAGCACGGGCGGGATTCGCGTTTATTCGTGCGGCCGAAGTTTTTCCCGTTCCGTGCAACTACGGCAGCGCCCCCCGGCCTCCAGGCGGACCACATTCACATTGAAGCCGCGGTCGTGCCCGATTTCCTGTTTAAGCTGCTCAAACAAAGGGCTCCCGAACTCCTCGATCTTTCCGCATTCGAAACATGCGAGGCGGATTTGATCAGTCCCGCTCCTCACCTCGCCGAACTCGTCGCTGCGCGGACCGCCGAGGCGCAGTTTCCTGAGTAAATCGAGTGTGCGGTAAACAGTCGCACGATCGATATCGGCGTCGGTTTCGCGCGCCTTCTGTAGCAATGTCGCGGCGTTCAGGTGCCCTCTCGAAACCTGAATAATTTCCAACAGCGCCCGTCGTTGTGGCGTCATGCGCAAACCTCTTGCAGAGAACTCTTCGATCAGGGATCGACTGAAATGGGAATCCGGGCTCATCCGCTTTATCGCAACTCTGCTGGGCAACCACAGACCTTATTCAGGACCTGCTGTTGCGACGGTGTCGCAGATACAGGACTATTTAAGTCCGATATCAAGGTTCAGAGTAACCGGAGGGTGATGGCTCTGTCAACAAGTTTTGCAACTCATTTGCAAATTTCTATACTGGTTCCATTGGAACAACCCAGTGCTTCGGAACGACAGTTCCCGGTTCCATAACCTTCAGCAGTATGGCGTTTCGCCCCGCCATAACAGACGATGCAGGAGAAGCCTCTGAAACATTCACGGAGTCACGCGTGTGAGGCGCCCGGGGAAAAGGACCAGAATGATTCCAATGGATGAACTTCGGCGTCGCCAGGAAGAGCGGCTCTTACCCGCTATGGACGCCTGGAATGCAGCGAAAAAGAATCTCGAACAGGCGATTGCCCTCGCCGAA
The DNA here is from genome assembly GCA_036272235.1 of Bryobacteraceae bacterium. Taxonomy (GTDB): domain Bacteria; phylum Acidobacteriota; class Terriglobia; order Bryobacterales; family Bryobacteraceae; genus BOG-234. The sequence continues at coordinate 2,225 of DATAZF010000082.1, read as the reverse complement.
ACCCGGGAAAAAGAATACCGCGAGCTCTCGGACGACGTTCGGCGGAGACTGGATGCGATGCAACTCGTCCTCGGTATGGCCCAGGAGCTCGAGCAGGAGACGTCCGAGCAGTTGGTCGTGCGGGAAACCGAAAAACCGAACGGACTTTTGCGCCTGTCTTCTCAGAAGATATTCCCGGCCGCATGGCGCGCAAAGTATGCATCGCTGGCTATCCAACCGGGCGAGCTGAAATCCGCGGGCTGAGTTCCGTCGCCTGCCTGCGACTCTGGCCGCCCGCTTCGTTACAATGGACGCGCATCGGGAGGAAGCATGCGGCGATTCATTGGCGTCTCGGTCTTTTGTGCAGTGCAGGCAGTTGCATTGTCCGCGCAAGCGCCGGCGCCTGCCGGCCAAGTGGTTGGCGTCGGGACCTTCATCCACGTCGTCGCGAATCTTGACAAGACGATGCGGTTCTACGGCGACGGCCTTGGCCTCGAACGAACGGGCGCTCCCGGACCGCGCGCCTTCTCAGTCAACGCAGTCGTCGAAAACCTCTATGACGCCAAAGGATCGCAGTCGCGCGTTGCGGCGTTCAAAATTCCCGGGTCGCCGTTAGGCGTGGAATTTGTGGAATTTCAGGGAGTTGCGCAAACTGCAGTCCGTCGGCGCCTTCAGGATCCCGGCGCGAGTCTCCTTGCGGTTCCCGTCAGCGACGTTCAGGCCGTGCTGCGCAAGCTCAAAGAGGATGGCGCGCCGGGGGTCGGCGAGGGCATAGTCGAGGACCCCGATGGATTCTTCATTCAGCCGGTCCCGACAGTCCGGGCGAAGCTCACTTTGACGGTGGAAAGTTTGGATCGCACGCTCCACGTTTTTCACGACCTGCTCGGATTTGAACCGGAAGGCGGCAGAGATTCGACTCACGACAAAGCGCTTCTCAAAACGCTGGGATTCGCGACCGGCAGCTACAAGAGTGCTTTTTCCCATGTGCCCGGCACTTCGTTCGAGGTTGAGTTCCTCGAGATGGCCGGTGTCCCGCGCCAGACCCACGATGCTGCCATTCACGATCCTGGGAGCGGCGTGCTGCGGCTCGCGTCGCGCGACGTCGACCGCCTGCTCGGAACGCTGAAGGCGGCTGGAGTACCCGTCGCCTCCGCGGGAGGTGCGCCAGTCGACGTCGGGGGGCGCCACTTCGTAATTCTGCGCGATCCCGATCATTTCTACTTCCAGCTCGTACCGGCCCCGAACCCGGCCGCGGCTGCTAAATGATGCTTCCGGGGATATAAACCGGCGCGCGGGCGATTGCTTTACACGGCGCGCAATGTCCGGCGCAGGCTCAGGCCGGCCGCGCAAAAAAACCGGTGCCGCCTCAACGTCATCCATCGGATTTCCTCCATCCAAAAACCCCGGCTACGATCAAGAAACAGGTGAGCTTGACATGAAATACGCAGTGATCTATGAAATGGGCCAGGAAGGCTGGTATAGCGCGTATGTCCCCGATCTTCAGGGATGCGTTGCGGCGGCAGGCACGCTCGAAGAAGTTCGAACGCTGATGGAGGAGGCGATAGAGTTCCATATCGAGGGAATGCGACTTCACGGGGAAGTCGTGCCGGATCCTTCATCCCTTGCTGAGATGGTGGAGGTTTAGCGGACTACCGGCCATCAAGCGTCGTCCAGTATGGCTTCCGGCACGTTGCACGATGCGGTATCATGAGCACTTGTGGGCCGGTGTCCAAAAGCACTGATCCAACAAATGGCACCAATTGGCATCTGTCCGAGCAGAAGGCAGTGCTAAGTTGTTTATTTAAAACACCCGGACAGGTGGCCGAGCGGCTAATGGCAACAGACTGTAAATCTGTCGCTCCTTGCGAGCTACGGAGGTTCGAATCCTCCCCTGTCCACCAGTTCTTCAAAAGCCGTTGTAGCTCAGTTGGTAGAGCGCGTCCTTGGTAAGGACGAGGTCACCAGTTCAATCCTGGTCAACGGCTCCAGATCTCCCGGCAAGCAAACATTGACTAACCCAGTGGACTAATCGAAAGCTAATTTATGGAAGTGAATGTTCACGAGGCGAGGACCAATCTTTCGAAACTTCTTGAAAGAGTGGAGCTCGGTGAGGAAATTACGATCATGCGGCCCAATGTTCCTGTCGCCAGACTTGTGGCCGCGGACCGGCCGCGCCAGCAACGTGAACTGGGATGGGGGCGCGGTGAAATTCAAGTGCGGGACGATTTTGACGACCCGCTGCCGAG
>DATAZF010000081.1:0-25660 GCA_036272235.1 Bryobacteraceae bacterium | reverse complement strand
TGACCGACGCTTATTCGATGACCTCCGACTGGGACAACCAGTGGCTCACCGGGGGCCTCGAAGCGGAAGTGATCGTAGAGGCTCACCTCGACCCCGACGCGATCTTCGCAGGCATTCAGCGTTTCGCCGCGGACCGGGAGAGGCGGCTTTCAAGCCAGCGGGAAAAGCTGGTGCTCTAATCCGGGGCAGGCCCGCGACCGCCCCATCCATCCCGGATGCGCATAGAATAGCCGGGGGGGAAATCGGCTATGTTCAAATCGCAACGCACCTGGGTCGTCATCCTCATGGGCGTAATCGCCGGCGTGGGCTCCGTAACCATGATTCGCGCGCAGGCGGATCACGCGGCTTCGCGTCCGGTTGATGACACAGTCCTGAAAAGCGTTGGTACGGCGGCGGATGCGTATCCAGGCTCGTGGCTAAGCTACGGCCGCACCCAGAGCGAGACGCGCTACAGTCCCCTCAAACAGATCGATACTTCCAATGTGAACCGGCTCGGGCTCGCATGGTCGTACGTCGTGGGCGCCGGCGGCGGCAATCAGGAAGGAACCCCTCTGGTCTGGAACAACACGCTCTACGGCATTACCTCGTGGAGTGTCGTCTTTGCGGTCGATGCGCAGACGGGCAAGCAGATCTGGCGGTGGGATCCGGAAGTAAATCAGCCGGCGGTCCGTCCGAAGATCTGCTGTGGAATCGTCAACCGAGGCCTCGCCCTTTACAACGGTACGATCATCGCACCCGTCACGGATGGCCGTCTGACCGCTCTCGACGCGCTTACAGGAAAGCCGGTGTGGGAGACTCGCGTTGCCTATCCACAGGACCTCTATACGATCACGATGGCGCCGCGGATTGCCGGCGGTAAAGTGATTGTCGGCATTTCGGGCGGCGACAAGCCGACGCGCGGTTTCGTTGACGCCTACGATGCAAAGACCGGCGTGCGCGCATGGCGCTTTTACACTGTACCGGGCGATCCAGCAAAGCCTTACGAAAATGAAGCGATGCGCGCGGCGGCGAAAACCTGGGGCGGAGATTTCTACAAGAACGGTGGCGGGGGCGCAGTGTGGGATGGCGTCGCGTACGATCCCGAAACCGGTCTCGTCTACGTCGGGACCGGCAACGCCGAGCCCTGGGTGCAGAAATTCCGCGGCGCTAAAAACGTGGACAACCTTTACACCTGTTCGATTCTCGCGATCGATCTGAAAACGGGCCTGCTCAAATGGCACTACCAGACGGTGCCGAACGACAACTGGGATTTCGACAGCGTGCAGCAGTTGATGATCCTCAATCTGACCATTAAAGGGCGGCAGCGGAAAGTGATCACGCAGGCCGCCAAGAACGGTTTCTTCTATGTGCTCGACCGCGGGACCGGCGAGTTCATCTCCGGGGCGCCTTTCGTAAAAGTGACCTGGGCGACCGGCTTCGATGAGAGAGGCCGGCCGATGGTGAGTCCCGAAGCTTATTACGACACCGAAGGCGTGGAGATTTATCCAACCGGCGGCGCGCACAACTGGTCGCCCATGTCCTTCAATCCCACCACCGGGCTGGTCTACATACCCGCGTCGTACATGCCGTTTCGCTATCAGGCGACGGAAGAGTTGAAGCCGGGTTCGAACGGCTATGTGAGACCGACCGGTGATATACGTTCGATCAAGGCCTCGATCGGCCCGAACGCTCCCGAAGGGGTGCGCGGCGGGCTTCAGGCCTGGGATCCGGTGAGCCAGAAGCTCATCTGGCAGGGCAGCGGCGGCGGTGGGATCGGCGGCGGCAGCGTGACCACAGGCGGCAACCTGGTCTTCCACGTCAGTAACGACGGCAGCTTCCGGGCGTACAGCGCCGATAAAGGAGAGAAGCTGTTCGAAGTGCAAACCGGGCGAACAGGCATGGCGCCGCCAATCACGTACGAAGCCGGCGGCAAGCAGTACGTCGCGTTCCTTGGTGGTTTGGGCCGGCCTGCGAACGTCAGCGGCCCGAACGATGCCGCGGTGGATCACCCGCCGATGTTGTTCGTGTTCGAGCTGGATGGTAAAGCGCAGCTGCCGAAGCCGGCGCCGCCGCCCACGCCGCGCAATGCAACTCCGGGACCCGCTCCGGAGCAGGCCGCGAATTAGGTCGCCCACGTGACCCCCGCGATGAATCGAAAATCGCTGGTTTGGCGGCTTTCCATAATGGCCGCCGCTCTACCGCTGGCCTCGGCGATATCGCTGGCGCAGATTCCGCGCCTCGCGAATGGGAAGCCCGACCTCAACGGAGTGTGGGACCGCCCCTACGTTCCTGACATGTCGCGTGATGCGGGCACTGCGCAGAAAGGCCCCGGCACGATTCCTTTCACGCCGGAGTACGCGCGGATTTTCAAAGACTACGACCCGGCGAAGTTCGATTACACCGGTCACTGCCTGCCGCAGGGACTTACGCGGTCGATGAACTCGCCGTTTCCGATCCGGATCGTGCAGACGAACGACGTGATGGCTATTCTCTACGAGGCGTGGAACGTGTTCGAGATTGTCCACACAGATGGCTTGCCGCATGCGACGAATCCCGATCCACTTTGGTTCGGTCATCCGGTGGGCAAATGGGATGGCGACACGCTGGTGGTGGATACGACGGGCTTCAATAACAAAACGAATTTGGATACGGTCGGTCATCCTCACAGCGATGCGCTCCATACGGTGGAGCGCTTCACTCGCACCGACGAAAAGCACATCGCGTACGAGATTACGCTTGAGGATTCCAGGGCTTTTACCCGGCCGTGGAAGAACACGCGGGTGTTTACTCTGCGGCCCGACTGGGAGGTCATGGAGTACTCCTGCGAGGAGAACAACAAGGACCTCACGGCGGGTCACATCAAGTAGAGTTCACAATCGGACCAGGACGCCGATGGCCAGTCAGTGGGTGGCGCCGGAGAGCTTGCGATAGTATTCTGCCACCGACGCCTGATACCCGGCGGGCACATGCGACGGATCGGTGTTGCGAATCATCCCGCCCTGCTTTTCTTCAAGCTGGCGGCGCAGCTGGAGCTCAAGCGCGTCGACCTGACTCACAAGCTGCTGATGCATCTGCTCCACGAGGGCCGGATTGCCGGGGAAGCGCCGCGGATCGAGCGCCCGCATCTGGTCGACCAGCGCCTGCAGTTGTGCGCGGGCTTCAGGACTATCCTGCACCGACGCTCGAATGCCGTTGAGAAGGTTCAGACCCTGATCGATATCCCGCTGCGCATCTGCCGGATTTGGACCTGACTGGGGTGTGACGGCACGCCCCTGAATGCGTGTGTTGCCGGTGTCGAGATCGCCGGCTCCGTTATAGCGTCCGTGATCGCCCGCCCCCCCGGCAGGGTTGCCGACCGGACCTGCCTGCCGGTTGCCTGTCTGTCCACCTGGTTGGCCCCCCTGCCCGGGTTGTCCATTCCGCGCCGTCTGCTGGCCCGGCTGATTGCCCTGTCCTGATTGGTTCCCTTGCCCCGGTTGGTTCCCCTGGCCGCCTTGACCCTGATCTGGCTGCCGGCCATCGCGCGTGAGCGGCCCGCTCTGGCCCGGCTGGCCGCCGCGGCCCTGTCCGGGTTGCGAGCCGGGCTGTTGCGAGCCAGGACGTCCACCAAGCCCCGCAAGCTGATCTCGCAGGCGCGATAAATCGTCCATGGCGCGATTGAGCCCGGCATCCTCGGAACCACCGCGCTGGGCAGCGCCGAGGGAGCGCGCGGCGTCCTTGACTTCCTGACCGAGTTTCTGCAGATCGCTCGTCAGCGCTGTTTCAATCGGATCGGAGAAGTTGCCGCTGCGCAGCCAGTCGGAGCTGCGCTGCATGCGGGTGCCAAGATCGTTTTCGTCCATGCCTTCGAGCGCACTCCGCAGCTTGCCCGACGCGGCGGGCTGTGTGGGCGAAAGCTCCCGCACAGCAGTGCGCATTGTTTGTGTGAGACGCGCAAGATCGTCGGTCACCTGCTGACGATCGTTGATCATCTTGTCGATTTCCTGCGCGGAGGGATTGGCCGGCTGCTTGCCGCCGGCGCGCGCGCCGTTCATCTGCGAGATCAGATCGCGGACGTGATCCGCCTGCTGCTTTTGGCGTTGCGCCAGTTGATCGGCTGTCTGCGCCATCGAGCTCAGCCGGCCGGAGGCATCCTGCTGCTGCATGCCGCCGAGGAGATCGGTCGCCTGACGCAAACGGTCGGCAGCGCGGCGCGAATCGGCGGCGCTGGCATTCTGCGATGCGGCCCGTCTCATATCTTCATTCGCCTGGCGCAGGCGGTCCAGCGCCTGCTGAGCAGCCTGTTGGCGCCCGTCAGCTGCCTGTTCCGCGGACTGCTGCGAGCCGGAGCTGCCGGCCGATCCAGACGATCCGCTGGCCGATTGCCCGCTCTTGCCTGACTGGCCACTCTGACCCGATTGCCCGCTCTTGCCCGATTGGCCGCTCTGACCTGACTGGCCACTCTGACCCGATTGGCCGCTCTGGCTGGAAGACGATTGACCGGAAGGCGACCCGCTCTGCTGCCCCTGCTGATTGTTTTGGGCCAGCTGTTGCTCCATCTGCCGCTGCAGCTGCTCGGCTTCTCTTTGAAGCATTTCCTGCTGCCATTTCTGTTCGGCGGTCTGGGTCCCGTTGCGCTGCTGCTGGGAAAGATCTTCCTGCCGCCGGGCCAGTTCGTCGAGTTTCTTGAGAGCGTCCGCTACTTCCTGCGCCTTTTGCTCGGCGCTTGTCGCTGCGGATTTCTGGGTCTCGTACTGATTCTTCTCGGTATCCAGCTCAAGATCGAAGAGGGCGGCGAGATCGCGCGCAGCTCCACCTCCGCCTCCTCCGCCACCACCCTGCTGTCCGAACGCGACTTGTATCTGGCGGAAAGTGGCTTCGGCGCGCAACAAGGCCTGCAGGGCCTTCTGCTCATTGGGAATGGCGTCCTTCCATTTCTGCTGCTGCAGCTGGCCGGCAGCCGGGGTCATGGCTTCGGAGGCCGCGATCATATCCTTCTGGAACTCGCCGATGGCCTTATTCTCGTTGGTCAACTCGCGGGCCTCAAGACGGCCGGAAAGCGTGACGGATTGATCCCGCAAAGTTGCCTGCGCCTGCGACAACAGCTTCGCGATATCGGCGGCCTGCTGTGCGGTGGCGTTCCTGTCTCCCTGTTGTTTGAAAGTGGACGCGATGATTTCCTTCTCGCGTTGCGAGATCTGGGCGGAATCGTTGCCCCGACCGCCACCCCCTCCGCCGCCACCTCCGCCCGCCTGCGATTGCGAGAACTCGCGCTCGAAGGGATCGGCCTGGATAAAAATCATGTCGGTATGGGCTTCAGCACTCTCGGGATTTGCGTCTTTCGCGGTGGCGTACACGCTCACCAGATCGCCCGGAACAAGTTTGAAGCTTTCGAGGGCCAGCGTGGTTGATCCATCGGCTTGTTTGTCACCCTTTTTGGGAAGCACATCGACGGCGGTCTCGGGACCGCCATTGACGGAGTAGTGCAGGGTAACGCCCCGAAGACCGTAGTCGTCGGTTGCGCGCGCCGTGAGAGTTACTTCCTCGATGGGGCTGGCGTGGTAATCACCCCGGCCGGGAGGCACCAGAGCGATCTGGGGCGGATTGGCCTTGCGAGCTTCGATGAAAAAGTCCTCGCTCACGCGAATGTTCTGGCCCTGCTCCATCCCCGCCACGTGGTAGACGCCGTCGTGATCCATCTTGACCGTGGCGCGGTAGACGTTGTTCTGACCGCCGGTGAGCTGGATCTTCTGTCCACTGTCGAGTTGGATCTGGCCTCCCGGAAGCGGGCGATCCGTCGAAACTTCCAGCTCCGCTTCTGTGCCGGTGACGGCCCGCAGATCGCCACCGCGCTCTTCCGTCTCGGTGGGCATGCCGGTCCAGCCGGGGAAATGGTAGGTGACGCGGATCTGCTTCACGGCGGGCAAATCCGTCACGCGAATATTGAAGTGCTTCGAGGTAATCGCGTCGGCCTTGACGTAATACTCGACGTTCTCGGGCAGCGCGGCAAAAACGAATTGATAGCCGCCGGCGAAACTGGCGGCGGTGCGCTGCATGGCGATTTCTTCCCATTTCGGGGAACTCTGAAAGCGCGCGTAAAGTTTGACGCTGGGCGATCGCAGGCCGGTGGGCAGCGCGGCGATCATCTCGTCGGCGTGCCTGCGGACGACCGCATCGCCGGGTGTGACGCGCAGATCGTAGAGCGCGGCTTTGTGCGGACCGGTCCAAAGCAGCGAGGCCCCGTAGCCGATGAAGCCGGGCCCGGCGGTAATCATCCAGATGAGGACCGCGAAAGCGCCGACGCCCGCGCCCAGCGACGCCCAAAGGCGGCGGTCGGTAACCATTTCCTTCGGTTCGGCGGTTTGGGCGACTTCCAGGGCGTCCCCGGCCAGGAGTTCGATGAAGGGATCGCGGCCATCGCGCTCGACGAAGGTGGTGAGGCGCTGCTGGAATTGCGGAAAGGCGGTTTCGGCGGTACCAATGGCGCGGCGGCGGGTGAGACGACGCAGAGGCAAGGCGAGTCCGGCGGACGCGGCGATGGCAAGAATGAGGATGAGAGCAAAGCGGGCGGCGGTTACGCTTCCATTTGAAAACGCGCGGGCGTTCGCGATGGTGACCAGAATCAGCGTCGCGACAAGAGCGCCGACGGTGAGAATGGCTATGCCGCGCAATATCGTGCTCCAGCGCAGGCGCTGTTCCAGTTGCGCGATGTAAGCGTGAAGTTGTTCGCGGAAACTCATGGAACCTCCGGCCGAGCGGGCAGCTTTACTACATCATGAAGGATATCGCAGGAAAACGCCGGGCGCAGCGGCGCGCGGCGTGTATAGAGCGCACACTCGGATACTCCTGGCGTCGAGAATCCAGTTCACCTTCTTCGCATGATGAAGCCGGTTCCATCAACGCGGCTCTATTCGGAATCGGCACACCCCCCGAGTTGCCCGAACAATTCCGGTACGGTCCGCGGTGAACGAACGGCTATACCTTCGCCGCTTTGAGCGCAGCCAGCACGCGCGGGGCACGGAACGGAGCGCGCCGGATGCGAACGCCAGTGGCGTCGTAGATGGCATTGGCGATCGTCGCGAGCATCGGCTTCAGCGCCGCTTCGCCGCCGCCATAGGGGGGCAGGTCGGCGCGGTTCGGATTCGGATCGCCGTTCACCAGCACGACATCGATCTTCTCCGGCGCGTCGGCATGGCGGAGGGTTGGATGGGTGATCCAGTCGACGCTCGTGACCTTCTCGTTGTCGAACTGCACCTCTTCATGCAGGGCCCGGCTGAGCCCGTGCAGCATGGCGCACTCCGCCGCGCGGCGCAGATTCTGCGGATTGACGACCAGGCCGCAGTCATACGCGCAGGCCAGGCGTCTGGCCCAGACATGACCGGTCTGGCGATTCACTTCAACTTCGGCCATCTGCGCGATCACCGACTGGCCCCGGAACGAGTATGCAACACCGCGCCCGGTCAGGATGTTTCCTTTGCCGATCGGCCTGGGTGAAGGACGAGCATCCCACCCGAAGAGTTCCGCCACAGCCTTAAGGGCCGCGATCGAGCGGGCACGTTTGAAGCCGCTGTCATCTGTAGTGGCGCCCTGCAGCAGCTTTATGCGGAATTCGAATGGATCGAGCTTCGCGGCCGCCGCCATTTCGTCGATGAACGATTCCGCCGCGAACGTCGACTGCGGGCCGTTCGGATCGCGCAGATTCCCGGTGCGGAGAGGCGTCTCCCAAATGAGCGGCAGGCTCACGACATCGCCCGTCATCCGGCGATTGGGAATCGCGTACATATCGTTAGCCGTTGCGGAACTGCCCGCGGCTGGACGTTCCTTCCTGATGCCCATGAGCTGCGCGATCAGGACGGTGTCGGGCTCGTTGTAGCCGACGTGATTGTAGTCGCACGAGCGGGCGTGGTAATCGTAAGCCACAAGGTTGCCGTTGGCATCGAGCCCGCCGCGGACTTTAACGTTGAAAGCGGGTCCCTTCGTATCCCAGGCGGTCTCCTCATTCCGCATCCACTGGACTCGCACCGGGCGCCCGATCTCTTTGGCGATATACGCCGCTTCACAACCGGCGTCATCGGCCGCCGTGCGGCCGTAGCCCTGCGGTCCCTCCATCCACACAACGCGGACCTTGTCGCGCGGCATGCCGAGAAATTGCGCCACGCCGTTGCGCATGCCATACGACTTCATGTCGTTGGAGTAGATTGTCATCTGGCCGTTCGACGGATCGGCCATGGCATGGGCGCCCGAGATCGCGGTGTGTCCCTGGAACGGGATCTCATATTCGGCTTCGATCACCTTCGCCGCGCCGGAAAATGCCTGATCGGGATTGCCGGTCACACTCGGACGCTGCGTGGACGTTGGCATCGCCGCGCGCATGTACTTGAAGAGATCATCCGAGGGAGGGAACGGCGCGGTGGCCGGTTTTTCCCAGGTGGTTTTGAGCTGCTTTTGCGCTGCAATCGCCTGCTCCTCGCGTTCGCAGACGACCGCAACGTAATTGCCTTTGCTCACCACTCTGATGAATCCCGGGATGTTGCGCACCGACGATTCATCGATGCCCGTCAGCTTCGCGCCCGCATACGGAGGTTTTACGTTGCGGGCGTAAACCATGCCGGGCAACTTGACGTCAACGGCCCACTTGAGCGAGCCATCAACTTTGGCGGGGATGTCGTAACGCGGCGGAGACTGACCCGTGTACTTGTACTCCAAAACGGACTTTGTCCTGGCCACGCCAGTGACCGCGTTGACGTTATTGCCGGTCAGCGCGACGTTGAACTTGTTGCCCCCGATCAGCTCCCCATACGTCACACTCTTCGCCGGGTCGCTTTTCACCGTGATCACGGCGTTGCTGACCGCCAGTTGATCGACGGGAACGCCGAGGCGGGTCGAACTCATATCCAGCAGCACGCGCCGAGCTTCGGCGGCCACCCGCCGCATCGGCCAGGCATCGCGTTCCATGGCGGTCGAGCCGCCGGATCCGCCCTGATCGACGGTGTTGTCGGTACTGCCCATGATGCAGGTGGTCCGATCGTAGGCGATATCCATTTCGTCGGACATCAACTGGCGGAAGCCGGTGCCGGTTCCCTGGCCGCAGTCGGTCTTGCCGACGTAGAAGGTCGCGGTGTTGTTCTGGTGGATCACGATCCACGAGTCCAGTTGTCTGAAGTCGGGGTCGATGTACGAGCCGGCGATGGGCATCTGAGCGGCGGCCTCGGTCAACAACGCCCCGGCGTCCACGCCAAAGCCAACGGCGAGCATGCCCGCGCTCTTCAGAAACGACCGGCGGTTCGCGGTCAGAATTTCTTCGATGTGCTTCGGAATTCCGGATGTCATGCCGCCACCCCTTTCCTGCCGGCCTGTTTGGTTTCCGCGATCGTTTTCGCCGCGCGCTTGATGGCGGTTTGGATCCGGTAATACGTCATGCAGCGGCACAGCGTCGCGTTCATCGTTTCGCGGATCTGCGTGTCGGTCGGGCTGGGAACCTTGTCCAGCATGGCCTTCGCGGTCATGATTTGGCCGTTCTGGCAAAAGCCGCATTGCGGGACCTGCTCATCGATCCACGCCTGCTGCAGCGGATGCAGCTTGCCGTTCGTGGAAATTCCTTCGAGCGAGGTCACCTCGCTTTTGACCGAGGAGACCGGCGTAATGCAGGAACGGATCGCGTTGCCGTTGATGATGACGGTGCAGGCGCCGCACTGGCCAAGTCCGCAGCCGAACCGGGGGCCCTGCAGGCCGATGTCGTTGCGAAGGATGTAGAGCAGCGGCGTTGCCGGCTCGACATCCACGGTGTGCGTGCTGCCGTTCACTTTGAGTGTGATTTTGCTCATTCGTACTCCCTGCCAGCTGAGTTGTGCGCAGTGACGGGTCCATTTTATCGATTCTCACGTGAAGAAGCATCGGCTCTGCAAATCCCGGGCTCCCCGGTACGCGGGCTTCAGGGAAAAACCCGGCCGCTGGTGTTTGTTCCCTTGCGTGCAAATTGATGATTAGTTCCTGCCCGCACTGCCCGGCGAATGGATGCAGCGATGGATGCCCCGGAGATATAGATATATATAAATAGAGGTGATGATGCCAGACGCACCCGACAAGAGTCTTGTCGAAGCTCTTCTTGATTCCTGGGATCGGAACAACACGATCCTGGTGAACCTCCTCCACCTGCTGCCGGAGGGTGCCCTTGAAGTGCGAGGAACGAAGGATAGTCCGTCGGTTGCGCAATTGTTCACCCACGTCCATTACGTGCGGCTTGTGTTCATCTCGGAAGACGCGCCGGATACCGCCGTCGACGTGCCGGGCGAAGAATGGCTGAACGAGTTCGAGCCCGCCCGTATCGCGCAAATGTTAAACGAGAGCGCGCGGGCAGTGAGTGAAGCGATCCGAAACAGAGTTGAAGCAAACAGGGCGATGGACCTTCACTACGATCACCCGATCCTGTTCCTCCAACACATGATCTGGCACGAGGGCTACCATCACGGGCAGATCAAGCTCGCCCTCAAGAGTGCGGGCCTTCCAATCCCGGATAAAGCCGCCGGCCCGGTCACATGGCGAATCTGGATGAACAAGACGTGAAGGGGAACCGGCTTCAGGGCCGCGCCGTCACTCCACTCCGAATGCGAGGACTACATTCCCTGGTGTTCCGCGCAGCGTGCCCGGATATCCGGACGCAGCGAACACCATGCCACCGGCAACCACCGGACCGGCCGAACCGAACGATCCCCCCTTGGCGGCCACACCGTTCACCGTTTGAAAATCCCGAACGGCATTGAACGACCAGATCACTTTTCCCTCGGCGCCGACGGCGCGCAGAATTCCATCCCATCCGCCCGTGAACACCACCCCGGGGATCGCGGTGGCCGGACCAGCCTGTCCCCGCCGGTCCGCCTCGACCGCGGCATTCCATTCCACCTTGCCGGTCTTGATATCCAGCGCCTTCAATCCGCCATTGGGCTGCTGCAGCGGATAGTACACGCGGGTTCCATCCGCTGCACCGCCCCATACGACAAGGCCGGAAGCCGACGGCGCCTGCGTTTCCCATAGCTGAGTCCGCCACAGGAGCTTGCCTTCTTTGTCCGGATCGAGCGCAATCGCCACGCCACCCTTCCCCGCGGCCAGGAGAATGTCCTTGCTGCCGACTGTTTGGAGAATCGCGGACGAGCCGCCGAAGTCGTAGTCGGGACCCAGTTTCTCCGCGCAGTTGGAGTCGGCCGGGTTGGTCGCCTGGCAGCGCGCCATAAACGCATCGCCCTCGAACTCCTGGTGATGCCACATCATCTTGCCATCGCTCATACGAAGCGCCAGGATGGAATCGCTCGTTGCGGCCGCTATGCGTCCGAAGCTGTTTCCTGTGCCGACGTAAATCAGTTTCCGCTTCGCATCGACGGTGGGCGTGTTCCATACGGAAGCTCCGGCGGGTCCCCACCTCTGCTTGCCCTTCGCGTTTTCGCCCAACTCCCGCAGCGGCTCCTGCACGCTCTGCGTCACCCACAGCACTTTGCCGGTGTTCGCGTCCAGCGCGGCCACGGCGCCGCGCGATTTGCAGCACTCATAATTGAGGTCCCCGCCGACCAGCGTCTCCGTACCGGACATCGGCACATAAAGCCGCCCGTTATGAAAAGCCGACGTGGCACTCAGGTTATTAAGTCCAGTCCGGATTTGTGCCTTCCAGAGCAGCTTCCCGTCCTGCGCGTCGAGCGCATAGGCCGTGGTGGAGCGAGTGACGAACAGGATCGCGTACCGCGTCCCGTTGTGCCCGGAGATCGGCGCGGCAATCGGAGCGAACCGGCCGAACATGTCGGCCTGGTATGCCCAGTAAAGACAGCCGGTCTTCGCGTCGAGTGAATACACGACGCCGTTATCGCCGCCCACGAAGATTCTGCCGAACGCCACTGCAGGCTGAGAATACATACTCCTGGCATCGGGAAGTCCAAAGCTCCACTTCAGCTTGAGTTTGGGAACGTCGGTCGCCGTCAAACCCGCGCCCGTCTTCGTTTGAAAGCGCGCGTTGTTGGTGGCATTGCCGGCACCGCCCCAGCCCGACCAGATGGGAGAGGCGTCGAGATTTCCAAGCCGCGCATTTGCCGGGCAAGCGTTCGGCTGTCCCTTCAGGATGCCTTCCGTAACCCCGGACGGCGGCTCCGCGAGCTGAGCCTGGGCGGACACTCCAACAAACGCAAGAACGGTGGTGAGCAGGATCGGATATTTCATTCGTTGTTTCCGGAGCGCTATTCTGTTGCACGCTATTCTATTGCACCGGCCGTGCGTGGCGCGGCACTGATGCCCACAGGGGGCGTCCAGCATATGCTCCAACCGGGCTTCTGCGCCCCTTCAATCTCATACCTATGTAGCGAACTCGGGCTTACCGTGCTCGTCCTGTTTCTTCAGCTCGCGTTTCCGGCCCCTTCTCACAGCGGACCACCAGTGGTGCAGCCGGTCGAAGTAGAGATAAACCACCGGAGTGGTAAACAGCGTCAGGATCTGGCTGACGATGAGCCCGCCGATGATCGTGATCCCGAGGGGCCGGCGCAACTCCGACCCGGTGCCGGTGTCGAGCGCCAGTGGCAGCGCCCCGAGCATCGCGGCCATTGTCGTCATCAGGATCGGGCGGAGCCGGAGAAGACATGCTTCGAATATTGAGTCCCGGGAATTCTTGCCTTCGTTGCGCTCCGCCGCGAGAGCAAAGTCGATCATCATGATCGCGTTTTTCTTGACGATTCCAATCAGCAGGATGATCCCGATAATCGCGATGACAGTGAGATCCGTATGCGTCAGAAAGAGCGCGAGAAGCGCTCCCACACCGGCGGAGGGTATCGTCGAAATAATCGTCAGCGGGTGTATCAGGCTCTCATACAGGATTCCCAGCACGAGATAAACGGTGGCCAGCGCCGCGGCGATCAGAACGGGCTCGCTGCCGAGTGACTCCTGATAAGCCTCCGCTGTGCCGGCAAAGCTCGTCTGTATTGTGCGGGGCAACCCGACCGTGGCGGCTGCCGTATTGATTTCCCGCACCGCATCGCTCAGCGAGGCGCCTGGCTGCAGATTGAATGAAAGGGTCACGGCCGGAAAGAGCCCTTGATGATTCACGGTGAGAGGCGCGGTTTCCGGTTCATAAGAGGCCAGCGCGCTGAGAGGAACCTGCTGGCCAGCCGGAGAAATGACGTAGACTTCGCGCAGCAGCTCCGGGTTCTGCCAGAACTCCGGCGCCGCTTCCATCACGACGTGATACTGATTCAAGGTGGAATACATCGTCGACACCTGGCGCTGGCCGAATGCATCGTAGAGAGTGTTATCGATAAGCTGCGGAGATATGCCGAACCGGGCGGCGGTTGCGCGGTCGTAAGTCACCATCGCCTGCAACCCCTTGTTCTGCTCGTCGCTGTTGACATCGGCGATGATGCGGATCGACTTCAACTTGTCGAGCATGCGCGGAGAGTAGGTTATGAGGTCCTGCAGATTGTCGCCGCGCATGGTGAATTGATATTGCGCACTGCTCTGCCGCCCGCCCACGCGGACGTCCTGCGCCGCCTGCAGGAACAGACTGGCCCCGGGCACCCGCGCGAGTTGTGGCCGAAGGCGGCCAATGATTTGTTCGGCCGTAGCTTTCCTCTGGTTGAGCGGCTTGAGCGAGACAAACATTCTCGCCGTATTGCCGCCGCCCGTGAACCCGATCGCATCCGCGACGCCCGGATCTGACTTCACGATGCCGATCATGCGGACCAGTATCTGGTTGAGCGCCTGAAAGGAAGTATCCTGATCGGCCTGAACGGCGCCCTGAATACGCCCGTTATCCTGCTGCGGAAAGAAGCCCTTGGGGATGCGCACAAACAGGTACACGTTCAGCCCGATGGTGGCGAGAAGGATCAAGGCGGTGACCGGCGCGTAGTTCAGGACGATGTTGAGCGTCCGGCCGTAGGCATCGACGATCCAGGCAAAGAATCGTTCGCTCGTTCGATAGAACCATCCATGTGTCTCTTCTGTTTTTAAGAGCCACGCGCACATCATCGGGGTCGTTGTCAGCGAAATCACCATCGAGACGAAGATCGCGATCGCGAGTGTTACGGAAAACTCCCGGAACAGACGGCCGACAACTCCGCCCATCAGCAGGAGCGGGATAAACACCGCGACGAGCGAAATACTGATCGTCATTACGGTGAAGCCGATCTCCTGTGCTCCTTTCAGCGCCGCTTCGAAAGGCTTCATTCCTTTTTCGAGGTAACGGGTGACGTTTTCAATAACGACGATGGCATCGTCAACCACGAATCCCGTCGAGATCGTGAGCGCCATCAGGGACAGGTTGTCGATGCTGTAGCCAAGCAGGTACATCACGGCGAACGTGCCGACCAGCGAGACGGGCACGGCAACGCTCGGGATCAAAGTAGTCCTCCAGTTGCGGAGAAACAGGAATACGACCAGGATCACCAGCGCGACGGAGATGATAAGGGTGACTTCCACATCATGGACGGATGCCCGGATCGTCACGGTCTGATCCATCGCCACAGTCATCGTGATGCCCTTCGGAATGGCAGAGGCCAATTGCGGCAGAGACGCGCGGATGCGGTCGACCGTCTCGATAATATTCGCGCCCGGCTGCCGGAAGACGATCAAAAGCACAGCGGGCTGGCCATCGAGATAGCCTGCCTGCCGGATGTCTTCCACGGAATCGACAGCCTCGCCGACGTCTTTGACGCGTACCGCCACACCGTTGTGGTAGGCAATCAGCAGCGGCGCGTAATCGATGGCCTTCAGGATCTGATCGTTCGCGCCCACCTCCCACATCCGATTGCCATTGGAAAAATGGCCCTTGGGAACGTTGGCGTTGGCAGCCCCCAGCGCCGTGCGTACTTGTTCGAACCCGATGCCGTACTTGTTCAGGGCAGTCGGATTCAATTCAACGCGCACCGAGGGCAACGCACTTCCTCCGACTGTTACCTGGCCCACGCCGCTGATCTGGGAAAGCTTCTGGGCCATGATCGTCGAAGCCGCGTCGTACATTTGACCTTTGGCGAGCGTGCCCGACGTCAAGCCGATAATCATGATCGGCGCATCCGCGGGATTGACTTTGCGATAAGAGGGGTTCCCGGGCAGGTTCGCGGGCAGGTAGCCGCGCGCGGCATTGATGGCCGATTCGACGTCACGCGCGGCGGCATTGATGTCGCGGTCGAGATTGAATTGCAGTGTGATGCTGGTTGCGCCGAGCGAGCTCGACGAGGTCATTTCGCTGACCGCTGCGATGTGGCCGAATTGCCGCTCGAGTGGAGTCGCCACCGCGGACGCCATGGTCTCGGGACTGGCGCCGGGTAACGCAGCCTGCACTGAGATGGTAGGAAAATCCACCTGCGGGAGCGGAGAAACCGGAAGCAGGTTGAAAGCGAAGGCGCCCGCCAAAGCGATGGCCACGGTCAGAAGCGTCGTGGCGACCGGCTTGCGAACGAAGATCTCGGAAACATTCATGGTTCAGCCGCAACCCTCACGCGTGGCTGAGCTCCGGCTCACTGACCTTTTCCTGCGCCCGCACAAAACGGGCGGCGAGCCGATCGAAGAAAAGATAAATAACCGGCGTTGTGTAGAGCGTCAGCAACTGGCTGAGAATCAGTCCTCCGACGATGGTGATTCCGAGCGGCCGGCGCAGCTCCGCGCCCGTGCCCGAGCCGAGCGCGAGCGGCAATCCGCCCAGCAGCGCCGCCATCGTGGTCATCATGATGGGGCGAAAGCGCAACAGCGAGGCCTGATAAATTGCCTCCTCCGGCTTCATGTGCTGCTCGCGCTCGGCTTCGAGTGCGAAGTCGATCATCATAATCGCGTTCTTCTTCACAATCCCGATCAGCAGCACGATTCCGATCAGCGCGATGATCGTGAAGTCGTTGCCCGTGATGAAAAGCGCGAGCAGCGCGCCCACGCCCGCCGATGGCAGCGTCGACAGAATCGTCACCGGATGAATGTAGCTCTCATAGAGCACCCCCAACACGATGTAGACGGTAATCAGCGCGGCCAGGATCAGAATCGGCTGATTCGCGAGCGAGCCCTCAAATGCTGCCGCCGTGCCCTGGAACGTACCCTGGATGCTCGCCGGCATATGGAGGCTGTCCTTGACCTCGTTGACCGCGGCGATGGCCCGGCCCAGCGACGCATCCGGCGCCAGATTGAATGAAAGCGTAATAACAGGAAACTGTCCCTGGTGATTGATGGTGATGGGGACCGACATGGTTTCCAACCGGGTGAACGCGCTTAACGGCACCTGGTTGCCATTCGGATACGCGGTCGTCGAGGCCACAGGCCCCGATCGCAGCGCGGATGAGGCGGGCGCTCCCGTCGCGGAAGCCGATCCGGCTCCAACAACACCGCTCGTCGAAGCCGATGCGCTGGCGCCGGTCGATGCAGCCGCACCCGGCGCTGTTCCGGTGCCCGGCGATGAAGCCTCGCCCGAATGGATAAACAGATTGTTCAGACTGACCGGGTTCAGGTCGAAACTCGGCTGCGCTTCGAGAATGACGTGATATTGATTGAGCTGCGTGAACATCGTCGACACCTGCCGCTGGCCGTAAGCGTCGTAAAGAGTCTGGTCGATCGACGCGGCGGTGATTCCCAGGCGGGAGGCAGTTTCCCGATCGAACACCAGGCGGGCCTGCAAACCCTGGGTTTCCTGATCGGTCGCCACATCGCTCAATTCGGGGCGCTGCTTCAGCTTTGCAACCATTTGCGGCGCATAGGTGTTTAACTCGTCCGCATTCGGATCTTCGAGCGTGTATTGAAACTGCGTACGGCTGACCCGATCCTCGACGCTGAGATCCTGCACGGGCTGCATGTAGAGCGTTATGCCGGATATTTTTGCGATATCCGGCTGCAGCCTGCGGATGACATCGCTGGCGCTGATTTTCCGGTCCGCAATGGGCTTCAGATTAATCTGCACGCGCCCGCTGTTCAAAGTCGTATTCGTCCCGTCGATACCAATGAACGACGACAGACTCTCGACAGCGGGATCTTTCAAAATCTCCTGCCCGACACGCTGCTGCAGGCTGGACATTTCGCTGAATGAGACCGACTGGGAAGCCTCGGTGATGCCCTGAATCAAACCGGTATCCTGGATCGGAAAGAAGCCTTTCGGAATCTCGTAATAAAGAAAGACCGTCAGCACAAGAGTCGCAACGGCGACCAGCAGCGTTATGGTCTGGAATCGAAGCACAAACTTAAGCGTTCTGCCGTAAAAGGCAATCACAGCTTCAAACGCTTTTTCGGACATGCGATAAAAGCGCCCCTGCTCCGATTCCGGTTTATGCTTCAGCAGCCTCGCAGCCATCATCGGCGTCAGGGTGAGCGAGACGACCGCGGACATAAGAATCGTGACGCTGAGGGTTACCGCGAATTCCCGGAACAAACGCCCGACGATATCGCTCATGAAGAGCAGCGGAATAAGCACGGCGATCAGGGAGATCGTCAGCGAGATGATGGTGAACCCGATCTGCTCCGCGCCTTTCAGTGCCGACTTCAGCGGCTCCTCGCCTTTCTCGATATAACGGACGATGTTCTCGATCATCACAATCGCGTCATCCACCACGAAGCCTGTCGAGATCGTCAATGCCATCAGCGTGAGATTGTTCAGGCTGTAGCCGAGTATGTACATGAAGCCGAAAGTTCCCACGAGGGATAACGGCACGGCGATGCCGGGAATGATCGTGGCGGGGACGCTTCGCAGGAAGAGAAAAATCACCATCACGACGAGTGCGATGGTCAGCATGAGCTCGAATTCCACGTCCTTTACGGAAGCCCGGATGGTGTTGGTGCGGTCCGTCAGCGTTGTAACGTGAACCGAGGCGGGCAGGGTGCTGGTGAGTTGGGGGAGCAATTTCCGGATCTGATCCACCACTGTGATCGTGTTTGCGCCGGGCTGACGCTGCACGTTCAAAATTACGGCCGGGATCTTGTTCATCCACGCGGACTGGCGCAGGTTCTCGACGTCGTCCTTGATCGTTGCGAGGGAGCTCAATTTGACGGGAGCGCCATTTCGATAGGCAACGATGAGTCCCGCGTAGTCGCTGCTCGAAAGGATTTGATCGTTGGCGCCGATTTGAAATGACTGATGCGGCCCGTCGAAATTTCCCTTCGCCTGGTTGACGTTGGCCGCCACCAGAGCTGTCCGCAGATCCTCCATGTTCAGGCCGTAAGACGCGAGCTGCGAGGGATTCGCCTGGATCCGGACCGCCGGCTTCTGCCCGCCGCTGATGCTGACGAGCCCGACGCCCGGCAACTGTGACATCTTCGGCGCGAGGCGCGTGTCCGCCAGGTCCTCTACCTGCGACAGCGGAATCTCCTGCGATGTGAGTGCGAGCGTGAGAACGGGCGCATCCGCCGGATTCGACTTCGTGTAGATCGGCGGGACAGGAAGATCCGCCGGCAGATAGGTTCCCGAAGCGTTGATCGACTGCTGGACCTCCTGCTCTGCAACGTCGATGTCCAGGCTCAGATCGAATTGCAGTGTAATAACCGAGCTGCCGTCGGAGCTGGTGGATGTCATCTGCTGCAATCCGGGCACCTGGCCGAACTGGCGTTCGAGAGGCGCTGTCACGGATGAGGCCATCACATCCGGGCTGGCCCCCGGGTAGAACGTCACCACCTGGATCGTTGGATAGTCAACCTCGGGCAATGCGGAAACAGGCAGCTGGCGGAACGCGACGAATCCGGCCAGCACAACTCCCACCATCAGGAGCGACGTGGCTACAGGCCTCAGGATGAAGGTTTTCGAGGGGCTCATCTGCTACGTTCCCGACTGATTTGTCGCAGCGTGCAAAACGACCCTGGTTCCCTCCTGCAGCTTGTCGCCTCCGGTCATCACCACCTTGTCGCCAGGCATGAGACCGGAAGTTACCTCCGATTGATCGCCCTCGGTCGTACCCAACTGAATCGGGCGAACCGTCACCGTGTTGTCGGGCTTGATGAGATACACGTAAGTCGATTGCGAATTGCGCTGAACGGCAGCGGACGGCAGAAGCGTGACGCCCGTTTTCTCCTGCACCAGTAACCGCGCATTCACAAACTGGTTGGGAAACAGCTCGTGGTTCCGGTTGTCGAAGATGGCGCGCAACTTCAACGTGCCGGTGGTCTGGTCGATTTCGTTATCCACGGTGGCGAGCACGCCCGTTGCGAGCTTGTTCTTCAGTTCACGGTCCCATGCCTCCACCGGCAGTTTCTGCCCGGCATGTATCTTTTGCAAGATCGGTGGAAGCTGATCCTCCGACACGGTGAAGATGACGCTCATCGGCTGGAGTTGAGTGATCACGAGCATTCCGTTTGTATCGGAAGCGTGAACGATGTTGCCCGCATCCACCAGACGCAGGCCGACGATTCCCGTGATGGGGGCCGAAATGTGGCAGTAAAGGAGATTCAGCTTCGCGGCGTCCAGCAGGCCCTGATCGTTTTTGACTGTGCCTTCAAGCTGGCTGACCGTAGCTCGCTGGGTCGCCAGTTGTTGTTCCGGAATTGCATCCTGCTTCAGCAGAGTCTCGTACCGGGTCACGTCAACACGGGCATTCGCCAGAAGCGCCTGGTCGCGCGTCAACTCGCCCTCGGTCTGCTCGACGATCGCCTGATAGGGCCGCGGATCGATCTCGATCAGGGGGGCCCCTTCATTTACGATGTCACCCTCCTTGAAATGAACGGCCATCAACTGCCCGTCGACCCGGCTCCTGACCGTCACAGTGGCGATCGGGGTGATCGCTCCGAGGCCTGTCACATAGACGCCAATCGATCCGGTTTGTACTTGTGCGGCAACCACGGGGATTGCCGCGCCGTCGCCTTTTCCGGCTTTTGCGCCGTCCGCTTTCTTCGAGGCCGCGGCCGCGCTGCTGGCGTGATACCAGAAAAAAGCACCGGCTAACAGAAGGACCAGCGCCACCAAATAGAGCGCGCGACGACGTCCGGAGCGCGGCTTTTCGGCAGGGGTGTTGGATGGTGGTGTTTCGGATGCTGGTGTTTCGGATGCTGGAGTAGCAGGCGCCGCCAGCAGCGCCTGAGGGTGCTCTGGCGCCTCGATCGGGGGGACGTGTTGACTCATCCAATATCGAGTTTTGGCGGTGCAACCGAAGGGCCGTTCAATTGCGATGCAAGGGGTACGATTCGTCACCGATCGGACCCTGTTTTCGACAGGAACTCGCTCGGTCAGATGTCTTGTGTTTATGGAAGGCACCGCCGATCAGGATCGAGAGTGCGTGGCGTGACCATGATTTCTTCGCACGGCTTTGCCGCAGTCAAAGCCGGTACGAAATCTGCTCCATCCCGTGGTGTTACCTTGCAAACGCCGCTTTCAATGCGGCGCGATCCACCTCCACACCACGCAAATAAACCTTTGAGATCCTGCGCGCGTTCCTGATGTCATCCAGCGGATTCGCGTCCAGGACATCGAAGTCTGCACTCTTGCCTGCCGCGATCGCGCCCATGTCATCCAGCTTCAGCACCTCGGCCCCTGTCTTCGTCGCCGCCGTCAGAACCTGCGCGGGCGTCATCCCTGCCGCCACCATGTCGGACATCTCGGTAAGCACCGGCCAGCCAACCGTTTCGCTGGAATCGGTGCCCAGGACAATCCTGATTCCGGCGGCGTTCAACTTCGCCAGGTTTCGCGCCTGGATGCCGTAGAAGTCGCGCGCCTTCTTAATGTCCGCCGGCTTCATCTTCGCGGCGGCGTCCTTCATCTTCTGGACTTCCGCGGCGGGCACCGTTTCTGAAATCAGGTCATAGTCGACAGCGGCGTCCGGATTCTCCGGAAGATTCGTCGTTATGTAGACGTTCGGATGCGCCTTCATCATTTTGACGAACTCGTCATCTATGTCCTTGTCGCGAACCAGGTGTGCGAACCCGTCGATACCGGCGTTCAACAGATCCTTGGCATCGGACAAGTAAAAGATGTGCGCGATCACCTGCAGATTATTCTTGTGAGCCTCATCGATCACCGATCGATACAGCGCAGGCGTCAGTTTTTTCACCGTACCGCCGCGATCGTCCACCCAGATCTTCACGATGTCCACTTTCTTCGCCGCCAGTTCCTGCACGGCTTTCCGCGCATCGGCATCAGTGGTCAACCCGTAAGCCACCGGCTTCCAATACTCACGCCCAGGGCCCGCGTCCGGCATCGCCATGCCGCGGCCTGCGGTACGCAATAACGGCACGCCGGGAATCGGATTCGCGCGGATCTCATAAACGGCCTCGCCGGGATCGATGCCAAGATTCCGGTTGGCTCCGACGCCGTAATAAGCATCGCGCCTCAGGTGATCGAGCAGGTTCTCCTTCGAGTACGTCTCCTTACCCATCTGGCCGGTTTTGACGATCATCCAACCCAGATGCGAGTGCGTATCGATGAGCGCCGGCATTACCGTCTTGCCGCTGAGATCGATGCGCGCGGCACCCGCGGGCGCTTCCACTTCGCCCTTCCTGCCCACCTTTGTGAACTTCGCGTTTTCCACGAGGAAGGCCGAGTTCTCGATCGTCCCATCGGCCGACACCAGCCGCGCTCCTTCAAACAGGACGGCCGAGCTCGCGGCTGGCGGTTTGGATCCACAACCCGTCAGTGGAAGAAGCAGACAAGCGGCCAGAGGCATCCGAAGAAAAGCGAAGCGCGAATGAGCGGAAAAAGTGGAATGTTTTATCGAGTTGCGCATGATGACTCCATAGGAGAATTGGTTTTGCTGGAAACCATCGCTGCGCGCGGCTTGAGATTGACGATCAGGATACGGCTAACAGCCGCGGCCGCAATGAATTCGCGACCACCCACATTATCATCCGGGCGCTGAACGTGCACTCTCCCGGCGTTATGTACTCTTGTCGGGGTCACTCCAAAGAGTCCCACCGCGATTCCCGGTCCACCTGCGCCCGTCGAAACAGCCACGAACGTGCGTCAACTTCCGGCGGGGCATCGAAACGGGATTGAACGCTTTTTGAGATTCGAGTAGGATCGAAGTCTATGAACCGTGTAGGGAATTTCCTGTTGGTTTTGTTCTGTGGTTTCGCCCTCGTGAGCGTCCGCGCCGGTACCACCGGCCGCATGAACGGTATGGTTAAGGACGCTGCCGGCATCGTCGTCGCCGGAGCGTCGGTTTCCGTTACGAATGAAGCTACAGGAATCAGCAAGACGTCCACCACCGATCGGAAGGGTGTATTCGGGTTTGTCGCGGTTCTTCCCGGCGACTACAAAGTTCGCGTGGAAGCAAAAGGATTTACGCCATTGGACCGGGTGGCAGTGGTGCACGTTGACTCCGTCCTGAAAATTGACCTTACGCTCGAACCAGCCGTGGATTCAGCCGTGGATTCAAGGTAAGGCGCCGCCGCTACTCCCAATATGCGATAAGGCGCCCCATGACAAACATGGCGGTCCAAAGGAACAGCGAGAGATACGCCGCGACCTTCACGTTAGTCGGGATGACCAGGGAACGATCCAGTTCCTCCGTCCGGTTGTAAACGATTGGACGGAAGACCACTCCATGCACGAAAATCAGCCCCAAAATGATCATTTTGGCCCAAAAAAACGGATTGGGCGCATACTTTTCTGCCTCCGACGTTGCGAGGAGCAGCCCCGTGGCAATCATGACACATCCTCCCAGGCGTTTCCAGGGGCGCAGGCTGGTGACCATCTGCGTGATCGTGATGCTTTTGAACGTGAACCCGAGAAGCCGCAGGTTCGTCATGAGGATCATTCCGCCGAACAGCGCGATGCACGTCAGATGGGTTGACAGGACGATCGGATACGGGAGTATCGATTCGCTGAAGTCGGTAAGAAACTGAACACTCTGGAGGGAATGGGCGATCGACATATCGCGTAAGACTCTACGGCAACATCTATTCCAGGAAGCCGGTGAAGATTCCGCCAAAAACGACGGCCACCCACAGCAGCAAAGATACGGACCCAACCAACTTGCTCAGCACGGCCGGCGGATTCTCCATCGTCGCCACTTTCCGGTGGATCGTGAAATTGTAGATCAGGGCCGCGAGGAGCACGTACATTTTAATGGGGAAGATCAGGTTGACCCGGTAGACTTCGGTCTGCGAGATAAACAGGATGAACCCGGAAAACATGACAAATATCAGGGCGCCGATCGTCCAGAGTTCCGTGTACCTCAGAATTCGCGCAGCAGTTTCCTGGCGGAGCCCGAGGTTCAGCATCCGGAAGTCAACCAGTGCGATAGACCCAACTGCAATTGCAAAACCGCCGATGTGAATACATTCCGCCAGCGGAAACGCCCATTCGGTATCGTTGAGCGTATCCACCAGTGCGTTTTGAAGAAGCATCCGCTCTGGATTCTCCCTTCCAGACCATCAAGACCGGTGTAGAGATATTTTGAAGGCATGAGTCTATCATCTGGTGAAGCGCTTGCGGGCTATCTTTCAGTCACTTGCCGGTCACTGACACGTTAGAGACGCCACGCCGCATCTGGCAGGACGCGTTGGGGAGGAAAGGCAGGCTGTTCCAGGCGTGTGACGAAGGCGCAGCGCAATGACGCCAGCGACGACCCTACAGACCACTTCGACGGGATGCCGAGACGGCGGGCTTCAGCATAATCCGTTCCGAAAGCGCTGGATTCCCCGGTGCCCGGCAACCGCGCCGGGAAGATGAAATCCGCGCGCGCCCCGAGCAATCCCCACAGCGATTTGTCTCAAAGCCACTATCCAATGACCCACTATCTATCCGGGTGGAATTCATGAAGGGCTGCATGGGCGTCGGCTACCCGGACCGCGCCTGTCTGCCGAAGCGGGTGGGAACAGGCCGCTCGCGCCGTGACTCATCCCACCTCTCGAGTTCCAACTCCAACGATACGTGACCGAGTTTGCGAAATCGACGACTACAGAGTCATGGGAAAATTCGATCGGAGTCTGGATGACGGGATCATTCCGAAGCCTGTTCCTTTACGACCTCTGCGAGGAGATTCGCCTGGACGAGTTGCGCCAGGTGCTGCGATCTCCGAGTCCAGGCAGAGAGCCTCAATTCCGGCACCCGGCGCCTGAGTACGTGCGCTTTGAGCGTCCACCCGTTGTGGAAATTCTGGACCCGGTGGTACTCCAAGCCGGGGAAAGACTGCGATGCACTGTCAGCTATTACGACTATGGCGTGGTGAGCGTCGAGTTCGAGCTTCCGTTCGACTTTGACTGGGATCAACTGGCAGCGAGTTCCAGCAAATGGATGGCGACGCCTGAACTCGAGAAGAAATCTGCCGAAGTCCTGCGCAATTGCCGCAATCGAATGAGTTTCGCAATGATCAAGCCATACGATTATCAGGCGACGGAGGATTACTATCTCATCCAGATTCACCCGCTGGCACTGAGCGCCGCCGAACTCATCACGGCACATGGTTCCGCAATTGCGCAGCTTGTCCGCGGCGAGACTACGCCCCTGTCCGACGATGAAACCACCGAAGTTCTGCAGGCGCGCCTCTCGTATTACCCAAACGACCTTCTGGTGGCGGGATGGTCAGCCGCTTTCATCTACGACACAGCGGAGGGATCCGCATTCACAATCCAGTTGCTGGCGTACGCAAATTCCCAGTTGTTGGAATTCCGGCACTATGATCACGTTCTAACCGTGCTGCTTTCACAGGTGCATGACGCCGTAAGCGCCGGCACGGGCTTCCTGGGGCGCTGGCGCCTGGCTCGGGAAGCGGAGCGGCTGAACACCATTCAGCTCGATGTCCGCGAGCTGACGGAGCGAGTTGATAACTCCATCAAGTTCCTCAGCGACATGTTTTCCGCACGCGCCTATCGGCTCGCAGCCAACAGAATCGGAGTACCGGATTACCGCAACCTGGTCGATCAGAAACTGGACACGGCCGGGGAGTTGTATGAAGTCATGATGGATCGCTTCCAGCAAGGCCGTGCGTTTCTGCTGGAACTGATGGTTGTGATCATCCTGATCATTGAGTTGGTATTCCTTTTCAGAGGAAGGCAGTAGGCGCGTCACCCTGCAAACTGTGTTTCGATCGCGATACAGAGGGAGCCCCTTGTTGACCGGAGCGAGTTTTCCATCGTGAGCGCAAACTAAATCACGCTTTGGCCGATGTTGAGGCCTGGCGTGCGCTGTCGCCCGCGCCGAACTGAACATCGTACGCATTATTGTGCTGATAACTGAGTTCTGTGAGCCACGATGAAGTCGCTTCCGAGGGGAATGCGAATGAAATTCCCGTCGTCTGCACATAGCTGAATCCCGACGGAATTTTGTTGATCTTGTCCTGCACTCTCTTCTGCAGATCCCCCGGCATCGGGGACGGCCCCGGCGCGGGAAACAGAGCGTACATATTGTCAACGGAATACTCGCCCGAGGTTGCCCAGACATGCGGCACGGCATCATTTTCGTTGAAATTCGCCTGATAGTTCGATTGACTGCTGAGAAAATCCGCGAATGCCTGATTGCCCGCGGCGAACGCGGCAAACGTGACGGCCTGAATTGTGTCCGGCAATTGCGCGAGAGGCTTTTTCTCCTTCAGCAGATGCACTGCCGCCCATGGAGCCAGCAGCGACGCAATCGTGCCGCCGAGACTATGCCCCGCTACGAGGAGCGAGGTCCCATCCTCCCGGATACTCGACTCCAGGAATTTCCTCAACATCTGGCCGTCACCGTCCTTCAACCGAAGGACGTTCGAGAGGCCATGGTTCGCGCCTTTGGCAACCTGTGCTTCGGATATTTCCTCAAAGTCGGCGATGTGGTCCATATGGAAATCGAGAAGCGCGTCCCATATGTTTGTGG
>DATAZF010000080.1:0-17172 GCA_036272235.1 Bryobacteraceae bacterium | reverse complement strand
AATTCCAGATCTGGATTCACTCCCGCTGCTTCCGGTTTGCCGATCACATCCATATAGCCCTTGACCAGCTCGGCGTCGGGCGTCGTGGGGTTCTCCGCCAGGAACCTGGCTATATGCTCGCGAGCCCCGGCGTAATCGCCTTTGGCGTCGAGTATCCGGCCGAGAACGAATTCAGCCCTGCGCGTCTCCTTGCCTCCGTGCCCGAGCGCTTCCTTCACGCTCACCTCGGCGGCGGCCAGATCCTTCAGCTCGTATTGAGCCACCGCCTGATGCAAATACACTTCGGGAAAGGTCCGTTTCGTATCGAGCCTGATGGCGTCCTGCGCCGCGGTTTCCGCGCCCTTCCAGTCCTTCATGAGGACATCCATACGCGAAAGCGTTATGTAGGAAACCAGCATTTTAGGGTCGACCTCGATCGCGTGCGTATAGGCGTCCCGCGCCTCCGCGGGCATTTGCAGAAGTTCGTAAGCGATCCCGAGAGTGTGCCAGCCTCGCGCAAATTTCGGCGCCTCCGCGACGACCGCCTTGAGGTGCGCCCCGAGTTCCGGAAAGTTACTGGCGTCGCCTGCCTTCATCGCGGCCTTCCAATCTCCCTGCGCGGGCCGCGGAACGTCGTCATCCGAATTCCGGATCACACGCGGGTCGCCTCCGGTTTTGGTGAGCACCAGCGGCGGCAGCTCCTTGACATCTTTAACGCGCCCGCTCAGGTTCGAGACGTCTATCCTCGTCGATTCATACCCGGCGATCGCGGCCTCCAGGGTACAAGTGCGCGTCAACCGGTCATCGACGTCGATACGCCAGATGTACTCACCTTTTTTGTTCGTCAGGGGTCCCGGCGCACTTCCTTGTCCGTCGCTGCAATGGCGTTGAATGCCCGCCGGGGAAGGCAGTGGCGAACCGTCGCGCATCACCACCTTGCCCTTCAGGATCATCTGATAGGAATCCGCGGTCGCGGGCGCGACAAGGCGCGGAATGAACGAGACAAGCCAAACGGCAGCAAATAAGCGAATAGTGGTCACAACCGCTCCTGATCCTGTTTACGCGTGACATTATATCGCCGCTCGCGGTCATCGTAAAATCAGCCTGTGCGGCTTCCCCAATCGCTTTTGGTGCTCGTCTTTACTGCGCTGCTTTGTTTCGGCCAGACTACCCCGCCGCCTGCCGGCGACATTGGTCTTCCCGACCCGCCCGGACTCTACGCCGTAATCGACACCTCGATGGGCCGCATCGTTGCCCTGCTCTACGACGATATCGCTCCGATGACCGTTAAGAACTTCATCGATCTGGCGCAGGGCACGAAGGAAACCCGCGACAAAAAAGGCAACAAAGTTCGCAAGCCCTATTACGACGGATTGACCTTCCACCGTGTCATAAAAGGCTTCATGATTCAGACAGGCGATGTAAAAGGCACGGGGGCCGGCGACTGCGGGATTCCCGATATCCGCGACGAGTTCAGCCCGAAGGTCAGCTTCGACAACCCCGGTACGCTCGGTATGGCGAACACGGGCAGGCCCAATTCCGGCGCTTGTCAGTTCTTTATCACGGTAGGGCGAGAGAGCCGTCTGGATGGGAAGCACACGATTTTTGGCCAGGTTCTGTCCGGGCAGGAAGTTGCCGTGGCGATTTCAACCGTACCCACCGGGCCGGACGACAAGCCGAAAACGCCGGTGATCGTAAAGAGCATAACGATCCACACAAAGCGTTGAACTCCAGCTCACGGAAAATATTCGTCGCGCAGTTCCAGACACTCTTTTCGCTCAGCGGCCGTCAGCGTCTTCAGCCGGGATCTTCCGGCGTTGAAAACAGCACGCGATGAGAGCCCGATCTGCACCAGATTGTCCCGGTCCTGCCGGGGAAGCATGAGGTAATGCTTCCGGCAATCGAAGCTGCGGCACAGGAACGGCCGGCGATCGTATATCGTGCAGCCGTTTGCTCCCAGATAAACACAACAGCCCGCCTCGTCAGTCGCCAGCGTCAAGACCTGATCGCCGGCTGGCCGATGGCCCACAACGCGGGACCGGTACGAATCCACGTCATCCCCGTGCTCCGGATGAAGAACCAGCCCCTGGTTACTCCTGCAACATTCGGTGCAGCCTTTGCATGGCACGTCGGTCGGTTCCGCGGAGTTCACTCTTTCAGCTCTTTCCAGAAGATTGTCGTATCGGTCCATCGCCCATCGGGATAAAGAGCGAATTTCGGAATCACCCCAACCTTCACCCAGCTCATCCGCTCGTAAATTCGCTCCGCGTTATCCCCGGTCGCGGTGTCGAGCACCAGCAGCGTCTTGCCGGCGGCAGCAGCCGCTCGCTCGACTTCCTCCATAAGAGCTCGCGCGATCCCTTTTCCCCGCGCCGATCGATGCACCAGCAATTTCGCGATGTCGGCGCGATGCGGTTGATTCGGAGGCAGCGCCGTCACGATCTGCACCGTGCCGATCAAAGTCCCAGCCTCAAACGCCGCAATCAGAATACGCTCACCGGCTTCCACGCTCGCCGCCACGCCGCTATAAAAAGTCTCGGCATCCGCTTGCCCGAACGGCGGCATAAAGCTGACGGAAGCGCCACCCTCCACGCAGTCCACGAGCACCGCTGCCAGGTCGCTCACGTACCGGCGCGCCTCCGTGGCGGTCAGCACACGGACGTCGACCGCCCGCTCACCAGATGAATTCTTTGGCGCTGTCCCGCTTGTCATAACCGTCGAGCACGTGCACGACGCGGATCTTCTTCATCGTGACCGGCGACAACTGCCCGATCGGGACGTAGACGATCGTCCGCCCAAACCGCGCCGCGATGTTCCGAAACACCGACCGCGGCGGTTTCGCCGCCACATACACGACATACTTCTGGATCGAATAATCGAGCCCCGCGAGCAGCAGCCTCTCAGCCTTTGTTTCCGCGAAATCGTAGTCCGGATCGGCCCACACGTCGTACATTCTGCGCGCCGGAAGGCTCATCAAAAATCCGCCATACTCCGCGCGTCCGATGCCCGGCCCGATCAGGTGCTCGAACGGATATGTCGAGTAAAACGCCATGTCGGATTCGTTCTGGTTTTCGCCCAGCCACGTCGTCATGTAGTTGTAGCGGCCTTCGGCATCCTGATCGAAAATCACCACCACCGACCCGACTTCGCCGTGAATCTTCTGCACATTCTTAACGAAGATCTTCCCCTCGTGCCAGTTGCGAATTGTCTCCCGCAGGTCGATTCCATCGAGCAGCGACGCCGTAAAGGGCTCGACAGTCGCCCGTTCTTCAGAGATGACGCTCTTGCCCTTCTTCTTCAGGAAGCGCCCGAAGTTCTCGATCACCATATCTTCCGGCGGATACGAGCAGATACTGGCGCCATTCAACTCGCTCGCCCACTCGCCGGGAAACTTTTCCTTCTTGCGCGGCTTCAATCCGAGATTCCCCAGACGGCGCTTCGTGCTCGGCAGCCGCCGCCGCAGACGGATGCGCTTCGTATTCAGCCAGACTTCTTCGCCGGAAATCGTCACGGTTTCGAGATCGCTCAGCGTCTGCTGATGCGAGTAGCGCGAAGCCGTCTCCCACACATCCCACGCGTAGTTTTCATCGACGATCGAGCGCGCCGCAATCGTGAGATCGAAGAGCGAGGCGGTCAGATCCAGGCGCGCCAGCGCGAGATTCCGGCTGTAGCGGGCCAGCATTCGCCGCTGCCAGCCGTGCATTCTTTCGCCGGTATTCAAAACCCACGCATGCTCCGCCTCCCGGAACAACGCCAGCTGCACCCGCGGACGGTCCACGATGCCCGGCTCCCGCATCTCGACGCGGAACATCTCGTAACGTTCCTGCAAAAACGGATACTCCGAGGTGATCTCGCCCAGACACTCCGGATGCGCATTGACCAGTTGCAGGTTCTCGCGCCGCCGCCGCGCGGGCTCCGGTTGCGGTTTCTCCATCGCGTCGAGCACCGGATCGAGAAGATTGAGCGACAAAACCACCAGCACGCGCGCGAAGGGGTCGGCGCCTTGCAGCTTCCACGCGATCCCATCCGCGAAACGTTCCACCTCCGGAGTGCGTTCC
The DNA here is from genome assembly GCA_036272235.1 of Bryobacteraceae bacterium. Classification (GTDB taxonomy): domain Bacteria; phylum Acidobacteriota; class Terriglobia; order Bryobacterales; family Bryobacteraceae; genus BOG-234. Next base: position 13,135 of record DATAZF010000080.1, on the reverse strand, counting down.
TGGGGATACACGCGATACGCTTCCACATACCGGCTCAGAGGAATCGATTGCAGCGAATAAGAATCCGGATAGCTGTCCGGCAGGTGAGGGCGCTCGTTGGCGTCCGGATCCGCGAAAACGACTTGCGCCCCGATCTCCTGCGCGCTGCGGATCGCTTCCACGAATGGATCCGCGGGCTCGACCGGCACATAAACGGCCTGCTCCGGAGCTTCGTCGCCCCGCGAGGAATCGCTGAGACCCGGCCGCGATCGCGTCACCGGATCGGTGTAAAAAATGACCGAAATCTGCGGCAGCCGCTGTATGGCGTCGAGGTAAGCTTGTTCGAGCGTCTCCGGCAGCTCGACGGCTACAACGGCAGGCCGCGCCGCCAGAATTCTGCGCCGCACTTCAACCGCGAATTCCAGACGCCCCGCGACGACAGGCAGATATAAAAATCGCCCGCGCTCGAGGCTCGACCAATCCGGCAAATGCGGCTCAGGTGGTAACTCGGTCCCGGCGGACATACCGTCTCGCCTCCTCACCCAGCGTTTCGAGAAGCGCCGTTTCGAGAGCCTGTTTCTCGTGCTCCCGGCCCGTCGCGAGGCTCTTCAGCTTGATCGCGTAGCGGGCAATGTTGATGCCGTCCCGCACACTGTACCGTTCGTCGGCTGCGTGCGCCTGTTGCAGGAAATCCGTCACGTATTGCAGGATGCGGTCTTCCGCGAACGGAATATTCTCTTTCAGGATTTGATACTCTTCGTCCTTTTCCGGAAAGTCGATCAGGATCTGCGGCTGCAGACGCGAGTGGATATATTCCGGCAGCTCGAACGTCGATGAGTCGTCGTTCATCGTCGTCACCAGCCGGAAATTGGGATGCGCCTTGATCTTGACACCCGCCACGATGCTCTCCACATAGCGACGGTTGTCGAGCAGCGGAGCGAGACTCGCCCAGCTCTTCTCGCTCATGCGATTGCCCTCGTCGAGAATCACGATGCCGCCCAGAATCATCGCACTCACGAGGGCCGATGCCACGTAGCGGAGCCGCCCCTCGCCCTCGATCACGGGCGTGATGAGCAGGTCTTCCGGACGCGTGTCCAGAGTGGCCTGCATAATGAACACATCGCGCCCCATGCGTTTCGCGGCCGCGTACGCGAGCGTGGTCTTCCCCACGCCCGGCTTGCCGATCAGCCTCGGACTCATCGGCACATCGTGCTCGGTCACTACCATCCAGGCGGCCAGCAGATGCCGCATCAATTCTTCCTGCCCGACCCAGCGCACGGGCAGTTCGTCGGGATGCGCCAAATGAAGGGTGACTCCTTCAATCTCGACTGTCATGATTTCTCAGGTTTTCTTTTCTTCAGGATTTCGCAAGGTGGATGTTTCAATTGTAGCGGCCTCGCGCGAAGACGCGCCAGGTTCGCGCTGGCCTGCCGTTTCCGTAGCGGATGGCGTGAGAAGTTTCACACCTCGCCGCGCTACGTTAAAGTAAAGCCAGTGAGCCCCGCACTCCAACAGTTCGTGAGCGTCGCGTTGCCGATCATGGTGACCCTCGTGGCCACCATCTGGATTGCATCCTGGAGCCAGAACAAGCGTTTCGACGCCCTTACGGTCGCGTTTAATAAACGAATCGACGACCTCCGGTCGGAAATGATCGGCCGTTTTGCGGGGGTGAACAGGCGATTTGATGACATTCTGATCCGGCTGGACCGCATCGAACGCAAGATGGACAACCACGAAGAGCGTATTGTGCGCCTGGAAGAACGGACATCCCGCTCCGCTAATCGAACCACTCATTGCTTCACCGGCACTCTCGAAACACGGCACTTGTCCCAATTCTGCTAAAATACCGAAATATCGATCATGGACCGGGCGACCCGATTCGTCTGCACCCACTGCAGCGGCCGTGAAAAGAGCGGTACAGTATGGATTTTGACCAGCTCCACACGTTTCTCGAAATCGTCCGCCTGAAGAGCTTCTCCAAGGCTGCGCAGACCTGTTACCGGACTCAGCCCGCCATCAGCGCCCAGATTCGTCAGCTCGAACACGAATTGAAAGCGGAACTTTTCGAACGCTTCGGCAGCCGTATCTCTCTCACCACAGCGGGCAAAATCTTCGCGGAATTTGCCGAACGCATGCTCGACGTCCGCCGGCAGGCGCAGAATGCGCTGAATGAGCTCGAAACCTCGCCGCGCGGCGAGCTTGTCATCGCTGCCAACGAGGCCACCTGCATCTACGTGCTGCCTTCCGTCTTCGCGGAGTACAAGACGCAGTTTCCGGGCGTGCAATTGCAAGTGAACCGGTCGTACGGCAGCCGAGTCGTCGAAGCCGTCATGGAGAATGTCGCCGATTTCGGTCTGACGCAGCTGCCTGTGATCGAGAAACGCGTGCAGATTGTGGAAATGCATCGGGACGAAGTTCGTGCGGTCGTGCCCGCCGATCATCCTCTGGCGCAAATGGAGAAGGTGTGCTGTGAGGATCTCATCCCGTATCCGCTGCTTCTGCCGCAAACCGGCATGACCCGCAGCCGCCTGAACGCCTGGTTCGAAAATGTGGAAGACGAGCTGCGTGTCTCGATGGAGCTTGACTCGTCGGAAACCATGAAGCGCTTCGTGATGGCCGGCCTCGGTATCAGCTTCCTCGCAGCTTCGAATTGCCAGGAAGAAGTCGCGGCTGGCGCGCTGAAGTCGATTCCACTCGGCCCGGAACCGATGATCCGGAAGCTGGGATTGATTTATCGTAAAGACAAGGCCCTCCCGAAAGCCGCCCTCGGATTCATCCAGGTGATCCTCGGCCAGTTTGGCGAGCACCGCCTGCCCAATGTCGTCAACGGATAATAGGAAGGTAAGCGCATGACGTGTCCGCGATGCCATTCCGATTTCGAATCCGCCGGCGGCGTCTGCCCGGAATGCGGTTTGCGTCTTCTCCGCAATGTTTCCGGCGTGATGAAGACCTCAGCCGTGTTGATTGCGGCGCAGGGCGAGCATGGCTTCTACCGTTCCGTGCAGGATGTGCCCGAACCTCTTCGCACGCAGCTTCTCGAAACCACAACGAGCCCCAATTCCGGCACTATTGTCATCGCCGACCGGGCCGGTAAGGAACAGCTCACGCAGGTGATGGCCCGCCGCGAAGCCGGCCGTGACGGAGGGCTGCAAACCACTCCCGCCGAGGCGCCGCACGCAAGTGAACCTGACCGCGCCGCACGCCGTTCCTGGCTGGCGTGGGGAGGCTTCGTCCTCGTTCTTGTGCTGGCTGCGATCGTCTACACACTCTTTCAGCTCCACTGGTAAAATTGCCTTTGGCCAAAAGAATTGTTGTTTTTGGATCCACCGGGCAGCTTGGAGTGGAGTTATGCGCCGAGCTCACGCGCCGTGGTTATGAACTGCGGGGCTTCGAGCGCCGCGAGCTCGATATCTGCGAGGGCGAGAAGGTGGAGCGCGCGCTGGCGGAATACGATCCTTCCGCAGTCTTCAACGCTGCTGCCTATAACCAGGTGGATGTGGCCGAGCGCGAGCCGCGAGCTGCATTCGAGGCCAATGCACTGGGAGTGCGCAACCTCGCTCTTGCCTGCCGCCAGGCCGACGCGCGGCTGATTCATTTTTCGACCGACTACGTGTTTGACGGAAAGCTCGGCCGGCCTTATACCGAGACCGATGCGACCCACCCCCTGGGCGCCTACGCCGTCTCGAAACTCGCCGGTGAACTCTATGCGCAGGCATACCTCGCCCGGCCCATTATTATCCGCACCTCGGGTGTCTTCGGTCCCGGCGGATTGCGCACCGCCCGCGGTAATTTTCCGGAGTTGATGCTTCGCCTGGCCCGTGAGGGAAAGCCCATCCGCGTCGTCGAAGATCACTCGGCATCGCCGACGTACGCGCCTGCTCTCGCCGCCCGCTCGATCGACGCGCTGGAGCGCGATCTGGATGGTGTCATCCACATCGGCGGCGGTCAGCCCATCTCGTGGTTTAATTTCGCGAAATTGATTTTTGAGAAAGCCGGCGTCACCGCCAACCTCGCAGCCACGAACGAGCGCGAGTACCGTACAGCCGCCAACCGGCCGAAGTTCTCGGCTCTCGAAAATACCCGTCTGCGCGGGCACGGGATCGCGGCGATGCCCGCATTGGCACAGGCGATCGAAGAATATCTGGTGGCGAGAAAGCAGTTCGCCGCTTAACGCAACAGATTTTGCCGGCCTTTGATCGCTTCCGGCGCCGCAAGGAATTATCGCGCCGCGATTTCATTTCTCCCCCGCCCGGCAACCGTACTTTACTCTAAGCTCGTTTTTCAGGCGCGCCACCACATCCGCGCTGCCGGCTTTCAACGCGATCCGGATCACGTCGTCTGAAATCAAGCACGCCTGCTTTCGCACGGTGCCGCAGGAAGGATTGATCGACGGTACGGCTTCCGCGTAGGAAATCTCGCACCCGCTGCCAGGATGGTTTGCGTAATCCTCCACCAGGCTCTGTTTCAGACCCGGGTCCGACGTCAGCAGCACCCCCTCCAGCAGCGCCGACCGCGCTTCCTCCGAACGGCCTCTCGCCAGGAAGACCTCATGGAACCGTTCATACACGGCGGCGCGCATCGGCCCGGCCGATTGGGCCTCGCGAGCCCATTGGATCGACTCATCGATGCGCCCCAACCGTTCTTCGGTCCGCGACAGCATCAAGTCGGTGTATACCGCCGGAACATCGCTGATCAGTTTGGGGTCGCCTTGTTCGCCCCATAGGCCTCGTGGCTTCCCGGTGCCGGATTTCCGATGCGCCTGCATAATCGAGACGGCCCGAAGCAAAAGGGCCCTGGCCCTCTCATATCTTGAAATGCTCTCGGGCCCGGTGAGGAAGCTTCCGTCCGCCGCCCGGCGCCGCATACTGTCTCCCAGCCCTGTATAGAGACCTCCGAGCAGATAGTAGGACTCCGCGTCATTCAACCGGTCTGGCAGGGGATCGAGAATAGCCAGGCCTCGCTCTTCCTCCCGCAGGGCCGCAGCGAGCCCGGTGGGGTCGGATGAAAGAAGTCTTTTGCCGAAAGCCATATGAGTCTTGAAACTGAGGGGCGCCGTCCGGACCGCCGCGGACCAGAACGCGAAATCATCCCGCCAGTCGCGGTTGCGCACGACGGTTCGAGCACCGAGGCTGGTGACAATCAACAGGCCCGCAATGAACGGCGCCATCGCCGTCATTCGGAGCCTGCGGCCAACGGAGTAGAGGGCGAGGGTCGTGCAGACAGACGTACCAATGGCGGGCAGGTAAAGGAATCGCTCCGCCATGATCGTGCCGACGGGAATCAGCAGGTTGGAAGCCGGCAGGAGCGTCACGAATGCAAATCCCGCGGCAAAGAAGGCGGTCTTGTTCCGGCGATACAAAAAAGCAACGCAGGTTCCCGTCGCGGCCACCGCGATCCACGCAGCCCACTCCCCCACGCCGCCGTGGACAAGCGGGATTTGCGCGTAAGAATAGTCTGCTGAGAGATGGGCGGGCCACACCAGCAAACCGAGGTATTTCGCTACGACTTTGGCGGCTGTCAGCCTGCCAATCCAGAAATCCGCGCCGACAATAGGGTTATCCACGAAGCTGAATACTGTTGGTGCCTCCGCGGAGAATATCCGCGAACGAGCCCACCACATCGCCAGGAAAGCTGGAGACATCGCGGCGGCGCTGAGGAGAAAGCCGGGCAGCCGCCGAGGATCCCACCAGGTCAGTTCATAAAGAGCGATGACGGCGAGCACCGCCACCGCGCTCTCTTTGGAAAATACGCCGACGGTTGTGACCGCCGTAAGTCCGGCAAGCCACAGCGACCGCCGCAATCCGTGCGTTTCCGAATTTTTCAGATGGATCAGTAAGCCGGCGAGTGTGGTCATTCCGGCCAGCAGATCGGCGCGTCCCACAATGTTGGTGACCGATTCCGTCAGGACCGGATGTACCGCCCAGATGGCCGAGATCAGGAACGATGGCGCCAGCCCTCCGGCGAGTCTCCGCGCGAGCGCGAATACCAGCAGCGCGTTACCGATATGGAGCAGCAGGTTAATCCAGTGATATCCCGCCGGATGATCGGTGTTGCCGAGCACGGCGTAGTTGAATAGCCAGGAAAGAGTGGTGACGGGCCGATAGAGTCCGGCTGCGGCAGTGGGCCACCAATAGCCATGCTGGAAGATAAGCGCAAGATTTTCCGGCGTGACCTGATGAACCCGGCTATCTTCGAGTACGATGTCTCGATTGTCGAGAACAAAGGCACAGTCGAATGAATTCGCGTATGTGAGGAACCCAATGATGCAGAGCGCGCCGGCGGCGAGCCAGGTGGCGGAACGCGATGTCATGCAATCGAACCGCGGCATGAAGGGGGAATTAGCGGACCTCCGGGAATCATATCTCCCGAATCGTTTCGCTGCATCCTCGAACAGCCGCATCAGTTACATCCGGGCTTCAGAGCAAGGGGACGATCATCGGTGAAAGTCAGGAAAACTGGCGGGGAAAAAGCAAAGGGCCGGCACGAGGCCGGCCCTTTTTCGGAGAATGAAAGGTTATAAGAGCCGCAATCAGCTTTTCTTGAAGCGATTCTTCCGGATCAAACCGAGCCCGAGCAACGCACCGCCAAACAGGGCCATTGACGCTGGCTCCGGGGTGCTCGATATCGGCGTTACGCTGTATTCGTAGGTGATCTCCGCCTGTGCGGAATAGGTCGTCGTGCCGGCGAAGCTCAAATGGGGGTTGCCCGTGGAGCCGTCACCACCGAACGAGAAGCTGCCGGTGTCGGTCAGGCCGTAAGAGACCGTTCCGCTTCCAGCATAAGTTCCGTCTTGTTTTAAGCTCAGCGCGCAACCAAGCGTCGATGCGTCACTCACATTGGTGTCGCCGAAGGTGCCGCAAGCGCCGAAACCAATCCCTTCGGTGAAGGTAACGGGGATACCGGGGTAATGGAAGGTATCACCAGCCGCAATTGTGATGGGACCAGTTGCCGCGAGGGTAACCGTCTGCGTATTGGGCACCGCCCCGACGAATCCGAATCCAAGGCCCAGACCGGCATTTCTCTGATCGTTGGCTGGTCCAGTACCTGTGCCCGGAAGCGTTGAAGTACCATCGACGTTCAGACCCGACAGAATCGATGCATGTACGTCGTCTGACACTGTATCGTTGTTCGTGATATCGAACTGCGAAACAACGTTATTGAACTTATAATCGAAAGTACTGTCCCCTGCGACGTAGGCTACTGTCGACCCGGCAACGCTCACGCCAAGATCCGCGAAGTCATTGAACGTGAAGACCGACGAAGGCGAATTCACATTTAAAGGCGAAGTGAACAGATCCGATGTTTGCGTGACTGTGAAAAGACCTGTGCTCGAGTCGAACCCGTAGGTGATTGAGTTCGCAAACGCAAAAGTTGAGCAGAGCGCTGCTGTTGCTGCGAAAATACCGATTCTCCGAAGTGTTGTCATAATTTATTTTTTAAAACCTCTCTCTCCCTCGCGGGGAGGCCAGTGGGTCTTGTAACTCCTCCTGCCCATCTGGTGGCTCAAGGGAATACTAACAAGAAAAATGCATCCCTGGCAATAGTTTTCTTCAAAGGGGGGACGGATTCCGGAAACGTCGTACCGGTACTCGCATCTTGATGAAAATCCAACAAAAAAGCGGCCCTTGCGAGGCCGCTCTACAACAGTCGAAAATCATCGGCAGCGGGCGGTTATGCGCTGAAGGAACTACCACACCCGCAGGTCGACTTCACCTGTGGATTGTTGAACTTAAACCCAGAGCCCTCAAGCGACTCAACATAATCGACCTGGGCGCCGTCGAGATAGAGCATGCTGGCTTGGTCAATGAAGACCTTTAGCCCGTCATAGGTATACGTTTTGTCCAGCATATTTGGTGTGTTTTCGAACGCCATCGAATAGCTGAACCCGGAGCAGCCACCGCCGACGACCGAAATTCGAAGCCCGGCTGGCTTCGGCTCCTGGGTGTCGAGGATCTCTTTCACTTTCGTAACCGCTGTCTCAGTCAAATTGACCATGTGAACATTATTCTCCGTTGTGCCGATCTGGTATCAGTATACCCGCTTTATTCGGATTTCGGACCACCCAAAACGGTGCGAGTGCCCGGCATCCAAATGGTCGGGTGCGGCCTTCATGCAAACTGCGTCCAAAACAAGACGAGTACGCCTCCGCACCTCTCCCGCGTTTGTTTGGACGCGGCACCGTTCCCACGGGATTCAGTTGTTTCCCGCCATCAACCCCCGTCTCCGCACCTCTGGCCACCAATCTGCTATCGCGTCCATGTTGTTGAAAGCGGGTAGTCGACATGGGTCGCTGAACAAGGGTTACTGAAACCGCTGGACCGGGGATTGCGTCCGACCTTATTGTATGGGATCCCTGAGCGGCGCCATCCCCCTTCCCGCGTTTGGGAAAAGGGTAATCGACAGACACAGAGTGGATTACGAGAACACTCCAGAAGGGGCACTGGTGCGCCGCGCGCAGTCCGGCGACGAAACTGCATTCAGCCAGATTGTCGAGCGTTATCAGTCCAAGGTCTTTTCCATCATCCATGGCATCGTTCGGCAGCGAAACGACGTCGAAGATATTGCCCAGCAGGTGTTTGCAAAGGTTTACTTCTCCCTGCGAAACTTCGATTTCCGCAGTTCCCTGATCACGTGGATCTACAAAATCACCGTCAACGAGTGCTTCGACTACCTTCGTAAAAAGAAGGTCCGCAAGCTCGTCTACGAAAGCGATATGAGCGAAGACGAAGTCCGGCGCGTGGAAAACAGCGAGCCGGCACTCGACAAAGGGACGCGCGCCGACTCCTCGCTCGCGCGCCGCGATTACGTCGTGAAGCTCATGGATCGCGTCTCGGATGAAGAAAAACAGCTTCTTCTGCTCAAAGAGGTCGAAGGATATTCCGTCGAAGAACTCTCCGGCATGTTGAAGATGAACGAAAATACGATTAAGGTGAAGTTATTCCGGGCGCGCCAGAAGCTGATGAAAGCCGCGCAACGGCTGGATCGGGCTCCGGCGCCCGTGCGGTCTTAGGCAAGCGGATATGATTCACGATATTGTGATCGACGAGTTGGAACAGCACCTGAGCGGTGGCGGTTTGTCCCGGAACGCCTCCCGGGCCTTTTATGCCCACCTCGACGGCTGCGCCGAGTGCCGCACCGAAGTCACTCAGATGGAAGAACTGTCGGTTCTGCTCCGCGATCTCCGCTTCGACCCGGAAGTCGCCGGCGAAACCGTTCCCGAGCCGTCGCTCGGCTTTTATAATCGCGTTCGTTACCGGATTGTCGATCGAAGCCGCAAAGAAGCCTGGGGGCTGTTTGCACCGGGAGCCGCCTTCTTTCGCCGCATTGTCTTTGCGTCGCTCCTGCTACTCGCTGGCCTTGGAAGCTTCCTCGTAACCCGCGAATCTTCTTTCAAAGGTACGGATGCGGCGTCGATCATGGCCCAGCATGACCCCGTCTCCGTACACTCAGAAAGCTCGGATCGCGACAGGATGCTGGTGACTCTGGCCACTTATCGCGAGTAGAATCTCAGTAATGAGGGCCGTCCGATAATGGTCTCCGAAACAACCGCCGCCGCCCTCCCCGGTCCGAACGAAAAAATCGCCATTCTTTCTTTTGTCCTCGTATTCCTGTGCGGCGCCGTGCTCGGAGCGGTGGTAATGAGCTTCAGCGGTCACGCCAGCCTGCACGGAACTCCGCCCGCCGCGACCGGACTCTCCATGTCCGTCACCGAATGGAAAGACAAACTCGACCTCACCGACCAGCAGACCGTACAGCTCACCTCCATCCTCGACGACTTTTCGCATTACTACGACAACCTGCTCGCGGACGGCAACAGCCGCATCATGCAGATCCTCAATCCGGATCAGCGGCGCCGCTTTGAACAAATGCTCGCCGCTCACAAAAAGTAGCCGCCCCGCGCCTGCCGCGCCGCACACGCCATATAAAATAAAAATATGCCAAACTGGACGGTTGCCATGCGTGCCGCCCTCATCGCGATTTCTCTCCTGGCTCTGCCTCTGATCTCATGCTCGAGCCTCACTTCGAAGAAGCAGCCCGTCATTTACGCCGCGGGTGACAAGGCCACGATTGGCTCTCTGATTTACAACCTGACCGACGCCGAGACAGCGCCGCAGTTGGGCGACGACCCAAACACCGCCCGGACTCCGCAGAATCGTTTTTATCTGGTGAAGGTCAGCGTGTCGAATTCCGGCAACGACGATCTGCCGATTCCCGCCATGACTCTGGTCGATGAATCCGGTCAGACCGTTAACGAACTGGCGGATGGCGCCGGTGTTCCCAACTGGTTGGGTGTCGTTCGCAAAGTCGCCGCCGCCCAAACGGAGCAGGGTTATGTGGCGTTTGACGCTCCGATAAAGCATTACCGCCTTCGGCTCAACGACGCGCTTGACGAAAACGAGATCGCAATCGACATTCCACTCACCTTCGTCCGCGATCGTGCAGGCAGTTCTGTGCCAACCCCACCCGCCGAGTCCGCGGGGACCGTCCTGGTCCAGCCTGAGAAATAGAATGAAATTATGCTGGCGGCAGTAATCATCACGCTTCTGGCATTTGTCCCATTCCTCAACGCCCAGACTGCCGCTCAGCCTCTGAAAGCCACTCGCGCCGTCATTTCCCAATCCGACGACGGCCCTCCACTCGAAGGCGGACTCTCCTTCCAGCCCGGCGATCTCGCTTTCTTCAGCTTTCTCGTCGAGAATTACAAGATTGGCACCACCGGCAAAGTCGAGCTCACCGGACACATTCAGGCCTTCGACCCCAACGGCGTCCCCATCGTTCCCCGCGATGAGGAAGTAATCGGAACCGCTCTGAGCGACGAAGACAAAGAGTGGAAGCCGAAACTGCGGCTCCAGATTCAGCTGCCTTCCATAGCCCCACCCGGCAAGTATCGGATCAAATACGACGTCACCGATCAACAGACCCATCAAACCGCGGCCGGTGAACTCGTTTTCCCCGTGGCCGGCGAAGGCGTGCAGCCCGCCACTGCGCTCACCATTCGCAACGAAGGCTTCTACCGCACGCAGGATGACGCGACTCCGCTCAAAACCGTCGCCTACAGGGCTGGCGATATGTTGTGGGTCCGCTTCGATGTCACCGGTTACAAGTACGGCGAACAGAACGCGATCGACGTCACCTACGATGTAGCCGTGAACGCGCCCGACGGCAAGCAGTTATTCGCCCAGGAGGACGCCGCCGTGGAAAAGAGCCAGGCCTTCTATCCGCAGCCATGGGTTCCGGGCGGCTTCAATCTGAGTCTGCAATCGACCATGCGCGCGGGAACGTACACGCTGATCCTCACCGCGCACGACGGCATCGGGAGCCAGACAGCAGTCATAAAAGCGGACTTTCGCGTCGAGTAACCATCTCCTCACTCTTTCCTGCGAGCACGGTTGATAACCCAGGAGCGCGCTTTTCTCAGCTTTCGGAATGTCATCTTTGTCGAGAAGAAAACGAGATGCCGCGGGCCCTGGATTTCGCGGCCCGAGCCACGGATCAAACGGATCGCTGAGGCAGCAAGTCTGGGGTGTAGCAACCCGCGATCAGGAGCAACAAGCCCAGGTTTCGCCTGCCGGATTTCCGGTTACCGCGCGATCGCAAAAACCGCCGCCTCCAGCCGATCCAGCGCGCCCGCGAAAAAGTGATCGCCGGCTTCGATGAACTCAAGGTGCTTCGGCTCCGCAAACCATTCGAATGCCGCTTCGAGCTCTTCCTTCGGCCCATGCTCGTCGATTGTGCTCTGCACGAAAAACTTCGGAATCCCGCAAGTGGCGAGATAGTCGAACCGCCCTCGGTGCGTTGGAAATCCCGCCGCAATCAAGCGCGCCGGCGGATCTTCTGCCGAGCACCCCAGCTTCATGATGATGCGCGACCCGAACGAAAACCCCGCCATCGAGTATGGAAGTTCCGCATAACGACCGCGCAGAAATGCCAGCGCCGCCCGCGCATCCTCCACCTCCCCGGCGCCCTGATCGTGCACGCCCTCGCTTCCCGCAACTCCTCGAAAATTGAACCGCAGCACGACCGCTCCGGCGCGCCGCATGCCGCGCGCGATGCGATACACGACCTTATTGTGCATCGTCCCGCCAAACAGCGGATGCGGATGACACACCAGACAGGCTTCCCGGGGCGCCGCGTCGTCGGGCTCTTCGATCAACGCCTCCAGCTTGCCCGCCGGACCGTCGATGAAAAGCGATTCTATCTTTCTGGCCACGAGCGCTAGTTGGTTCGGAAGTTCGTGAACTGCAGATCGATTCCGAAATCGGCGCTCTTGAGAATCGCGATGGCCTGCTGCAGCGTGTCGCGGTCCTTGCCGCTGACGCGTACCAGCTCGCCCTGAATCGCCGCCTGCACCTTCAGCTTGCTGTCCTTCATCTTCTTGACAATGTCTCTGGCCTTTTCGATTGGGATCCCCGACGTCAACGTGACTTCCTGCTTCACTGTCGAGCCAGCCGCCGTATTCACGGTTCCATAAGTCAGGTTCTTGACCGGCACGCTGCGCTTGATGAGCTTCGATTGGAAAATCTCCGTCACCGCCTTGAGCTTGAAATCGTCCGAGCTCGTCAGCGTGACCTTCTTCTCCTTCTCGTTCAGCTCGATGATGGATTTGGAATCCTTCAGGTCATAACGCGTCGTGATTTCCTTCATAGCCTGCTGGATGGCGTTATTGACCTCCGGCATCTCGATCAGGGAAACCACGTCGAAACTGTTATCTGGCATAGAAACTAACAGTGTATCGGGTACAGCACGCGTGGTTCAGATTCTTCGACAGGCGCGGGATCGGCAATCCCGCACGTCAGGAGCGAACTATCGCGCCGGCTTCCGTCCCGACCCCGCCAGCGCGGCCATCACCTTCGCGCTGATCTCGTCGACAAGGCCTGGCAACGCTGCATCGAGCGCGACGGTAACCGCCGCTCGCACCTGCTCGGGATCCAGGACAACCACGGAACGTGCGACCGCTGCTTTAACGGGAGCTCCGTTTGTCGCCATCTCAGGCGCCCCATTTTGAACGCGCCGTTTCTTCCCGAGCCCGAACCTGCCGATCGCTTCGAGCAGCAGACTCGCTTCGAACGGCTTCTTCAGCACGCCGTCCGCGCGCACGCGGCTCACTTCCGCCTCATCCACCGGCTCAACGGCCCCCGCCGTCAGAAATACCGGC
>DATAZF010000079.1:0-13680 GCA_036272235.1 Bryobacteraceae bacterium | reverse complement strand
CCCCATCACCCGTTCACCACCTCGGCGCATAAATTCGCAATTCCGGTATCTCCCTCACCAGCCTCACCTTAAACAGAATCACCAGTGCGCCCCGCGTCTCTGTGATCTCTGATTCCCGCCGTCGCCATGCTAATACTGCCCACGAAGGAGCACCCACATCGATGGCCACCGAAAAGCAAATCCTCGCCAATCGCCGCAACGCCCAGTTCTCCACCGGACCCCGCACCGCCGAAGGCAAATCCGTCTCCCGCCTCAACGCCGTCCGTCACGGACTCACCGGACAGATCGACGTCCGCACCGCCGGCGAACAACGAGCCCACGACGAATTCTGCGCCAAAATCATCCACAGTCTCGACCCGGCAGAAGGCATCGAGCGCCAGTTTGCGCAATCCATCGCTGAGGACCACTGGCGTCTGAATCGCGCAAAATCCCTCGAAAACAACATCTTCGCCATCACCCGCACCTTCCACGACTCCGACGGCGAAATGGAAACTCCCGAAATGGATGCCGCCCTCGCCACCGCCCGCACTTACATCGCCGACCCCCAGCGCCTCAACCTCCTCAGCATGTACGAGCGCCGCATCCACGGCAACATGTCCCGCAGTCTGAAGCAACTCACTGACATCCAGACCGCTCGCCGTGCCGCCGAAGCCAAAGCGAAAGCCGACGCCGAGGCGAAGCGCCAGCAAGCCTTCGAAGAAGCCTGCCTGCTGGCCGAACTCGCCGAAAAGGAGGGAATACCCCACGACCCAGCCCAATATCCCGACCCCGGCGGCTTCGTTTTTTCAAGCGCCGAAATCGCCGCCACTATCCACCGGAAAGCCCGTCTCGAAGCCGCCAGACGCACCCTGGCCGGTGCCGGTCCCCAGCCCATCCGCCGAGCCGCCTGATGCTTTCATTGATCGGCGTTCATCTGCGTCCATCCGCGGCCGAATTGTTCTTCGCCCTGGTAAGATTGAGCATCGTGTTCAAACGAGTCATCTGGATTGTGCTCGACAGCGTGGGCGTGGGCGAAATGCCCGATGCCGCCGCTTATGGGGACGCGGGCAGCGATACGCTCGGCAACATCGCGAGGTTGCGCGGGCTTGCCGTGCCGAATTTGTGCCGCCTCGGCCTGGGAAACCTCAAGCCGATCCCGCAATTGCCCAGGCTGGAAAAGCCCGAGGGCGCATACGGACGCTGCACGCTCGCGTCGCCGGGGAAAGACACGACGACGGGCCATTGGGAAATGGCCGGGATCCATCTGGCGAAGCCGTTTCCATTGTTCCCCAAAGGCTTTCCACCCGCCGTAATGGATGAGTTCGAGAAACAGGCGGGGCGCAAGGCGATTGGCAACAAGGCGGCGTCAGGCACCGAGATCATCAAGGAACTCGGCGAGGAGCACATGCGGACCGGTTCGCCGATCGTGTACACCTCTGCCGACAGTGTCTTCCAGGTCGCCGCGCATGAGGGTGTGATTCCGCTGGCGGAGCTGTACCGGATTTGCGAAGCGGCGCGGGCCATCCTGCGCGGGCCTTATGAAGTAGGGCGCGTGATAGCGCGTCCTTTTGAAGGCCAGCCCGGGGCTTTCAAACGAACCACCAATCGCCACGATTACGCGGTGCCTCCTCCGCCGGGGATGCTGCTCGACAAACTGGCGGAGCGCGCTGTCGAGATCTTCGGCGTGGGCAAAATCTTCGATGTATTCCTGGGCCGCGGAATCGGCGGCCATGTGCTGACGAAGAGTAATTCCGACGGGATGGCGAAGACGCTTGAAGCCATGGGCCACTTCGACAAGGGGCTGGTATTCGTCAACCTCGTCGATTTCGATCAGCAGTACGGACACAGGAATGATGTCGAGGGCTACGCCGGCGCGCTTGAAGAGTTCGACCGCTGGCTGCCGGGATTCGAAGCCGCGCTGGGCCCGCACGATCTGGCGATCCTGACGGCCGATCATGGCTGCGATCCGACGACTCCTTCGACCGACCACAGCCGCGAGTACACGCCGTTGCTCGCGTTCGGCCCCAAAGCGAAGCGCGGCGTGGATCTGGGGTTGCGCGCGACCTTGAGCGACATTGGGCAAACGGTAGCGGCCAATTTCGGGACGTCGATCGAAAACGGAGCAAGCTTTCTGGAGGCCATCGCGTGAGCCGGAAACCGATAATGGCCGGCAACTGGAAGATGTACAAGACGCCCGCCGAGACGCACGCGTTCTTCGAGGCTTTCAAACCTCTGGTGGCGGATGCGACGCACTGCGATATCGTGATTTGCCCGTCGTTCCCGAACCTGCATGCGGCGGTGAAAGAAGCACGCGGCAGCAATATTTCGGTGGGTGCGCAGAACCTCCATTGGGGCAGGGAAGGCGCGGTGACCGGCGAAGTTTCCGGCCACATGCTGCAGGCCGTCGGATGTACTTCCGTGATCATCGCGCACAGCGAGCGGCGGCAGTATTTCGGCGAGAGCGAGCCGGATGTGGTGCGGAAAGCGCAAGCGGCTCTCGAATACGGATTGATGCCGCTCGTGTGCCTGGGCGAACGGCTGGAGGAGCGTGAAGGCGGCCGGACCGAGGAGGTGCTTGGGGAGCAGTTCGACGGCGGCGTCGCCCCGCTGACGCCGGAGCAATTCGTAAGGATCGTGATCGCTTACGAACCTGTGTGGGCCATTGGGACGGGCAAAGTGGCGACGCCGGAGATTGCTGCGAGTACTCACCGGTTTATCCGGTCGAAGGCCGCGGCGAAGTTCGGAGATGAACTCGCCGCCGCGGTTCGAATCCTCTATGGCGGCAGCGTCAAGCCGGATAACGTCGGCAAATTGATGGCGGAAGAAGAGATCGATGGCGCACTGGTAGGCGGGGCAAGTCTCGATCCGGCTTCGTTCGCTGCTGTTGTGAGGTACTAATGGCAAGTACTAATGGCCGCGCATGAACACGAATGCACACGAATGAAGGCAGTTCCTACTGGTGTGTATTCGTGTTCATTCATGGCCGATAAATTCGTCCGGCGCTACACTGACGCATGAGCCTCGCGGTGCTCGTCAGGATCGAGAGTCTCGCCAAGGTCTACCGCTCAGGCGACAAAGATCTGGTAATTTTTCGCGACCTCAACCTGGAAATTGCCGAAAGTGAGCAGGTCGCCATTATCGGCGAGAGCGGCGCGGGGAAGAGTACGCTCCTTCACCTGATCAGCGGTTTGGACACTCCCAGCTCGGGGGCGATATACTACAAGAATAAAAGTATTACTGGCCTGCCCGAATCGGATCTGTCGGATTTCCGCAACCGCGAGATCGGGTATGTATGGCAGCAGCACCATCTTTTGCCGGAATTTTCGGCGGAAGAGAACGTAAGTATGCCGTTGCGGATTCGGGGCGAGTCGGGCGCGAAGGCTTCGGCCGGCGCCCTCGAAAGTCTGGAGGAGGTCGGTCTTGGAAGTCGTGCCCATCACCGGGCCGGAGAACTCTCCGGCGGCGAGCAGCAGAGGATTGCCATCGCGCGCGCGCTGGCCGCGCATCCGTCCCTGTTGCTGGCGGATGAGCCGACCGGAAATCTGGATGAAGGCACGGGCGAAATGATTTTCAATCTGCTGGGTGAAATCCGGCAGCGGCGCAAGCTCACTACAGTACTGGTGACACACAATCTTCAGTTCGCGCGCCGCTGCGATCGGGTTTTACGGCTGGCTGACGGTGGTTTGAGGCCGGAATGAGGAAAGGTCGCGAGTTACAGGACCTGTTTGAATTTTTTCCGGCATGAGGCTTTGCAACTAAAACGCGGCGGAGAGTATCTTTAAGATATAGGCTGTGCGGCCAAGGGAGTACCCATAACCAATGTTCGAGCGTTATACGGAAAAAGCGAGGCGAGTAATCTTCTTCGCCCGCTACGAGGCGAGCCAGTTCGGCAGTCCGTACATTGAGACGGAACATCTGCTGCTCGGGCTCCTGCGCGAAGACAAACAACTGGCCAACCGGTTTCTGCGGTCGCATGCTGCCGTGGATTCCATTCGGAAACAGATCGAAGGCCATACCACGGTGCGCGAGAAGGTTTCGACTTCGGTCGACCTCCCGCTGAGCCATGAGTGCAAACGCGTGTTGGCGTATGGCGCCGAAGAAGCCGAGCGCCTTAATCACAAACACATCGGCACCGAGCATCTGCTGCTGGGATTGCTCCGCGAAGAGAAGTGCTTCGCCGCCGAGATCCTGCACGAGCGCGGCTTGCGGTTGTCGACGATCCGGGAAGAGCTGCAGCGCTCGCAGTCGGAGAAGGTGGCTACCAACCGCCCTAAGGAAAGCTCCCTGCTCGCGGAGTTCTCGCGTGACCTGACGCAAGCCGCGATGGACAACTCGCTCGATCCGCTGATCGGGCGGGATTACGAGCTGGAGCGCGTCATCCAGATTCTTTGCCGGCGCACAAAGAACAATCCGGTGCTGATCGGGGAGCCGGGCGTGGGCAAGACGGCGATCGTGGAAGGCCTTGCGCAGAAGATCGCGGAGGGCGACGTGCCGTCATTCCTCGCGGACAAGCGCATTCTGGCGCTCGATCTTTCGCTGATCGTCGCGGGCACCAAGTACCGCGGCCAGTTCGAAGAGCGCCTGAAAACCATCATGAAGGAGCTGATGGAGAACCAGAACGCCATCATCTTCATCGACGAGCTGCACACGCTCGTCGGCGCGGGTTCCGCCGAAGGTTCTCTCGACGCGGCGAATATTCTGAAGCCGGCGCTGTCGCGGGGCGAGATCCAGTGCATCGGCGCGACGACGCCGTCGGAATTCCGCAAGTCGATCGAGAAGGATCGTTCTCTCGAGCGGCGCTTCCAGGCCGTAAAAGTTCCGCCGCCCAATGAAGCCGATGCCGTAAAAATCATGTACGGCATCAAAGACCGGTACGAAAAGTTCCACGCGGTCAGCTATACCGACGAAGCGATCGAAGCGGCAGTCTACACTTCGAACCGTTACATTCCGGACAGGTTCCTGCCTGACAAAGCCATCGATCTCGTCGATGAAGCCGGTGCGCGTGTAAAGCTGCGCCAGACCACGCTTCCCGGCGATCTGGCGGATATCCAGAAGCGCATCAAGTTCATCGTCCACCGGATGGAGAACGCCATCGCGAACCACGAGTTCGAGAAGGCGCGGTTCTATTCGGACGAAGAACGCAAAGAGCGCGAGAACATGCGCCAGCTCCGTGAGAAGTACAACCTCGACGACTCCTCGACCGGCGTCGTGACGAAGGAAGACATCGAGGATGTGGTCGCGCGCTGGACCGGCGTGCCGATGACGTCAATCAAGGAAGAAGAAATCGCCAAACTGCTGCGCATCGAAGAAGAGCTGCATTCGCGCATCATTAGCCAGGATAAAGCGATCTCGGCTCTGGCGCGGGCCATCCGCCGATCGCGCGCGGGGCTGAAAGCATCGAGCCGTCCGGCGGGGTCGTTCCTGTTCCTTGGGCCGACCGGCGTCGGCAAAACCGAAGTCGCGCGGGCACTCGCGAGCTTCCTGTTCGGCAGCGAGAAGAGCCTCATCCGCTTCGACATGTCGGAGTTCATGGAGAAGCACTCGGTTTCGAAGCTGATCGGGTCGCCTCCCGGATATGTCGGCTACGAGGAAGGCGGGCAACTGACGGAGCGCGTCAAGCGGTCGCCGTATTCGATCATCCTTCTCGACGAAATCGAGAAGGCGCATCCGGATATCTTTAACATCCTGCTGCAGGTCTTTGAAGATGGTCAGTTGACCGACGGACTCGGCAACCAGATCGACTTCAAGAACACGATCATCATCATGACCTCGAACCTCGGGGCGCGCTTCCTCGAGAAGAAGGGGCATCTGGGCTTCCAGGCGCCACAGCTCGAAGGCCAGGTATCGAAGGTGGAAGATCAGGTGCGCGGCGAGGTGAAGCGAGCGTTCAATCCGGAGTTCCTGAACCGTCTCGACGACATCATCCTGTTCATGTCGCTCACGGATGAGGAATTGATCCGGATCATGCATCTCCTCGTGGAACAGATCAATAAGAATCTGGAAACGAAGCAGATCAGGATTCACCTCAACGACGACGCGGCGCGGTACATCCTTGAGAAGACGTGCGGAGATCGTAGCTATGGCGCGCGTCCGTTGCGCCGGGCCTTGCAGAAGTACATTGAGGATCCGCTCTCGGAAGCTCTGATTCAGGGCTTGCTGCCGAGGCCTTCGGATCTCGAGATTTACCTCGGCGATACCGGCATCTTCTACCGCGTAGGGAATCAGTCGCCGCTGCCGGTGGCGGTGGCCACAGATGGGGCTGAGGTCGAAGCGGAACTGACGGTGAGTCCCGGGATTCCGCTCTACACGTTCTAAGCCTTCAAACCGCGAGGCCCGAAGGATTGAGGCCTTGAAGGGCTCTACTTCGTCAAGTTTCGATAGCGGCTGTCGAAGAACACAAGCGGTCGGCCTTCACGGTAGCTTGCTCCGCGCACCTCGCCGATCAGAATCGTATGGTCGCCGCCCTCGAATGTCTTCACAACCGAACACTCCAGTTGCGCCAGGACGCCATCGAGCAAAGGCGTTCCCGACGCACCGGGGTGCCAATCGACATCCACGAATCGATTTTCCGAGGTGCTCGAAAAGCGTCGCGAAAGGTCCTCCTGATGTTCGGCGAGGATATTAATCGCAAACCAGGATGTCGAAATGAAATGGCCCAGGATCGCATTTCGCAGATCGATGCTGACCAGCACCAGTGGCGGATCGAGCGAAACCGAGGAGAACGAGTTTACCGTCATCCCATGCGGGTGCCCGTGGCTGTCGAGCGTAGTGACAACCGTGATGCCCGTGGCGAACTGGGCGCAGGTCCGCCGATAGAGCCAAGTTTCGAGACCTGGGTCCGCCTTGCTTGACATCGAGATAACCCTAATTCTATCATCGGTTTGACAGAGGCAATCGGGAGGCGTGATTGATCAAGCTCGACATCATTAACGAAGTCGTCAGCAAGACTGGCATAACGAAGACGAAGGCCGAAATGGCCGTCGAGACGGTGTTCGAGAAGATGAAGCGCGCGCTCGAGCAGGGGGACCGCATCGAACTGCGGGGATTCGGCGTATTCACGGTGAAGCCGCGGAAGACCGGGATCGGCCGGAATCCGCGCACCGGTGCCGAAGTATCGATTCCGCCCGGCAAAGCAGTGCGCTTCAAGCCGGGAAAAGAACTGCAGACGCTACAGTAGAAACAGGCCCTGGTTCGCATCTCATAACCGGGCCACCGCTTGTGTTCCCAGAAGACCTGATCGAAAGCGCCGGCGCAACCCGCGTTCCCCAGATCGCGCGAACCGTTGAGCAGTCCCGTTTTGTGCCGCCCGAGGCGGCTCCGGAGACGGCGTCCAAATCGCGGCTCTGGCTTCATCTATTGCTGTTGCTGCTGACCATGTTCACGACGACGCTCGTCGGCGCGCACATGCAGTACAACTTCAATAACAATCTGCCCTTTTTCGATTTCGACCGCGCGTTCGATATCTTTGCGGCTGTGCTGCGGAGTCCGCGCTTGTTTTTCGCCGGGCTGCCGTTTTCTTTGACGCTGCTGACGATTCTGATGGCGCATGAACTGGGACATTATCTGGCGTGCGTCTACTACGATGTCGATGCCACTCTGCCGTTCTTTTTGCCTGTGCCGATGCCGTTCACGGGCACGCTCGGCGCGTTTATCCGGATACGTTCGGCGATTTACAGCAAACGCGTCCTGTTCGACATCGGCATTGCGGGCCCGCTAGCTGGATTCGTATTTCTGATCCCGGCCCTGGCGGTCGGGATTGCATTCTCCAAAGTGATTCCGGGCATCAATCACCAGGGCGCCATTCAGCAAAGCGCGCCCGCGCTCGAATGGCTTTTGCGGTATCTGATTTTCCCAGGCGTGCGGCCGGACGATATCTATCTGCATCCGGTCGCGCGGGCGGCCTGGGTCGGGATGTTTGCCACGGCTCTCAACCTGCAGCCGGTCGGCCAGCTCGATGGCGGTCACATCGTCTATGCACTGCTGGGAAAAGCTCACAAATGGATCACCTGGACGTTTCTCGCCGCCCTGCTTCTGATGGGCATTGTTTCGCATAACTGGTGGCTCTGGGCGGCCCTGGTGTTCTTCTTCGCGCGCAACCATCCGCCGGTTTACGACCAGACGGAGATAGGGCCGGATCGGGTCAGGCTCGGTGTGCTGGCCCTGGTGGTGTTTGTTCTCTGCTTTTCGATTGTGCCTGTTGTCACGTGAGGATCAGTGCCACTATCGTCGCGTTGAACGAGGAGCGCAATATCGCGAGAGCGATCGAGAGTCTGGGATGCGCCGACGAGGTGCTTGTCGTCGACAGCGGATCCACTGACGCCACGTGCGAGATTGCGACGCGTTTGGGAGCGCGAGTCATCGAGGAGCCGTGGCGTGGCTACGCGGGCCAGAAGAATTTTGCCGCCGCCGCGGCTGCGCACGATTGGATCCTGTCGCTCGATGCGGATGAATCGGTCACGGGCGAGCTTGCCGCGGAAATCCTCGCGTTGAAGAAGGACGGCACCCGGTTCGACGCCTACTCGTTCCCGCGCCTGGCGCAGTATCTGGGCCGTTGGATCCGGCACGGTGGCTGGTATCCGGACAGGAAAGTACGCCTCTACAACAGGACGAAGGCCGAATGGACCGGCGAATACGTGCATGAGAGTGTGCGGGTGCGTGGAACAACGGGTGAGTTGCGGGGAGACCTGCTGCACTACACGTGTGCCTCGCTGTCGGAGCATCTTCGCACGCTGGACCGTTACACCGCACTGGCAGCCGACGAAGTGAGGGCGCGGAAAACGCCTGTCTCGCTGCGGCGCCTGACGGTGGATCCGGCGTGGACGTTCCTGCGAACGTATGTGCTGCAGCGGGGGTTTCTGGACGGCCGTCAGGGTCTCGCGGTCGCATGGATGGCGGCGCTGTATACGTTTCTGAAGTACGCCAGGGCCTGTGAAAATTCTCCATCTCGATAGCGGACGCGAAATGCGCGGCGGGCAATGGCAGGCTTTGCGCCTGCATCGCGGGCTTCTCGAGCGCGGTCATCAGTCGCTGCTGCTGGCGCGCGGAGAGTCGCCGCTTCTCACGGCGGCGCAGAAAGCCAGGCTGCCATGCGACGTGCTCTATCCGTTGCATCTCGGAGCGCAGTCGCGCGGCGTGGACGTGGTTCACGCGCACGATGCCAGGAGCCATTCGCTCGGCGCGCTGATGGCACGCGCCCCGCTGGTGGTTTCCCGGCGGGTCGGGTTTCCGGTGCGCGATTCCGCGGCGTCGCGCTGGAAGTACGGGCGGGCTCGTCTTTTTCTTGCGGTCTCGCGTCATGTAGCCGGGCAATTGACCGCAGCGGGGGTGGAGGCGGGGCGGATCGCGGTGGTTTACGATGGCGTTCGCGTGCCGCGCGAGCCTGCCGCGGGGAGTGCGATTCTGGCCCCGTATACAGACGATCCGCGAAAGCGAATGGTCCTGGCGAAAGAGGCGGCGAGGATCGCGGGCGTCACTATGAAGACCTCGGAAAATCTTGACGCGGATTTGCCTGGTGCCCATGCGCTGGTCTACCTCACACAGTCCGAAGGGCTGGGTTCCGGTATCCTTCTCGGGATGGCGCATGCCGTGACTGTGATTGCGAGCCGGGTGGGCGGGATTCCGGAGTTGATCGAAGATGGCGTGAACGGGATTCTTGTCGAGAACGACGCGGCGGCGGTCGCGGCGGCTTTCGAGCGAATCGATCCGCGCCTTGGGTTGGCGGCCCGGGCAACCGTGATCGCTCAGTTCACGGAGGAGCGCATGATCGAGTCGACAATCGAAGCTTACGAACGGATGCTCGCGGATGCCTGATCCGGCGGTGCTTGAGCCGCTGCTGGCCGGGCTCTTCGGTCTGCTGATCGGCAGCTTCCTGAATGTGTGCATCTACCGCTGGCCGCGCGATCTGTCGGTGGTACGTCCGCGCTCGGCGTGCGTCGAGTGCGAGGCGCCGATTGCGTGGTACGACAACGTGCCGTTGTTGAGCTACCTGATTCTGCGAGGGCGCTGCCGCGCGTGCGGGGCGGGGATTTACTGGCGCTATCCCGTTGTGGAACTCGCGACCGCGGTTAGCTTCGCGTATTTCATCCATCGCGGCGGGTTGACAGTTGGTGGAGTGAAGTACTGCGTGCTCGCCGCCATTCTGATTGCCCTCATATTCAGCGATCTCGAAACGCTTCTATTGCCGGATGAATTCACTCTCGGGGGCGCAGCAGTCGGTCTTGTCTTCGCCTTCTTCACGCCGGTGCCGGATTCGACGTTTCACCTTTTCGCCATCCTGGTCGGGAAAACGCTCGGAACGCGAGAGGGAATGCTGGGTGAAGCTTTGCTGGGCGCGATCGTGCCCGCCGGGAGCATCTGGCTCGGCGGGTGGCTGTTTGAGAAACTGCGCCACAAGGAAGGCCTCGGTCTCGGAGACGTCAAAATGCTCGCGATGGTGGGGGCGTTTCTGGGCATCCGCGGCACTTTGCTGACGATAGTGATGGGCGCGGTCGCGGGCTCTGTGGTGGGTCTCGTGTATATCAAGGCGACCGGCAAGGACCCGTCGAGCTATCCGCTTCCCTTCGGGTCGTTTCTGGGCGCGGCCGCACTGGTGGCCGCGGTGGAAGGGCAGAACATGATCGGCTGGTACATGCGGAGTCTGCCTTGACCGCGGCGGAAGTCTTGCAGCAATATCAGGACCGGCTGCGCGAACTGAGCGCCGCGGCCGATCAGGCACGGCTGCATAGCAGCCTGGCCGGCCTGCTGTTGTTCCTCGGTGTCGCATTGTTTCTGACGCTTGGAGTCTACGCGATCGGCCGGCGCGTGCCCGCCTGGACGCCGGCGGCGGTCGTGCCACTGGTCATCGCGGCCGCAGCAAGTTATCGCCACCGGCGCCGAGGCCGGTATCGCGCCGGCCGCTTGAGACAGACTTATCTGCACGCCGTCGAGCGGCTGCAGGGAGATTGGGCGGGCGGTGGCGAGAGCGGGGAGGAATTTGCCGACCCGGCGCACCCGTACGCGAGCGACCTGAACGTGTTTGGAGAGGGCTCGCTCTTCGAGCTGCTTTGCACGGCGCGCACGGCAAACGGCAAACGAGGGCTGGCGGAATATCTCTCGATCATTCCATCGCTCGCAGAAACGCTGGCACGTCAGGAAGCGGTCCAGGAGCTCAAAGATCGTACCGGGATCCGGGAACAGATCGCGGTGCTGGGCGAATTCGAGTTTCTGGAGTCCCGAGCCGAGACGTTCACGCAATGGCTCGATTCACCGGCTCTCACATTCAATCGAACACTGCAGATCGCGCTTCTGCTGACATCGTCGCTGGCCGGGACGCTGCTGTTGGGTGGAATGTCCGGGTTGATCCTTTGGAAAACGGTTGCAGCGTACATGATTCCTTTACTCGGGGTTCATTCGGCGATCGGGCTCATGTTTCGTACGCGGGTGAATCGTATGGCCGACTGGCTGCGCCCGGTTTCTCTCGAGACGCAGGTCTTGCGGGAGGGACTACGGCTGATGGAAGCGGCGCAATTCCAGTCGCCGAAACTCCGCGGGCTGATGGAGCGTATGCGGGGCGGGTCCGTATCGGTGCGCCGGCTGGAGCGGCTGTTGAATGCGCTCAATGAACGGAACAAGGAGTGGTTTTACCTCGTAAGTCTTGTTTTGATGGCCGGCACACAGCTCTCGATGGCTGTCGAGAACTGGCGGATGCGAAACCGCGAAGCGCTGCGAGGCTGGTTGGAGGCGTGGGCGGAGTTCGAGGCTTTGAATGCGCTGGCGAATTATGCGTATGAGAATCCGGAGAATTCGCTGCCGCAATTTGGGGGCGAGGAAGCCGCTTTCGAAGCGGAGGCACTCGGGCATCCGTTGCTGCCCGTTGGGTCGTGCGTCCGGAACGACGTGGCGCTCAACGCGCGGACGCGGTTCTATCTGGTGAGCGGATCGAATATGGCAGGCAAAAGCACACTGCTGCGAGCAGTCGGGCTCAATGCGGTGTTGGCGCTGGCGGGCGCTCCGGTGCGGGCACGGCGGCTTCGGCTTTCCGCCGGGGCGGTTTGCGCTTCGCTGTCGATTGTCGATTCACTGCTGAACGGCAAATCGAAGTTTCTGACGGAAATGGACAAACTGCGTCAGGCATTGGAGACGGCCGCTGATGGGAAACAAGTGCTGTTTCTGATCGACGAGATTTTGAGTGGAACGAATTCGCAGGATCGCCGCATCGCGTCCGAAGCCGTCGTTCGCACGCTGATCGAGCGCGGCGCCATCGGCATGTTGTCGACGCACGACCTGGCGCTCAGCGAGATTGCGGAGCTTGAGCCACTCCACGGGTTGAACGTCCACATGGCATCCCGAAGCGGCGGCGGTCCGATGGATTTCGATTACCTGCTGAAGCCGGGCGTTACCAAAGAGGCCAACGCGCTGGCGATAGCGAAGATGGCCGGCGTTCCGGTCTGAGAGAGATTGCCTTGACAGCACGAGGGCGCGCGGGCTAATGTATCCGTAACGGATGTATATGACGAAATCGCAGAAGGCGAGTATTTCAGACCTGCTTCCGCTCACACCGCCGGTGTTTCATATCCTGCTGGCACTTTGGGATGAAGAGCGCCACGGCTACGGAATCATGCAGGACGTGGCGCGGCAGACGAACGACGCGCTGCAGCCCGGTCCTGGGACATTGTATGGCTGTCTGAAGAGAATGCTGGCGGCGGGTCTGATTGAGGAATCGGACGAGCGGCCGGACCCGGAGATGGATGACGAACGGCGGCGCTATTACCGGATGACGTCCCTCGGGCAGCGCGTGGTGCGGGCCGAAGCGGAACGGCTGGCAGGGGCGGTGGCGGCCGCCAGAGCGCGGCGGCTGTTGGGGCAGGCAGGAGGAAAAGCATGAATTCGCAGTTGGCGCGAGGTTTGTCTAGGATGTACGCGATGGCTCTGTACCTGTATCCGCGCGAGTTCAGACGGGAATATGGCGGCGAGATGCAGCGCTTGTTTCGCGATCAGTGCAGCGATGCGGCGCGGGCGGGCGATGCGCGGCGCATGGTCCATTTCGCTCTGAACAGCACCGCGGACTGGCTCGCGTCGAGCCTGCGCGAACGAATCGACGCGACGCGGGGCATGCTTTCGACGGTACGCAGAGCGGCGCCTCGCGGCGTCATGAACGAATGGGTGCTGACGATTCTGATGTACTTGTTCGCCACCACCACGCTGGTGCAGGCTTATGTGATCCCGACCGGTTCGATGGAGGGTAACCTTCGCGTAGGCGACCATATGCTGGTCGATCGCGCGGTCTACGCCAGGCCGGGAGCATTGAGCCGCTACGTGATGCCGTACCGGGAGATCGAACGCGGCGACATTGTGGCGTTTTTCTATCCGGAGAACACCGACCAGACTTTCGTGAAGCGCGTGATCGGCCTGCCCGGCGATCGCATTCGGATGGCGGACAAGCAGGTGATCCGCAATGGGCACGTGCTGAGGGAACCCTACACGCAGCACATCGACCCGAACCTGGAGGCATACCGCGACGAATTCCCGGTGCGTCCAAACGGCTTGACGACGCCACGCGGAGTCGACATGTTCGAGCACCACGTCGCTAACGGTGAAGTGATCGTTCCGCCGGATACGTTGTTCGTCATGGGGGATAACCGCGACAACTCGGCGGACAGCCGCTATTGGGGATTTGTGCCGCGCGACTACGTGGTGGGAAAGCCGTTGTTCGTGTATTGGTCG
>DATAZF010000078.1:0-29753 GCA_036272235.1 Bryobacteraceae bacterium | reverse complement strand
GGATATAGAATATCGAATACTTTCCCGCCGCGGCAAACCGGCGTTGACAGAGGAGAAACTGTGCATAAAAAACTTGCTGTAGCCGCCATTTGCCTTGCATTCGTGTCCGGAGGCGCGCTGGCGCAGGATGCAAAGACCGTGATCGCCAATGCGCAAAAGGCGCTGGGCGATTTGAAATCCATCACTTATTCGGGATCGGCGAAAGACGTCGCCTTCCAGCAGTGCGGATCGAACGCCGCCGACAATATCTGCCGGGGAACCCACGATCCGATGCGGCCGATCAACGACTACGTCCGCGTGATCGATCTGACGGAGCCGGCATCGCGTCACACGGGCGCAACGAACAATCCCGCGGGCGGCGGCGCAACACAACCGATGCCGGGAACGTTCTTTCAGCAGGTCACGGCCCCGCAGGCCGACGTCTCGAAGTCCTGGGCGAACTCGCTGGAGTTTTACATCACACCCTGGGGCTTTCTGAAAGGCGCTGCCGGGAATAACGCCACTGTCAGCAAGGGCAAGGTCGATGGCAAGAACTATACGGTCCTGTCCTGGAGCCCAACGGTGAAGGCGGCGTCCGGCAAGAGCTACGTCATCAATGGCTATCTGAATCAGCAGAACATCGTCGAGCGGGTCGAAACCTGGCTCGGTGAAAACATCATGGGCGATATGCACATCGTGGCCACTTATACCGGATGGAAGGACTTCGGCGGGGTTATGGCTCCCGCGAAGATCGTGCAGACGCGCGGCGGATGGCCGTTCTTTGAAGTCGATGTGAAGGAGGCAAAGGCGAATCCTGCCGATGTCGCAACGCTGGTCCCGGCACCGACCGGCGGCCGCGGCGGTGGGGGTGGCGCTCCCGGCGGCGCGCCGGCGCTGGTCGTCACTTCCGAAAAACTCGGCGACGGCCTCTACAGGCTCACCACCGGACCCGGCAGTTACGATTCGGTGATTGTGGAGTTCAAGGACCACATCATGATGCTCGAAGCGGGGCAATCCATTGCGCGCGGCGAGGCTTACATTGCCGAAACGAAGAAGCTGATTCCCAACAAACCCATACGCTACGTGATGAACACGCACCCTCACGCCGATCACACAGGCGGCCTGCCGGCGCTGGTCGAAGAGGGGGCAATCATCATCACGCAGAAGAACAACGAGGCGTTTCTCGACAAGGCGCTGAACACGCCCCGGACGCTGCTGGACGACCCCCTGGCGAAGAATCCGAAAAAGGCCAGATTCGAAGTGGTGACGGAGAAGAAGACCTACTCGGATGGAACGCGGACGGTGGTGCTTTACCACGTGTCGCCGGTGCCTCATTCCAATGGCTTGATGATCGCTTACATCCCGAAGGAGAAGGTACTCTTTCAGGGCGACTTCTCGCTGCCGGCCCCTGGGCAGCCCGGCAACGATCACGTCAAAGCTCTGGTCCCGATTCTAGAGAAACTCAATCTAGATTTCGACCGCTACATAAACGTGCATACTTCAGCGGCTCCGCAGACCAAAGCGGAATTGTGGAAGGCCGTCGGGAAGTAAACAGCCTGGAGTAGTTTCACCGGAATTGTGGATCCGCCACCTGGCGGTAGTCAGCCCCGGCTGTTCACATGCCACTGGACAGCAGGGTTACCGACCCGCGCAGGATCGCGAACCAACCTGGGAATCACGACACTACGCGCTGCGAAGAATTTCGCGGGCGGCGTTGTAACCAGGCGCGCCCATGACCCCGCCGCCGGGATGCGCGCCGGAGCCGCAGAGCCAAAGGCCGTTCACGGGCGTCCGGTAGCGCGCCCATCCCGCGACCGGACGCAGCACAAACATCTGATCGAGGCTCATCTCGCCATGGAAGATGTTGCCGCCGGTAATGCCGAAGCGGCGCTCAAGATCCAGCGGACTCAGCACCTGCCGCTCGCGCACGATCTCGCGCATGTTCGGAGCGTACTCCGCGATGACTTCGAGAATCCGGTCACCGTACGGCTCGCGGAGCTCGTCCCACGTGGCATCCCGTAGCGTGTACGGCGCATATTGCAGGAAGATTCCCATGATGTGCTTGCCTGCGGGCGCTAGTGCGGGATCGTAGATCGTCGGGCACGTCATTTCGATCAGGGGATTTTGCGACGGCCGTCCGTACCTGGCGTCATCCCAGGCGCGTTCGACGTACTCGATCGATGGACAGATGTGCATCGTCGCGCCGTGCTGCGGACCCGGCGTGCCTGGCAGGGCAGTGAAATCCGGCAGGCCGTCGAGCGCAAGGTTCATTTTGAGCGAAGTGCCTTCGACGCGGAAGTGCTCAATGGATGTCCGGAATTCCGGATCGAGATAGCGCGGCTCGACCAGTTTGAGAAAAGTCGCTTTCGGATCGAGGTTCGACGCCACGACATCGGCGTGCAACTCGTCGCCGTTTTGCAACACGACGCCATAAACGGCGCCGCCCTGGATCAGCACGTGGTCGACGGCAGCGTTGGTCCGGATCTCCACGCCTTTCGCGAGCGCGGCCACGGCGATGGCTTCGGAGACGGCACCCATGCCGCCCCGGACGAATCCCCAGAGTCCGCGTTTGCCGTTCACCCCGCCCATGCAGTGATGCATCAGGATGTAAGCCGTGCCCGCGGAACGGGGTCCGCCGTTCGCGCCGATGACGCCGTCAGTCGCGAGCGTCACCTTGATCTCCGGCGATTCGAACCAGGTGTCGAGAAGATCGGCGGCGCTTTGCGTGAAGATCTTCACAAGGCCCGCGATATCTCGCGCACTCAGCTTGCGGAAGCGGCCAAGAAGTTTCAGGTATTCGACGAAGTCCGAAGGCTTCTTCGGAGGTAGTTCCGGAGGCGTGAGGAGAAGCAGCGATTCGACGACCACTGCGAGGCGTTCCAGATACGCTTCATACTTCGGGAAAGCCTCGGCATCGCGCTTCGAGAACTTCGCGAGTTCGGCGAGCGTCTTCTTTTCATCCTGCCAGAAGAAAAGATGGCGCCCGTCGGGATAGACGGAAAAGAAAGCCGGATCCTTGGGAAGCACCTCGTAGCCCCAGCGCTTCAGCTCCAGCTCGCGAACGATCCTCTCCTGGAGCAGACTGACCAAATACGCGCCTGTGGAAACCTGGTAGCCTGGCCAGATCTCTTCGGTGACCGCGCACCCGCCGAGCATCTCGCGGCGTTCGAGAACGAGTACTTTTTTGCCGGCGCGCGCGAGGTAAGCGGCGGCGACGAGGCCGTTATGGCCGCCCCCGATAACGATTACGTCGTAGCGTTTTGATCTGTGGGGCGTTGGCATTGGAAGGCGACGATTGCGAGCGGCGGGAGCGTAATCGAGATGGTGTGCGGGCGTCCGTGGCTCTTCGTGGCGGAAGCCGTGACGCCGCCGAGATTCCCCAGGTTGCTGCCGCCATATTGCTCCGAGTCGGAGTTCAGGATTTCGCGATAGAAGCCCGCTTCCGGGACCCCGATCGAATAATTGTGCCGCTGCACCGGCGTGAAATTACATGCGAACACGATGAAGTCGGATGGATCCGCGGCGCGCCGCAGGAACGAGATGACGGATTTCTCGACATCCGAAATGTCGATCCACTCGAAACCTTTGTAATCGAAGTCGACTTCGTAGAGGGCGCGATGCGAGCGGTAAAACCGGTTCAGATCGCGGATGAAACACTGCAGGCCGCGGTGGGCAGGGTACTGCAGCAGGTCCCAGGGCACGCTGCCGTCGTGATTCCACTCCTGGTAATCGCCCACGTCGGTGCCCATGAACAGGAGCTTCTTGCCCGGATGGGCGTACATATACCCGAGGAAGGCGCGGACGTTGGCAAACTTCTGCCACTCATCGCCCGGCATCTTCGACAACAGCGAACGCTTGCCGTAGACCACTTCATCGTGCGAGATCGGCAATACGAAATTCTCGGTGAACGCGTACAACATGCTGAATGTGATGTTGTTGTGGTGGTACTTCCGATACACCGCATTCTCGCCGAAGTAATGCAGCATGTCGTGCATCCAGCCCATGTTCCACTTCATCGTGAAGCCAAGGCCGTTGGCGTAAACCGGGCGCGAGACGGCGGGAAATGAAGTCGACTCTTCGGCTATTGTGATGGCTCCCGATACCCCGTGGGCAAGCTCATTGAAGCGGCGCAGGAAATCGATGGCATCGAGATTCTCGCGCCCGCCGTGGCGGTTGGGAACCCACTCACCCGCCTTGCGTGAATAGTCGAGATAGAGCATCGACGCCACGGCATCCACCCGCAGGCCATCGATGTGATATTGCTTCAGCCAGAAGAGCGCGCTCGCGATCAGGAACTCGCGCACTTCATTGCGTCCGAAATTGAAAACGAGCGTTCCCCACTCGATGTGTTCGCCCTGGCGCGGGTCGGCATGCTCGTAGAGGGCGCTGCCATCGAAGAAGGCCAGTCCGTGGGCGTCCTTGGGGAAGTGGGCCGGAACCCAGTCCATGATGACGCCGATGCCGGCATTGTGACACGCGTTGACGAAGAACTGGAAATCCTGTGGAGTCCCGAAGCGTCCTGTGGGCGCGAAATAACCTGTGACCTGGTAGCCCCAGGAGCCCGAGAAAGGGAATTCCTGCAGCGGCATCAGCTCGATGTGGGTGTAGCCCATGCGCTTCACATATTCCACCAGCCGCGAGGCGAGTTGGCGGTAGCCAAGGCTGGCGCCGCCGGGCAATCGCAGCCAGGATTCCACATGCAGTTCGTAGATCGACACCGGTTCTTTGAGCCAGTTGCGCTCCCCGCGCGCGGTCATCCACGGTTCGTCGTCCCAAAAGAAATTATCCACATCGCAAACGACGGATGCGGACTTCGGCGGGACCTCGCTTTGAAATCCGAACGGATCGGATTTGAGCTGCTGGTAGCCGCGAATTTTGGACCGCACAAGGTACTTGTAGGCGTCGCCCTTTTTCGCGCACGGGATAAAGATTTCCCAGACGCCGCCGCTCCGGAGACGCATCGGATGGCGGCGCTCGTTCCATTCGTTGAACGAGCCTGCTACCGTCACCACCTCGGCATTCGGTGCCCACACGGCGAACCGCACTCCGGTCACGCCTTCGATCTGCGCCACATGCGAGCCGAACGAGCGCCAGGCTTCAAACAGATTACCTTCGCCATGCAGGTAAAGATCGGCTTCCGAAATGACTGGCGGAAAGCGGTAAGGATCTTCGATCACGCACGTGCCGCCATCGCGGTTTTCAATCTGGAGCCGGTAAGCTCCGGGCCGCGCCGCCAGCGTGACCGCATAGAGGCCGCCCGGATGAATCTTCTCCATGGCGGAAGCCACGCCGTCGAGTTGCAAAGTCGCCGACCGGGCCTCCGGAAGGAAGGCGCGCACGGCCCAGCCACTCGCGTTCTCATCGGTATTGATGGGGTGCGGCCCGAGTACGCTGAATGGGTCGCCGTGATATCCACCAATGATTGCTTCCATTTCGGCTGCAGTCATGGGAACTTCGATTATATGGCCTGGGCTGAATTGCACCTGCACCTGGAAGGCACCGTGGATCGCGATACTTTGATGCGGCTCGATCCGCTGGTCTCGCGCGAGACGGTCGACGCGGTGTGGGGCTTCACGGATTTCGGCGGCTTTCTCGATTGCTTCAAGTTCATCGCACAGAGGCTGCGAGGGCCGGAGGATTACGCGCGGATCACGCGCTGGATGATCGAGCGTCTGGCGCGTCAGGGGATCACATACGCGGAGGTCACGCTGGGAGCGGGGGTGGTGCTCTGGCGGGGATTCGACTTCGACGCCGTGTGGAAGGCGATTCGCGAGGCGCAGCGCGAGGCCGTGAAGACGTCGCCGGTGGAAGTGTTGTGGAACCTCGATGCCATCCGTCAGTTCGGTCCCGGACATGTGATGGAAGTCGCGCGGCTCGCCGCGAAGTATGTGGGGGATGGCGCGATTTCCTTCGGGATCGGCGGCGATGAAGTGCGCGGGCCGGCGTCATGGTGCGGCGAGGCGTATGCATACGCGCGTGATGCCGGGCTGCGCTTGACTGCCCATGCGGGGGAGACTGCGGGTCCGCAGTCGATTCGCGCCGCGCTCGCGATTGGCGCAGAGCGGATCGGCCATGGCATCCGCGCGGTGGAAGATCCGGATTTAATGCGACGGTTACGCGAAGAACGGATTCCGCTGGAAGTCTGCATCACGAGCAATGTGAGGACGGGGGCGGTGACTTCGCTTGACGTCCATCCTGTAAAAAAGCTCTTCGATGCCGGAGTGTCGATCACGCTGAATACCGATGACCCAGGTGTGTTCGAAACCGATCTGGCACGGGAATTTGCGTTGGCGCGGGAGGTGTTCGGATTCAGCGAGGCCGAGCTGGCGCAAGTGCGCGACGCGGCAAGTAACTTCCGGTTTGCGCTGGCAGACTGACACCGCTGCTTCACCCGGGACAGACTGACGCAATCCCGCCGCCCGGTCGTTGGCAACCTGGTTGGCAACACGCCCCACAAGCCTGCGGCTATGCTCTATAGCAATTGTGAAAATGCTCTAGTTTTCGAAGACGGTCGCTACAGGTACCACGGTGACGTCTTGCGGACGCAAGTGCAGGGGAAAGCGCTCTACAATCTGATCCTCGTCGAGAATATCCTGCGGCTTGGCCGCGTTGTAAGTCACCGGGCTGGGGCCATCGCCGAGCAAGCCCGCGCGGATGGCATCGGTATCCTTGCCGACGCCCACAATTTCGACGTCGTCGGCGCGCAGGTGTTGGCGGATCGCAGCGTTTACGTCGGCGACGGTGAGTTTCGCCAGTGCCGCTTTGATGTAGTCGTTGTAGGCGGGCGTCCCGTAATACAGGCTGTCGATCGCATAGCCCAGCTCGGACGATTTCGTCTTCGTCAGAACATTGATGTACTTCGAGAGGAATGAACGGGTCTTCTGGAACTCCGCGTCGGGAATGCCTTTCTTCACGAGTTTGTCGAGCTCGTACATCGCGAGGCGCACGGCGAAAACCGCGTTCGGTGGTTCGACAGGCCGGATCCAGATCTGGAAAATCTGCTGGTGGCGCGCGATATCCGGCTCCGGCTCGAAGCGGTACATCCCGCGAGGGAAATATTCGATATACGCGTAGTCTCCGTAATTCAGCCCGCGCAGCTCACGCATGCGCGTAAATAATCGACCGCCCTGGCGATGTTGTCCCAGCCACGACGTCATAACCAGCAGCGCGGGATAATCCGGATCGCCGCGTTTCACGTCAACGGGATATCCAAGAGACCAGGCGACCGACCTTGTGTCTTTCTGAATCAGGGTGATGTGGTTATGCGGAATCGCTTCGGGCGCGGGCAACTGGTCGAAGTGGTCGGCGGTGCCTTCGGGCAGCGCTGCAAAATCCCTCTTTACGCGCGCCAGGAATTCCGGCGAGTAGCCGCCGGCGATGCCGATGATGAGATTTGCCTGAGTGTAGTGCTGGCGATAGAACCCCTGGAGATCGGCAACGGTCATTTTCTGCAGCGCGGAGGCGGTCCCGAGATTTTCGTGACCGTAAGCACGCCCGCGGTAGATCACGTTATAGAGCTCTTCCTTCCCCAGCTCTTCGTCGTTGTTGCCGCGCAGGCTGACCCGCAAGGCGTTCAGAGAGTCGTCACGAAGGCGAGTGAAGTCGTCGGCGCGCCAACCCGGATTGAGGATCATGTCCCGCATCAATGCGTAGAATTTATCCAGATTGTCGCGGTGCGTCTCGCCGACGAAGGTCGTCATTTCCTTGTCGGAGTAGACATCGACAGAAGTCGCCATCGGGTACATGGCGTCCATAATCTGTTTCCAGGTGAAATCTTTGGGGCCGCCACCGCCGAGCATCTCGCCGGTCAGGTGCGCGACTCCAGGCTTTCCGGCCGGGTCGGAGGCCGAGCCCGTGGTGAAGACAAAGCGCAAGGTCACGAGCGGAGATTTGCCGGGAAGTTCCACAACGCGCGGCGCGGCGAATGCAATCCGGGCAACACACGCCAGGATCAGAGAGCCCCGGGTGATCTTCATTTCGAACCTGCTGTCGACTTCAGCGTTACTATGGTGCGATTGTTGGCGATCAGATACTTTTGCGCGGCTTTCTGAATATCCGCGGGAGTCAGCCGGGCGTAAGCTTCATAGAACCGATTGATGGTCTCGGGCGTCCGGCGCAAAGCGACGTATTGGGCCACTGTGGAGGCGATCGACTCGCTGTTGTTTAACTGCAGAGCGAACTCGTATCGCAGGTGCTCCTTCAGGATCTCGAGTTTTTTGGCATCGACGGGCTTCGACGCGAAGCCCTGGGCTGTCGTAATCAACCGCTCCTGGATCGAAGGCAGATCGGCTGCCTTCTTGACTCGCGCAATCGCTGCGAATAACTCCGGATCGATATTCGTCGGGGGCCCGGCGTTGATGGAATCGACCTTTTGTTCGTCGATCACCAACTCCTGGTAAAGCGGCGAGGTCTGGCCAAAACCCAGACGCGCAATTGCGTCGAGCGCCACGGTCTCTTCGCTGGTATCGGTATAGGCGGGTCCGTGCCAGGCGACAGCGATCCATGGCAAAGTTTCGGACGGCCAATCGATGCTGGCGGTGCGGGGCGCGGTCTGCGGCGGCTCAGCCGGAATCGAAACCTTGAAACTGCCTCGCTTCCATGTGCCCCAGCGTTCGTCGATAAGCGACCGGACGCGCTTTGGATCGACGTCTCCGGCCACGATGATCGTGGTGTATTCCGGCCTGTAGTAACGATCGAAGAACTGGCGGCTGTAGTCATACTCACCCGGCATCGACTCGATGTCTTTCAGGAAGCCCATCGTTGTGTGCTGGTAAGTATGCACATGAAACGCCGTAGCGCGGAGGACTTCGTACAGCTTCTCGGAAGGGCTGGCGCTGTTCTTGTTGTATTCGCCGAGCACGGCGCGGGTCTCGGTTTTGAACGCCTCCTGAGTAAAAGAGAGGTGTGCAAACCGGTCGGCTTCCATCGAGAGGATTCGCGGCAGGTCCTCTTTCGAGAAAGTCGTGTGAAAGGCCGTGAGGTCGTCGCTGGTGAAGGCATTCGACGCCGCGCCCGCGTTTTGTATCTCTGCCTCGTAGCGCTCCGGTGGAAATTCGGCGGTGCCGCGAAACATCAGGTGTTCGAAAAGGTGCGCGAAACCGCTCTTGCCGGGCTCCACCTCGTTACGGGATCCCGTGCCGACGACGATGAACAACGAGACGATGTTGCGATAGTCGGTCGGAATCGTGACCAGACGGAGGCCGTTGGGCAGATCCTCCTGAACATACGAGTAGGGGAAAATCTTGCCGTCGGCGGCCAGCAGGCTCGCCGTCAGCAGACCTGCGGCGAACAGCGCGGTTTTGCGTAATCGCATTGTTCCCAGTTTCTCACCGCATGAACATGCCGCCGTTGACGTCGAGCACATGGCCGGTGATGTAGCTGGCATCGTCTCCGCACAGGAAGCCTGCGGCGGCGGCGATATCCCGCGGGCTGCCGATTCTTTTCAGCGGGACGGATTGTGTAATCTTCGCCTTCAACTCGTCGCTCAGCGAAGCCGTCATATCCGTTTCGACGAAACCCGGCGCGACCGCGTTCACGGTAATGTTGCGTGAGGCCAGCTCCTGCGCCAGGGATTTCGTCAGGCCGATCAATCCGGCCTTCGACGCGGCATAGTTCGCCTGACCGGCGTTGCCGGATTCGCCGACGACGGAGCTGATGTTAACAATCCTTCCCCAGCGCTCGCGCACCATGCCGGGCAGCACCTGCTGGATGCAGAAGAATGTGCCTGACAGATTGGTCTGGATCACGGCGTCCCAGTCATCCCGCTTCATGCGCATCGCGAGACCGTCGCGCGTCAGGCCGGCGTTATTGACCAGAATGTCGATGCGTCCAAAATCTTTCGAAGCTTTTGAGAAGGCTTCTTTGATGGAATCCTGCGAGGCGAGGTCGATGGCGACGACAAAAGCATCGCCGCCCGCGGCGCGCACTTCCGCGGCAACTTCTTCCAGTTTGTCGAGCTGGCGCGCGGCGAGAACGACTTTAGCGCCCCCGGCGGCCAGTCTGTGGGCGCAGGCACGTCCGATACCGCGGCTGGCGCCGGTGATAAGTGCGATCCGATTCGTCATAAGTTGAGGTTCAATTCTCCGACAGCCGCTCGATATGGTCGATCACCGGAAACTGGACGGGAGCTCTGGTCGATTCCATCTTCATCCCCAACTGCTCCCGCAAGGCTTCGAGGAATGAAGGGCCCTGCGCGTCGGCGGCGATGCCGGGAGCCGGCGCGGCAGGGCTCGGCCTGAAAGCGCCGGTTTCGTCGAACCATTCGAGCGTGAAGTCATATCTGCCGGTGAGGCCGGTCTGGTCAACGCCCGGACGTCCGAGCCCGCCAAGACCAGCCAGTGAGGACGCGATCAGGTCGAGCGTGGTGTTGCGCGAGCCGGCCAGCAGTGCCCGGCCCGGCCGCGCCATAAGGGCTTGAGCATCGCATCGCTCCGGGAAGACAACATCAGGATCGACTGCCTTGTCGCACGGAGGGCCTTCCGAATGCGGCCGGATCTTCGGGCCTAAGTTGCCGGGTTTGACCAGCGTGAGGCCAAAGACGGCGGTCTCGCGCGTCTCAAAGTGCAACGCGAGATGAAAGCGATCGGCGAGCAGCGATTGCATCATCAGGCGCATCTGGTCCTTGGTCGGATTGCCGCCAGCGCGAGCCTCGATCTCAAACCGGTCCGTCGCAACCCACTTGGGAAGAGGGGCGAGAATGGTCTGTGCCTGCTCGCGAGTGGGGCGGGTTTTCCATGCGAACTGGATGAACGTCAGGAGTGTGAACTGCGCGAAGAAACGTCCGCCGGTGGGGTTGAAGGCATCACTGTTATCCAGCGGGAAAAGGGGCCCCCTGAAGTCGCCGGTGGCCAGCTTTATAGACGCGACATCGAAGGCCTTCTTACCGCCGGCGTCGATTTGCCACTGCGGGACGGCCGCCGGCTGACTGTATGCGGATGGCGTCCACGGGACGAGTGCCAGCAGGACGAATGTTTTGAACCGGCCCATCGTAAATTGCAATCATAGTAGATCGAAGCTTCTCTAAAAACGACATGGCATACGACGATCTGCG
Organism: Bryobacteraceae bacterium; assembly: GCA_036272235.1. Classification (GTDB taxonomy): domain Bacteria; phylum Acidobacteriota; class Terriglobia; order Bryobacterales; family Bryobacteraceae; genus BOG-234. The sequence goes on along the minus strand of DATAZF010000078.1, from coordinate 18,724 downwards.
CGGCTTTATCCGCGCCCTCGAAAAGAACAAAGAGCTGAAGCGCATCCCCTTCGAAGTCGATCCGAAGCTCGAGATCACGGAGTTTGCGGACCGGTCGGTGAAATCCGGCGGACCGGCGCTGCTGTTCGAGAATCCGAAAGGCTCGAAGATTCCTGTCCTCATCAACAGCTTTGCCAGCATGCGTCGCATGGAGATCGCACTGGAAGTCAAATCCGTGGACGAGGTCGCCGGGCGCATCAGCGAATATCTCGAAATGCGCATGCCGGAGGGCCTGCTCAACAAGCTCAAGATGCTGCCGAAACTGGCGGAAATCGGCGCGTTCTTTCCGAAGATCGTTTCGCGCGGCGATTGTCAGGAGGTCATCAGGACCGAGGGCTTCTCTCTTTACGACTACCCCGTGCTGACGTGCTGGCCCGATGATGGTGGACCGTTTATTACGCTGCCGATGGTGTTTTCGAAGAATCCCGAAACCGGCAAGCGGAACTGCGGGATGTACCGGTTGCAGGTCTTCGACGAACGCACGACGGGCATGCACTGGCAAACGCACAAGCAGGGGGCGGAACATTACCGCCGTCGTATGGCGGAGGGCGGGAAGACGCGAATGGATGTGGCGGTGGCGATCGGCTCCGACCCCGCCACGATCTACTCCGCGATTCTGCCGTTGCCGCCGGATCTCGATGAAATGATGATCGCGGGCTTCTTGCGCGGCAGTCCGGTTGAGATGGTGAAGTGCCACACGGTCGATCTTGAGGTGCCCGCGAACGCCGAGATCGTGCTCGAAGGTTATGTCGAGCTGGGCGAGCTTCGCACCGAAGGCCCGTTTGGCGACCACACAGGTTATTATTCGCTCGCCGACGAGTATCCCGTGTTTCACGTTACGTGCATCACGCAGAGAAAAGACCCGGTGTATGCGACCACCATCGTGGGTCCGCCGCCAATGGAAGATTTCTACATGGGCAAGGCGATCGAGCGCATCTTCCTGCCTTTGATGCGCATGCAAATCCCCGAAGTGCGCGACATGTGCATGCCGGCGGAAGGCATCTTCCACAACATGATGCTGGTGTCGATCCGGAAATCTTATCCCGGCCACGCACGCAAAATCATGAGTGCCATCTGGGGACTGGGCCAGGCGATGTTCACCAAATGCATCGTGGTGGTGGATGAAGACGTCGACGTGCAGAACATCAGCGAAGTCGCCTGGCGGGCGTTGAATAATATCGACCCCGAGCGGGATATTCAGTTCACGATGGGACCGATTGATTCGCTGGACCATGCCAGCCGGCTTATCAATTACGGAAGTAAGATGGGAATCGACGCGACGCGGAAGTGGCCGGGCGAGGGCTTTACGCGTCCCTGGCCGGAAGTATTGAAGATGTCGCCCGATGTGAAGCAGCGCGTGAGTGAGCTATGGAAAAAAGCAGGGCTGTAATTCTTGTCGGGCTCGCCGCACTTGCGGGCTCATGGTTTGCGAGCGCGGAAGAGTTTCATCCGGTCACGCACCGCCGGATCGCCCAGGTAATGGGCGCGGCGGGCGCGGACTGGCTGGTCCGCCCCGAACGTGAGAGCGATGAGCATCCGGATCAGGCTTTGGACGCGATCGGCATTCAGCGCGGGGCGACGGTTGCGGATATCGGAGCCGGCGTGGGCTATTTCACGTGGCGGCTCGCGGACCGTGTAGGCGCGAACGGCATCGTTTACGGTGAGGACATTCAGCAGCAGATGCTGGACATGCTCACGAAGAACATGAGCGTGCGCCATCTGAGCAATGTTCACGCGGTGCTGGGCACGATTGACGATCCGAAACTGCCGAAGAGCTCACTCGATCTTGTGCTGCTCGTCGATGTCTACCACGAATTTTCGGAGCCGGAGAAAATGCTGGACCGGATTCGCGATGCTTTGAAGCCGAACGGCCGGATTGTGTTTCTGGAATACCGGGCGGAGGATCCGAAGGTGCCGATCCGCGAAGAACACAAGATGACCGTGGCGCAGGTTCGGGCCGAGGTGCAGCCGGAAGGTTACAAGTTCGACAAAGCGATCGAGGTGCTGCCGCAACAGCACATTATTGTTTTCCGAAAGCAGTAACTGGCGAAGCGGACGCTCTCAAGTTGTTCTCGTGCGTCCGTTTACGGAAAGTTCACTCTGCCATCGGCGCCAGGCTCGCGCCGGCGACACAGCAACGCGTCAGGATAAATTCTCATCAGCGAACGCGTTCAAGTTCGGCGAGCATGCGATCGATCTCTTCCGGCGCAATGTAGAAGTGCGGCGCACAGCGGACCCAGCCCTGCCGCGGAGCCGTAATAATTCCGGCCTCTCGCAGATGCCGGACGATCATTTGGGCTTCGACACCGGTCTTTCGGAAGCTGACGATGCCGGCTCCGGTTTCGGGCGATCGGCGCCCCAGCGTTTCGAAGCCGAGGGCAGTAACACCGTCCCAGACTCGATCCGCGAGGGCTTGAACCGCCGGAGCAGTGTTCTCGATCCCGACTTCGAGCAGAAACTCGATCGACGCTCGCAGGCCATAGCAGCCGATCGTATTCAGCGTGCCGCATTCATAGCGCCCGGCGTCGGGACGCAGCGCCATGTCCCGCGACGCGTAGTCAAAATATTTCGCGACGTTGGTCCAGCCGAATTCGACAGGCTCGATTTCATCCTGCACTTCGCGCCGGACATAGAGAACGCCGCAGCCTTCCGGTCCGAGCAGCCACTTGTGTCCGTCGGCGGCGAGGGCATCGATCTTCGCGGTCCGCACATCGATTGGAAACGCGCCGAGCCCCTGGATGGCGTCCACCACGAACAGGCAGCCGTGCCGCGAGCAAATTTCACCGATGGCTTCGAGGTTCGCGCGATAGCCGCTCAAATATTGGACATAGCTGATAGCGAGCATCCGGGCGCCTTTACAGGCGGCGTCGATGCGATCGAGGTCGTCGAAAATCGAAAGCCAGCGAACCTCGACGCCGCGAGCTTCGAGACGCTTCCAGGGATAGAAATTGGCCGGAAATTCTTCTTCAAATGCGACGGCGATGTCGCCGGACTTCCAACGAATGCCGGTTGCGACCGTCGCGATGCCTTCCGAAGTGTTCTTGACGATGGCAATCTCGGCAGGCTCTGCGTTGATCAGGCGCGCGGTTGAGACGCGGACGCCGTGATAAGTTTCCATCCACTGCGCGTAGTGCTCACTGCCGAACTCGAGAGCGTCCTGAGCCAGGTGCCGCATGGCATCCGCGGCAGGACGGCAAAGGGGCGCGACTGCCGCGTGGTTCAAATAGACGAGCCGCTCCGTTACAGGAAACTGGTCCCGATATTTCCGCCATAGCTCCACTTAATTCACGCCGCCCATCAGGCGCACCGTCGGTCGCGCGATCACCAGCAGTATTACGGCAGCCGCGATACTGAACACGGCGACGGAACCGAAAAGTTCCGTCAACGGCATGGAACTGTAGAGGGATGCAGCCTCGCCCGCAAGCCAGTTACCGATGCTGATCGAAAGGAACCAGATTCCCATCATGAAACCGGCCGCGCGCTCGGGCGCAAGTTTCGTCATCGCACTCAGCCCGACCGGGCTCAGGCACAACTCGCCAAGCGTCTGGAAAAGGTAACATGCGACCAGCCACAGCGGGCCGGCCATGGTGCCACTTCCGCCGCTGGCAATGATCGCCGCCGGGACCATCACGACGAACGCCGCGCCGCCAAAGAACAGGCCGGCGGAAAACTTGGCAGGGCTGGAAGGCTCGCGCTTTCCCATCCACAGCCAGAGCAAGGCAAACACCGGAGCCAGGATGATCACAAACAGCGGCTGAACGAATTGGTACCAACTCGCTGGAAATTCATCCTGCCGGAGAATCGATGCGATGAAACCGGGGACGTGGCGATTTGTGTTACGCTCCGCGAAAAGACTGAGCGAAGACCCGGCCTGTTCGAAAGCGGCCCAGAACAGCGCGGAGGCGACGAACAGAACGAGAATGGCCGCTGAGCGCTTCCTCTCCTCGGCCGACCAGTCGCCGAAGAAAATCAGCCAGGCAAAGACGAGCGCGGAAATCCCCAGCAGACACCAGCCGAGCACGGCGGAGATCACATTCGCGTCCAGATGAATGGCGCCTGCCGCACTGAGCAGGCCCACGAGCGCCAGTAATGCAGCGCTGACGCTGAGCGCGACAATGGCGGTGCGCTTGTGCTTCCGGTCCGTCGCGGGGTCGTTCGATCGCGCCGGGTAGCGCCCCGCATCCCCAAGGTATCGGACGGTGAGCGCATACTGCAGCAATCCGGCAAGCATACCGACTCCGCAAAGGCCAAAGCCCAGCCGCCAGCTGAAGTGCTCGCCGATGTACCCGCAAAAAATCGGCGACAGAAATGCCCCGATGTTGATCCCCATATAAAAGATGGAGAAGCCGGAATCGCGCCGCACGTCCTCTCTTGAGTACAGTTGCCCGACGATCGTGCTGACATTGCCTTTCAGGAAACCCGTGCCCGCCATTAACAAAACAAGCCCCAGGTAGAACACGGTTTGGGAGGGCGCCATCAGGCAGAACTCGCCGGCCGTGATCAGAATTCCGCCGTAAAGCACGGCGCGCTGCTGGCCGATGAAGAGATCGGCGATCCATCCACCGCCGAGTGCCATGAGGTAGACGAGCGCCGTGTAGAGTCCGTAGACCGCGCCCGCCTTGGAATCGGCGAAGCCGAGCCCACCGTGCGCGACGGTCGAAGTCAGATAGTAGATGAGCAGTGCGCGCATCCCGTAGTAGCTGAAGCGCTCCCACATCTCGGTCATGAAGAGTGTGGCGAGGCCGCGGGGATGGCCGAAGAAGGATCGGTCCCAACGAGCGTTCGCGGCGTCGGCGACAGTTGTGGCGGGCATTGTGCTTTGCTCATTCTCGCAAGTTCCATGCCGCTCACTCAGCGCACAGGCCGCGGAGCCCGTCCGTGAGCTGCAATTATCCACCGGTTAGTGGTCAGGCTGCGCCGGATCGAGAAGAGCTACTCTTGAGTTGCGTGATTACTGACCTTGTGCAAATCCGGCAGCTCGGCGAGAAGAAGCAGGTGGAAAACGAAAAGTTCCGCCGCTATCTCAAACGGCATAATTTCCCGGAGCTGAGATTCCGGCGCATCTCCGAAGAGGTCGAAGGCGCGATCGATTGCCGAAGCTGCGCAAACTGCTGCCGCGTCGCCGAGACAGACGTGACCGAACGCGATGTCGCTCGCCTGTCGCGCTATCTCGGACTCTCGCCGCGGGAGTTCATCGAGCAGTACACGACGGCGTCGGCATTCGAGCAAAAAGAGCCGATTCTGCGGCGGCGGGAGAACGGTTGCATTTTCCTCGAAGGGAACGACTGTTCGATCTATGAAGCCAGGCCGGATACTTGCCGCGACTTTCCGCATCTGATTCGCGGCGCGGGTTCTTTCGAGAGCCGCATGTGGCAGATGGTCGATCGGGCGACCTATTGTCCGATCGTCTACAACTCGCTGGAGCGGTTCAAAGAGATCGTGAAGTTTCAGAAGTAATGCCGTCAGGTGAAACCGCCTGCCCCACCACGGCGATCAACAGCTTACATGTGCTCCCAGCGCTCCGCAATTCTGGCTGATATCGCGGCTTTATCGGTATATACTACCGGAGCCTCAGCGTATATCGTCTGAAATTCTGGCAGAATGAAAGGTCCCGTTTATGCACAAGAGTTTCATGCATTCTCTCTACCGGATCGGTGGCCGCCGCAGCCGAATGATCCTGCTGGCACTACTGCTGATAGTGCTTTTCCTGCTGTTGCGTTCGACAACCTTGTTCGACAGGGCGTATTACCGATTGGAGGAGAACGATCCCGCGCGCGGAGCCGCGACTGTTTCCGCCGATGTTTTTGGCGACCAGTTTACGCGTGTGGCGTATCTCGACCAGGGCTGGGCGCCTTCGGACAGCGCGTGGTTCTACACGACCACGCAGGGTTCGGATCTGCTGCCCTACGATTTCTTCATCGCGCTGGAGCAGGAGAAGTCGCAGCAGGCGTTCCGCAGCCCCGAAAATATGAATCGCTACCGCTATCTGCCACAGAAGGCGACGCCCAGCGACCCCGATGGTTTGCCGGTTGGTTTCGTGGCGGATCATTATCGCGGCAAAAAGTATCTGGGCATGACCTGCGCCGCGTGTCACACCTCGCAGGTGGATTACAAAGGCGTGGGCATTCGCATCGACGGCGGCCCCGCGGCCGCGGATATGGACACGTTCATGAACGACGTGGCCGACGCCATGAAAGCGACGCGCGACGACCCGGCCAAGCGCCAGAGATTCATCGCCGCCGTTCGTAAAGCCGGAAATTACAGTGCCGATGACGCCATAACGCAGGACCTGCAGAAATACACCATCCGCATGCAGGCTTACAACTTCTTCAATGAGTCGACTCTCAACAACACTCCCGTGCCCTATGGCTATGCGCGGCTCGACGCGTTCGGACGAATTTTCAATCGTGTGGCGGAGCATGTCCTGAATCCCGAGGCTCTCCGCGCGGCCCTCGATGGCGCCCTGCCGCCGGATGAAGTGAACGCGCTGCTCGCAAAGCTGAGCCCGGTCCTCACCAGCGATGACCGCGATGCGTTGGAAGACCGGTTGCTGGCGCTCCTGACGAAGGCCGATCTCCAGGCGCTCCGAGACCGCATTTTCACGCGGCCCAACGCCCCGGCAAGTTATCCCTTTCTTTGGGATATTTCACAACACGACTACGTTCAATGGAACGGCATCGGAGCAAATGCCGGTGTCGGCCCCCTGGGACGAAATACCGGGGAGGTCATTGGCGTTTTTGCGACGCTCGACTGGTCACAGAAGAAAGACTGGACGATCTCGTCGGTGCTGGGCGGGCAGGGTTTCGGCAAGACCCATATCAGTTTCCGGTCTTCAGCAGACCTCGGCCATCTGCGATCACTTGAAGACCGGCTGGCGTCGCTCGAATCTCCGCTGTGGGCGGACGCGGCGCAGAAGGCCGGATTACCCGCGATCGATCCGCAGCGCCGCGACCGCGGTGAAGCGTTGTTTGGAAAATATTGTGCGGCATGCCATGCGGTGATCGATCGTGCAAGTCCTGACCGGCGGGTCGTCGCCCACATGGATAAGATTGCGGGGGGCGTTGGCACGGATCCGCGAATGGCGAATAATGCCGTCGATGACAAAGGCTACAGCGGAATTCTCCGTAACCTGTACTCCAATACCTCCGTGGGCAATATCCTGCTCGATACGCAGGCCCCCGTGGCTGCGTTGCTCACTACGGCCACCGAAAATGTGGTGGCGACACCCGATCCCGACAAATGGTTCTTTACGCGAGCGGCGGATTGGGTGACCAACCTGGTGAAGGCGTATTTTTCAAACAAGATCAAACCTTCGGTTAAGTCCGGAGATTACATCCCGGATTCCACGGTGGGGCCGTTCGAGTCGCTGCGGTCGTACAAGGGGCGATCCCTGAACGGCATTTGGGCAACGGCGCCCTATTTGCACAACGGGTCCGTACCGACGCTCTACGATCTGCTGTTGCCGGCGGCGCCCTTGCCGGGCGATCCCGCGGGCACCGCGTATCGGACGGGCAAGTTTATGGTCGGGTCGCGAGAACTGGAAGTGGCGAAGGTCGGTTTCAGGTCTGGGGTGAGTGAATATCAGGGCTTTCTGTTCGATACCTTGCTGCCCGCCAACAGCAACGCCGGCCACGAATACGGGACTCGCCAAATGTCCGATCAGGACAGGTGGGATTTGGTCGAGTACCTCAAGAGCCTCTAGCGTAATCCGCGGCTGACTGGCAGCCTGCCCTGATTATCGATCTGCGACCGGACAGCCGGATTGCCGACCCCGCGCAGGCTGCCAATCCTTCCCTTACAGCTTCATTTTTTTTGATTTGCGCGAAATCGTACATTTATTTAATTGAAATCGTTATATGATCACTTCGCTTTGAGGAGGAAAACACTGACATGCGTATCCTTTCGGCCGGAGCCGGCATTCTTGCCATCGCCGCCATCGCGTTCTGTCAAAGTGATCGCGGCACCATAACAGGAACCGTCACAGATGCCACCGGCGCCGTAGTCGCAGGCGCCGCATTGAAAGTCCAGAACACGCAGACGGGCGCGGTTTACCCCGGGGCCACCTCGGCAACCGGCAACTATACGCTCGCGCAACTTCCCGCGGGACAGTACGAAATGTCAGTCGAGGTGCCCGGGTTTAAAACATATATCCGCAGAGGCCTCGTGGTGGATGTGGCGCAAACCTACCGGGTCGATGTGAGCCTGCAAGTAGGCACCAGGGCGGAAGCGGTGACGGTGACGGAAGCGGCTCCCCTGCTCAAGACCGACAGCGGGGAGTTGAGCCACAACATCTCGGTCAATTCGCTCGACGACCTGCCGGTGCTCCCAACGGGCGCGCAGGCGGGCGCATCCGGCATCCGGAATCCGTACTCGATCGTGCAACTGCTTCCCGGCGGGAGTTTCGCCACGCAATCCTCCGGGCCGGGCTCGGCCGGCGCTGACATGACGGTAAGGGTGAACGGCGCTCCCGCAAACACGCAGGCCATGCTGATCGAAGGCCAGGATGCGACCAACGGCTGGTACAGCACGCAGTCGCAGACGCAGCCAAGCGTCGAGGCCATTCAGGAATTTGCGGTGCAGACCAGCAATTTCGCGGCGGAGTTCGGGCAGGTGGGCGGCGGTCTTTTCAACACCACCATGAAATCGGGCACGAACCAGTATCACGGGAGCGCGTACGATTACTTCGTCAACGAGGCGCTGAACGCCGGCAGCCCGTTTACCAACGACGGCAACGGACACCTGCTGCGCCCGCGGCAGCGGCGAAACGACTATGGCTTCACGCTGGGCGGCCCGGTGCGAATACCGAAACTCTTCAACGGCCACGACAAATTATTTTTCTTCTTCAACTGGGAGCAGTTCCGGCAGACCACGATTACCAACAACGTTCCGACCACGGTGCCGACACTGGCTTATCGCGCCGGCAATTTCCAGCAGGCGTTGACGAACAAGAACCTGGGAACCGACGCTCTGGGCCGGCCTATCCTCGAAAATACGATTTACGATCCCAGTTCCTCTTTTGTCGACAGCAACGGTCTTGTGGAGCGCAATCCCTTCCCAAACAACACCATTCCGTCGAGCATGATCGACCCGGTCGCAGCGAAGGTGCAGGCTTTGATTCCATTGCCGACCAACGGCGGTTTGACCAATAACTACCTGCCGACTTACACGAATCCCATCGCGACCACGATCCCCTCGCTCAAAGGCGATTACCAGATCAGCTCGAACTCGAAGCTCGCCGTTTTCTGGTCCCTGAACCGTCAGGATAATCCGAATAATGGTGTGCTGCCCGAACCGATCCGCAGCAGCCAGCCGCGGTCCATTAATTCCAATACCTATCGCGTGAACTACGACCAGACGCTGACGCCCACGCTGCTGCTGCATGTCGGAGCCGGGCTGATCGATACGAAGATCAACGATCACAGTCAGCGTTTCGATTCGGCGGCCCAACTCGGACTCACGGGAGCCAATTCGACGCTTTTCCCGGTATTCGGCGGTCTGAGCGAGGCACAGGGAGGGCTTTCATCGGGGACGGGTCCAGGCAACCAGATCCACGTGATTTTACGCAAGCCCACGTTCAACACGAGCGCGACATGGGTACGCAACAATCACACCCTGAAATTCGGCGCCGAAGCCATGGCGAACGGCTACCAGATGTTCAACGAAACCTACAGCATGGGCTGGCTGACATTCGGTCCGAACGAGACGGGCCTGCCCTCGCTCAATGGAGTGAGCCTGCCCGGCACGGTCGGATATTCCTATGCGAGCTTTCTGCTGGGCGCCGTGGATAACGGCTACGATGCTGTTCCCGCGACCACCCATATGGGCGCGCATTCGCTTTCGGGTTTCGCGCAGGATACCTGGAAAGTAACGCGCACGCTGACTGTCGACTACGGTCTGCGCTATGATTTCTCGACTTACCTCCGGGACGGGAACGGCTACTACGGAGCCTTTTCTCCCAGCACGGCGAACCCTTCCGCCGGCGGTCTGCCGGGCGCGATCATTTATGAAGGAAACGGCGGCGGCCGCTGCAACTGCGTGCTGGCTCACAACTATCCTTACGCGTTCGGACCAAGGCTCGGCGTGGCCTGGCAGTTTCTGCCCAAGACGGTTCTGCGCGTCGGAGCCGGCGTCTCTTACTTCAAGACGGACGATAACCAGGTCGGCTTCTCCGCCGGTTCCGAATACCTGTACAGTACGAGCACCTACGGGAGTCCGGCTTATTACATGAGGAACGGAATACCTTACAAGATTACTTTTCCGAACTTCGATCCGGGTCAGTATCTGTTCCCCGGATCGCTTGGGTCGGCGCCGCAGGAAATGGATCAGAACGCGGGGCGGCCCGCGCGCCAGATGCAGTGGAGCGCCGGAATCCAGCGCGAAGTCTTTCCCAATCTGCTCGTCGAAGCGACTTACGTCGGCAACCGCGGGGTGTGGTGGAATTCCGGTGGAATGATCAATCCGAATGCGATTTCCGAGCAGGATCTGGAGGCGCACGGCTTGAGTTTGAACAACCCGGGGGATCTCAAAATTCTGGCGGCCCCGCTGAATTCCGCGACCGCCATTGCGGCTGGATTCGGCAATCCGCCTTACGCGGGCTTTCCGCTGACGGCCACCGTGGCCCAGTCGCTCCGGCCGTTTCCGCAATACGGAGCGATCACGAACTGGCATTGGGTGCCGGACGGCGATACGTGGTATGAATCGCTGCAGATAAAGGTGACCAAGCGTTTCTCGCACGGCCTGCAGGCCGGCGGATCGTTCACCTGGGCCAAGCAACTCGATGCAGGCGTAGAAGACGACTACGGGCGCGGCGATGGAGTTTTTATCAACAACGTGTTCAACCGCGCCAATCAGAAGACGCTCTCGGCGTACGACCAGCCGCTGCTGCTTGTGATCTCGGGAAGCTATCTCACGCCGAAATGGAAGCCGGGCGATGGTTTCGCCGGCAGGACAGTCGGCTGGCTGACGCGAGACTGGCAAATCGGTACGCTGCTGCGGTATGCGAGCGGGCTGCCGATCCAGTCTCCGACGTCGACCAGCAATCTCGCGGCCTATACTTTCCAAACCACGCTGATGGACCGCGTGCCGGGCGTGCCGTTGTTCACGCACGATCTCAATTGCCACTGCTTCGATCCCAATACGACGTTCGTGCTGAATCCGGCGGCGTGGGTGAATCCGCCGGCGGGGCAATACGGTACGGCGGCGAGTTATTACAACGATTACCGGTATCAGCGGCGCCCCGCGGAAAATATCAGTCTCGCGCGCAATTTCCGGATGAAGGAGCGGATGAACATTCAGATCCGCGCCGAATTCACGAACGTTTTCAACCGGACGGAGATGAACAATCCGACCGCGCTAAATGCCTCGGCGACGCAGACCAGGAACCTTGCGGGTCAGACTACTGCGGGCTTCGGGTATGTCAACGTCGGCACCACGTTCGGCGCGCCGCGGACGGGGCAGATTGTGGCGAAGTTCGAGTTTTAAGCTTCGGCCGGGTGGGCAATCGGGCTCTACAGTTTCGCTTTGTCGGACGGGCGGAATACCAATCCGCCGCAGGTTGCCCAACCTGCCTCGCTGCGCGTTACAGCTCGCGGCGCTATGTTTCCCAGCCGCCGCCCAGGGCGGCGTACAACTGCACCAGCGTCAGCCGTTCGTTCAGGCGGGCACGCGAGAGATTCAATTGCGCGGCGAAGTAATTCGTTTGGCTTGTCAGCACTTCGAGATAACTCGTAGCACCGCCGCGGTATCGCAGATCCGATAAGCGTGCCGCATCTTCCGCCGCCGCTGTCAGCTTCTCCTGATGCTCGCGAAACTCGCGATATTTTTGATACGCGATCAGCGCGTCCGATACCTGGCGGAAGGCCGCCTGAATCGTCTGTTGATACGTGAGCACCAGCTCCTGCTGCTGCGCTTCGCTGAGACGTACGTTCGACCGCAGGGCGCCCGCGTTGAAAATCGGCTCGGTCAAAGACGCCGAAACATTCCACGCCGCGCCTGGCCCTGAAAACAAGCGCGCGAAATTCGTACTCTGAATGCCCGCGCTTCCGGTCAGCGGGAGACTCGGAAACAGCTGTGCGCGCGCGACCCCGATATTTGCGGTCGCCGCCGCCAGTCGCTGTTCGGCGGCCTGAATGTCAGGGCGCCTTTCGAGAAGCCGCGAGGGTAGTCCCACCGGTATCTCGGGCGGGACTGCCTGATCGGTAAAGGCCTGGCCGCGCGGAATGGCGTGCGGGTTATCGCCGATGAGCGTGCTGATCAAGTCCTCTTCTACGCCGAGCTGCCGCTCTGTATCGGGAATCGTCTCCGCCGCTTCTTCCACCAGTTGCTCGGCCTGCCGGACGTCCAACAACCCTGTCGCCCCGCCGTTCAACAACGTCTGTGTCAGGGACAGCGATTCACGGCGTGAGGCCAGAGTCTGCGTCGAAAGGTTGAGCTCGGCATCGAGCTCACGCATCTGGAAGTATGCGACAGCGACGCTCTCCACGACGGTGCTCAAAATCTCGCGCCGGTTCCATTCAGCCGCCGTTTCGGTGGCGCGCGCGGCTTCCGTGGCGCGCCGGTAGCGGCCCCAGAAATCCGGCGTCCACGAAACCAGCGCCTGAAGCTGAAAGGAGCTGATCGAAAGCCCGGGCAGCTTCTGACTGGAAAATCCGGGGCCCGCGCCTATGGTGGGAAACTCGCCTGCGCGCGTAATGCCGACCTGCTCCTGCGCCTGCAGGATCCGGCTCGCGGCAATGCGCACGTCGAAGCTGCTGGTCAATGCCGTGCGAACCAGCGTCTGCAGTTGCGGATCGCCGAAGAGAGTGAACCACTTCTCATCCCCCAGTGAAGTTGTATCCGCCGTGGCATTCGCGCCGGGTGGCGCTGCGTGGAAGAACTGATCCGGTGTATTCACTGCCGGCCGCTTGTAGTTCGGACCGACCGTGCAACCAGAAGCGACCAGCATCACCGCGCCCGCCGCCGCAATTACAAGACGACCCATCAGGCGGGTTCCTCATCCGGGCCGGCCTCGACGTGCCTTCGGGATTTACCGGCTCCGGTCACCTTTGCGGTAATCAGTTCGACAACATCGAAAGTAACCGGAATCAAAAATATGGCCAGCACCGCGGCCGCCAGGGCGCCGCCGATCACCGCCGTCCCCAGAATCTTGCGCGACACCGCGCCCGATCCGGTCGCTGTCCACAAGGGGACACAACCCAGAATGAACGCAAGCGCCGTCATCAGAATCGGACGCAGCCGTATGCGTCCGCCGGTCAGGGCGGCGTCGGCGGCGCTCTTGCCCGCATCGTATTCGTGTTTGGCGAATTCCACGATAAGAATTGCATTCTTCGCCGCGAGGCCGATCAGCATCACAAGCCCGATCTGGGCATAAACATCGTTATCGAACTTTCGCGCCCACAGGAAGAGATAGGCGCCGAATACGGCCACAGGAGTTCCCAGCAGCACGCTGAACGGCAGGGACCAGCTCTCGTACTGGGCCGCCAGAATCAGAAATACGAACAGCAGCGACAGCCCGAATACCTGCAGGGTCGAAACACCCTTCGCCGCCTGCTGCTCCTGGAACGACATGCCGGTGTAGTCGTATCCCATCTCCCTCGGCATCGTTTGCGTGAAGGTATCTTCGAGCGCTTTCATTGCCTGGCCGGAACTGTAACCGGGCGCGGCCGAGGCATTGATCTGCGCGGCGTGGTACTCGTTGTAGCGCATGGTGAACTCGGGCCCGGCGATGCTCTTCGTACTTGTCAATGCGGTAAGCGGCACCATGGTGCCGCCCGTGTTGGCGACGTAGAAACGGCCGAGGTCTTTGATATTCGTCCGGTAATCACCTTCGGCCTCGACATATACCTGCCACTGCCGGCCGAAGCGGTTGAAGTAGTTGACGAGGTAGCCGCCCATGAAAGCGCCCATCGTCTGATAGACGTCCGCGACATTCACCTGCTGGCGCTCGACCTTGGCGCGGTCGACTTCCACGTATTCCTGCGGCACGTCGGGAATGTAGGAACTGGCGATCCCCGTCAGTTCCGGCCGCTTGCGTGCGGCCGCCAGAAACTTGTTCACATTGTCGGTCAGGAAATCGAGCTCCGCACCCGACCGGTCCTCGAGCATGAAGGTAACGCCGCCCGAAGTTCCGACGCCCGGAATAGCCGGAGGCGCAAACGAAAACGCCTGCCCGTCGGGCACTTTCGACAGCGCCTGCGTGATATGCGCGCGGATCGCGTCGTACTGTTCTTCCGGTTTCGTGCGCTCATCCCAGGGTTTCTCCGTCACAAAGAAGAATGAGCTGTAAGTGTTCTGCACTCGGCTCAGCAGACTGAAGCCAATCACCGAAGTGCAACCCGCCACGCCCGGCGTATGCAGAATCACGTCTTCCACCTGGCGCGCGGCCTCACTTGTTCTCTGAAGCGAAGCGGCGTTGGGAAGCTGCAAGCTCACGTAGACGTAGCCGTAGTCTTCATCCGGCAGAAACGAATTGGGCAACTTGCGCCCGATCCACACCGAAGCTAACGTAATGATGGCCAGCAGGGCCAGCGCTACTACCGCCTTCCGGATCAGGGCCGCCGAGATACTGATGTAGCCCTCCGTCACGCGCGCAAACATACGGTTGAACCAGTTGAAGAAGCGCCCCAGCAGGCCGGGCCTTTTGCTTTTGTCCTTCGGCTTCAGCAAGAGTGCCGCCATTGCGGGGCTCAGCGACAGCGCATTGAAAGCGGAAAGAATTACCGAGATCGCAATCGTTACTGCGAACTGCTGGTATAACCGGCCCGTAATCCCGCCTATGAATACTGTCGGGATGAACACCGCCGCCAGAATCAGCGCCACCGCAACCACAGGGCCGGAGACCTCCTCCATCGCTTTCACCGCGGCATCCTGCGGCGACATGCCCTCTTCGATGTGGCGCTCGACCGCCTCGACAACGACAATCGCGTCATCCACGACCAGTCCGATAGCCAGCACCAGCCCGAACAGCGACAGCGTGTTAATGGAAAAACCAAGCAGCGGAAACACCGCGAAGGTGCCAATCAGCGATACGGGCACGGCCATGAGAGGAATCAGTGTGGCGCGCCAGCCCTGCAGGAAGAGATAAACGACCAGCACCACCAACCCCAGTGCCTCGAGCAGCGTGTAGACAATCTCTTTCATGCCGGCGGTGACGGATGCTGTAGTGTCGAGACTCACCGCATACGAAAGGTCGTTGGGAAATTTCTGGCCCAGTTCCTTGAGCCGCGCACGCACACCATTGGCCGCATCGACCGCATTCGAGCCCGGCAGCTGATAGATTGCGAGGATCGCCGCGGGTTTTCCGTTGTAGCGCCCGCTCAGGTTGTAGAACTGTGCACCCAGCTCGATGCGAGATACATCCTTGAGCCGCAGAATCGAGCCATCCGGATTCGCCCGCAGCACGATGTTCCCGAACTCTTCCGGGGAAATCAGCCGTCCCTGCGTTCTCACCGTATATGTGTACTGCTGCCCGTTCGGAACCGGTTCGCTTCCGATCTGACCCGCCGGGTTCACGTTGTTCTGCGACTGCAGCGCCTGCACAATCTGCGGCACCGTTACCTGCAGTTTTGCCAGCTGGTCGGGATTCACCCACGCCCGCATGGCATACTGTCCCGCGCCGAACACGTTGATCTGCGAGATGCCGGGCACGCGCGTCAGTTCGTCCACCAGGTTGATGTAGGCGTAGTTCGCGAGGAAGACGTTGTCGTAAGTCCCCTTCGGTGAATTCAGAGAGACCAGCATCATCGGCGAAGTCGGCGATTTTCGTATCGACAAGCCCGACGTATTCACCTGCGCGGGCAATTGGGACTGCGCCTGCGAAGTTCGGAGCTGAGTCAACACCTGGTCGATATTCGGATCGGTCTTCACGTCGAAGTCCACGGTGATCTGCGACTGCCCGTTGTTCGCATTCACCGAGTACATGAAATTCATGTTGTCGACGCCGCTGATCTGCGCTTCAAGCGGGGCCGCCACCGACTGCTCGAGCGTCTGCGCATCCGCGCCCGGATACGTCGCCGTCACCTGAATTTCGGGCGGCACGATGCTGGGGAACTGCGCGACAGGCAGCGTGGTCATCGATACCACGCCCACAATCACCATCACGATGGCGATCACCATCGCCACTATCGGCCGTCGAATGAAAAATTTCGACATGCCTTACTTGCCTCCAGCCGTCTGGGGCGTAGTATCGGGTTTCGGATTCACCGTCATCCCGCCCTGTACCTTCGAGGTTCCTTCTGAGACCACACGCTCTCCCGCCTTCAGCCCGCTGCGGACGATCCACATCGGCCCCACGCGATCGCCCACTTCCACGCCGGCGATCCTCACATGATTGTCCGGGTCAACTATGGCTGCCTGATAGCGGCCCTGTAGTTCGGTAACAGCTCGTTGCGGCACGAGCAGCGCGCTCCTGTTCAGACTCGTCATCGCACGGACCCTGCCGAACTGCCCCGGCCGCAGCACGTTTCCGGGATTCGGAAACGAGCCTACGATTCGGATCGTGCCCGTTTGACTGTTCACCTGACGATCCACGAATTCGATCCGTCCCTGATGCGGATAAACCGCATCGTTGGAGAGCGTCATCTGCAGCGGCAGCGTGCTGTTCTCGCGCAGAAAGCCGGCGCTTGACGAGCCCTTCACTGCCCTTCCCGCAAGCGCCAGATACTCCTGTTCCGTGATCGAAAAATAGGCGCGGACCGGATCCACCTGCGATACCGAAGTCAGCACGGTCGTTGGATTCACCTGGCTGCCGACCTGTGTGGTCGCAATTCCGGCGATGCCATCCACGAGCGACCGGACCTGCGTGAACCCCACATTCAGGCGCGCCTGTTCGACCGCGGCCTTTGCCGTCTGGATATTCGCCTCCGCC
Source organism: Bryobacteraceae bacterium (assembly GCA_036272235.1). Taxonomy (GTDB): domain Bacteria; phylum Acidobacteriota; class Terriglobia; order Bryobacterales; family Bryobacteraceae; genus BOG-234. The sequence continues at coordinate 1,821 of DATAZF010000078.1, read as the reverse complement.
GTTTTGATCTGCGCTTCGATCTGGGCCCGATTCTGGGTGTCGTTATCGAGCTGGCTCTGTGCAATGGCGCGCGCGGCGGCCAGCGGCGTATCCCGGTTCACGTTGATGTTAGCGAGTTGCAGTTGCGCCTGGGCCTGCGCCAATTGGCCTTCGGCCTGTGCCACTTGCGCCAGAGTCTGATCGAGCGTTGCCTGAAACGGCCGCGGATCGATCTCGAAGAGCACATCGCCCTTGTGCACAAGCGAGCCTTCGCGATAGCTCTGTTTGATCAGATACCCGCCCACCTGCGGCTGGATGTTCGCGTTTACAGTCCCGTCGAGCGTGGCGATCCAGTCACCGAAAACTGGGACGTCGCGCTGTTCGACCGCTACAACGCGCACGTCGGTGGGTGGGGGCGGCTGATTACCGGCCGCGCTCGCGGATTTTTCCGAGCAGCCTTCAAGGAACAAACCGGCAAGCAGCAACCCGCCGGACAGCAGGCCCACAGCCGCCGGTTGCGTCAGCGGCCATCTCATGCGCCGGCCCTTTCCTTCTGTGCTTTGCCCGTCTGTTTTTTCAGGTAAGCCGAGATAGCCACTGTGTATTCCTCGACGACTCGTTTCCACTCGGCCGTTGAAACCTCTCCGTACAGTTGATTCAATCCTCTGAGCATTTGTAGTGTCACCGTCGCCAACCGCAGCGCCTTCTTCTTTTGGATTCCCGGCCGCACCGCGCTGAGACAGCACGCGAGCCGGATCCGCAGCGTGTTGCGCAACGATGCAGGGCTCCTTGTGCTCGCAGGCGCATCGAGCAGTGCAAGAAATGCCGGATGGCCATCCACAAAGCGGACCGTCATGTTCAACAGACGCGCGACCAGGCGCTCAAGACTCAAACCGGATGCTTCCTCCTCGAGGGCAATCAGCAGACCTTCATAGTCGCTGCCGAACCTGACCCGCAGCGCGTGCGCGACGGCTGTTTTATTGGGAAAAAACTGATATAGCGACCCGATTGGCGCTGCGGCGCGCTCCGCGATCGCACACATGGTGGCGGCGTCGTATCCTGTATCCGCGATCACGGCGGCCGCGGCATCAAGCAACTGGGCCACCCGCCGCTCACCTCGCCGCTGCCGGGGGATCCGCCTGGGTTCAGCGTCTGAGTTGCCGGCGCGCGCCTCCGCTGAACGCGAGCCCGCGCTCGCCTTTCGAACATGAGGCATTCCTCATATTCGCACACGACCTTACGCGCGGACGGTTTTGCGGAAATGTTTTATGATGCGGGCATGGCCCTGGAATTTTCCGTATCCTGCCTCGCGGACTCAGTCTCCCTGCTGCACTACTACAAGACTCTGGGCGACCGCGCGCTAACGCAATTGAGCGACAGCCAGATCTACGAGACGCTGGATCCCGAAATGAATTCAGTGGCGATTATCATCAAGCACATGTCGGGTAACATGGTCTCCCGCTGGACCGGCTTCCCGGATGTTGACGGAGAAAGTGCCGTACGAAACCGGGATGCGGAATTCGTGGATCCGCCTGCTACCCGCGCCGAAGTTGTCAAGCTGTGGGAGGACGGATGGTGTTGTGTTTTTGCCGCGCTCCTGCCGCTAACGGATTCGGATCTCGCGCGCCGCGTCACGATTCGCGGAGAGGCGCATTCCGTCGCCCAGGCGATTCACCGGCAACTGGCGCGCTACGCGTATCATGTCGGGCAAATCGTGTTCCTGGCAAAACATCTGCAACACTCCAGTTGGAACAGTTTGAGCATTCCGCGCGGCCAATCGGCGCAATTCAATAAGCGGGTCGCCCGCGGCGAAGCCAGCCAACGGTAAAAACCGGATGATGA